>URLJ01000016.1 GCA_900548675.1 uncultured Mollicutes bacterium
GTGTATTATACCATGATATTTATTGTTGGGACATTTTCTAAAAATAAACATTAAGACATTATCATAAAATAAACACAGGTGCTTTTAATCTTTATTTTAATTTTTGACAATAATTTTTAAAAATGTTATAATACTATTGTGAGGTGTGCTATGAAGAAAAAGGACATAATAGAAGCAATTTATCAAAACACGAGTTATCAAAAGCAGGTTATCGAAGATGTTGTGAATCAAACATTCGATGTTCTAACAAAAGGTATCGAAACAGAAGACAAAGTTTTGATTACTGGGTTAGGTACTTTTGAAAAAGTGTTTCAAAATGATTATTACGGTGTGCATCCCATAACCGGTGAAAAAATGTTAATTCAGGGTAATTATCGTGTAAAATTTACTTCTAGCAAACATTTAAAAGAAATAATTAATAAAAATAAAAAAATGTAGAATTCACTAAAGTAAGTGAACTCTACATTTTATTTTCTATTTTAAAAGATATGTGGCTAGAATAGAAATTGTATTCCAAATGGCGTGGATGACAATACCTGGAAAAACATTTCCATCATTAATTTCGTATACCGCTCCAAAGACTAGTCCCATTACCAGATATGGAAAAACTTGAAGTAATGCTAAAACACTATTTAAAAATTCTCCAGCTAAAAGATACTGTAACATAGGACTTACTACATGAAGCATTCCAAAACAAAAGCCCGATACTAGAACACGAATGATTTTGAAAGCAGTTGATTTGTCGCTTGGTTTAATAGCTGTGTGAATGGCTTTTCTAAATACTAATTCTTCAATTATAGGTGCCATCAAAACAACTGTAAGAATAATTCCTGCTTTATAAGGTCCGTATAACACACTATTTAGGGCTTTTTGATTGTCTGATGTATCATTAAGATGTAATAACTCCATAATAATTGAGACAATAAACATCGCAAGATACATCGCAATAGGTGCTGCTACAATACTTATAATTGCCTTTATGATGTTTGTTTGGTTTTTAAATTTAAAAATATCTTCTTTTATGCTAAAAATAGAAAGTAAAATAATTACAGGGGTTAAAATTGTGTAAGTAATTATATGCGTATAGCTGCTATAGAATATTAAAGCATCTTCACTAGTCAAATCACCATTAGTAAATATGCCATATATAACCATTAGAATAATTTGATATATGATTGGTGCTATAAAACTTAAAATACAGTATGCACATATTGTTAATAAAGCGAATTTCCATTTTTTATTTAAGAATAATTGATCGGTCATTCCGGGATTATTATTACTTTCTATAGGACTATTGTTATCGAAATTATTGTTCATAATTATCTCCTTTAGGTTTGTTCTTTAATATTATAACACATTATTACTAAAAAAAGAACATCGATGCTGAAAAAATATAAAAATAATAAAATTTTGTTCTAATAAGTTAAGAGTAATAATACAATTTATTGGGGTGGATTATGAAAAAGAAAATAATTATTTCAACAATTTTAATTGTATTGGTTGTGACAGCAGTTTTATTGCCTTATGGAATTTTCAATAGGATTAATAAAAATAAACCTAAGAGTAATCTTGATATGGTATATTCGGAAAAAGTTTATGTTAAGAATGCAGATGGTTTATTGGTTGGTATGGAAGTTCCTCTAACAAAAGAAATTGCCGAAGCTGAACTTGTTACTAGTGACTTAATAAAACAAAAATGGGAACTTTTAACTACAAAACAAAATCTGTTGCCTACAGGTTATAAGTCAGTTTTACCTAATAATGCATCACTTGTGTCTTATAGTATCGATGGTGATAAATTAACAATAAATACTACTGATAACATTAAGGATGCCTTAGGACGACAGGCAGTAGAGGCTGTAGCGTGGACATTCTGCAATCACGATATAAAAGAAGTGGTAATTTTTGTCGGTGAAGAAGTAGTTGACTTATTTGACGATTTTCATTTCAAAAAAATAAGTAAAGATGTTGGTATTAATTTTAAATATGAGACAATGTTCTTATATGAGGCTAATTACACAACTATAATTACCGAAAATGATGGTCTTACTATACCTGTAACATATGTTCATCAAGCGAAAGATGAATGCGATTATATCGTTTCAAAAATCTTAGGTAATAGTGTCAATAAAAAAATTGACGAAATATATAGTTACGAGTTAAAAGAAAAGGAACTTTCATTTCAATTTTTAGATAAGTCTCTTCTTACAAGTAACATATTAAATAATTTAGCTGAAACGGTATATTTAAATCTAGATGTCGACACTTTTACAATTAATGATACGGAGTCAGTGTTATATGAAGTGTCATATGTAGTCGACACCAATAAATAATGAGGATTTTCCTCATTTTTTTATTAGCATATTTTATCAAAATAAATTTTGGGTAGATAACTTGCCCGAAATTCTCTTTTTTGTTATAATAAATAGAAAAAAGGTGATAAATATGAAAATTTTAATAGCAACATCAAATAACGGCAAATTAAAAGAATTTAAAGCTTTACTTCAAATTTATAAAACTTTCTCATCTAAATATGAATTTATCAGCTTAAATGAACTAAACATAAATGTTCCTGCACCAATAGAAAATGGCAAAACGTATTACGAAAATGCTTTAATAAAAGCAAAATACTACTATGAGATGTATGGCATCCCTACTATAAGCGATGATTCAGGGATAGAAGTGGAATCATTAAATAATATGCCTGGGATTTATTCTTCTAGATACGGATCTCTCAATGGTTATCTATCAAACGTAGATTGTTTAGAAAACGCTCTTAAAGGTGTAACTAACAGAAATGCCAAAATGGTTGCTAATGTTGTGTTTTATGATGAAAACGTAACTTTTCAAACTGAAGGAGTATGTTGTGGGAAAATTATTGATGATATGCGCGGCAACAATGGATTCGGATATGATCCAGTGTTTTTCTTAGATGAATATCAAAAAACCTTTGCGGAAATAAGCGACGAATTGAAAAATAAAATTAGTCATAGGGCTATTGCTTTTAAGAAATTAATTTACATGATTGATCAATATTATGAAACTTGCCGAAAAGAGGAATTAATTAAAACTAAATTAAATGCTATATACAAAAACTCTAATGTAGAAATATTAGAGCGCCTAAAAAATGGTATGAGCAATTATACATATTTAGTAGAAGTTGACAATAATACGATGGTAGCCCGGTTACCTGGCGAAAATGCTGACCTTTTTGTTAAACGCAAAAATGAAATGAGAGCTTTAAATGAAGTTGAAACGCTATTTAAACAAAGTTATTATGAGCATTTTATGGATGATGGTTTTATGGTTTCTAAATATTTTTCAGGTAAACCACTAAATGAAATTAGTTTAAATGATGAAATTTTATCTAGTGTTGCTGATATTCTTCATAAGATTCATCAAATGCCTACTGATTTAGGCTATGATAATCCTTTTACAAGATTGACGAATTTTGAAAAGATGTTAGAAAAGGTAAATAATACTCACATTTATCCAAAGAACTATAATACTATAAAAGAATTTTTATTAGATCAAAAGAGTATCATTTCTAATACTGATAAATGCTTCATTCATGGTGATGCTCAAAAATCAAATTTTATGGTTGGTGAAAACAATAATGTTGTGCTTTTTGATTATGAGTTTGCATGTACTGGCGATGAATACTATGATATCGCTTGCTTTGGTAACAATGATATAAATGATGCCTACAAGCTATTAACAATTTATTTAAAGAATATTGAGAATGAAAATATAAAAGATAAAGCGAAGTTAAGAGTTTCGTTATGGTCAATATTTCAAGCCCTTCAGTGGTATAATGTTGCGATGATAAAGGAATATACTGGTTTTAGTATGCGTTTAAATTTTGATTTTAAATCGCTTGCCGATTGGTATCTCAATAAAGCTTTAAATATCATATCTAGTATTAAGAACTTTTAAAAAGATTTGTTGTAAATCGTTTTACAATATTGTCTAAATCGTGTATAATATAGTAGAAATTATGGTGCGAAGGGAGGGACCAGAATTATGCCAAAGACTATCGTTCGCGAAAATGATACACTAGATGAAGCTTTAAAACGTTTCAAACGTGACGTTTCTCGTTCGGGTACCCTTGTTGAAGCCCGTAAACGTGAACATTATATGAAACCAAGCGACGTTCGTAAAGAAAAAAGACGTGCTGCTCGTAAAGCTGGCATTCGCCATTAGTGTTTATCATGAATTAAATTACTCAAATACAGTTTAGTTTTCTAAATTTGTATTTGAGTTTTTTAATTTTTACCTAGCATTAAACATATACTTTAATGGTGAAGTAAATGAAAAAACATAAAAATAAAAAAAATAGCCATGTGAAAATTTCCTTATTACCGGAATTGTCTATGCCCCGTTTACAATTAATAAATTACAAAAATATAACTATAATTGACTTCGGTGAAATAACTGATATTTCAACGAGTGAAATTTATACTACAAATTATCTAATAAAAGGTATGAATCTAATTATAGATAGTATTGAAAACGATATAATTAAGATAAAGGGGGAAATACATGAAATTAAAATTACCAAAAATTTTTAACATTTCTTCCAAAGAAAATAAATTCAAAGATTATAGTTACAAATATCATATAAAAATGACTAAGGAAGATTTTTTAGAAAGTAATGTTAAAAATGCTCGTAAAGTGAAACTAAATGATGGTAAAGTGGAGTTCTACTCGAATTATAAAAACAATTATAATAATGATAATACCGAAGTCATCAATCAATATAAATTAATTTTTAGAGAAAAGATATTAAAAAACTTAGTTCTAATCATTTCAGTTATGATTTCGCTTTTGATATTTTTAATTACGCCCTTTTTTATAAGAGACATTAGATATAAAAATGGTACTTTCGTAAAAGATGAACGAGTGTTAAGAGAAGTATATTCAAAAATGAATAAAATAGGTAGTGTATACTTTCCAAAAGAAGACCTTAATACAATAAGTGCTGACCTGAGAGCTAAATATGTTGAATATGCGTGGATTGAAATAAATCGAAAGGCGGCTGTACTAGAGATTGGTTTAGAAAAGATGGATGCTAAAAAAAATGAAAGTGTCGATCTGTCAGTTTATGGTGATATAATCGCCAAAGAAAATGGTTATATAGAAAAGATGGAGATAAAAAGAGGAGTAGTAGTTAAAAATATTAGAGAAACTGTTAAGAAAGGTGAAGTTATTGTTAGCGGTACCCTTAATAATGGTGATGCTGCTAAGGATTCACCATTAGCTGTACGAGCTGAAGGTAAAATAATGGCACGTGTTCTATTATATAAGAACATGTCAATTCCCAAAAAAAGTACATTAGCTAGTTTTGAGACATTAAAGGATAAAGTGCTTGGCATAAAAACATCAAAAGGCTATAAATGGTTTGGTGAGCCTGTTAGTTATGATAAGGTTGTAAATCAAACACTTTTACAGTTGTTTAAAATAGAGATTATTAAAAGTTCATTTTATGTAAAAAAAGACAATTTTGTAATAAGAACAAAGGACGATGCTTTCTCTTATGCGCAAAGTTTATTTACAAAAGAATTTTGGAAAAATACGACTTGTAATGATGAATATATAAAACGTTTTGAATTAATAGGTATCAAAGAAACAGAAGATGAATATTTGGTACGGTGTCTAGTTGAAACTTATCAAAACATTGCTGAATTTAGAGCTTATGATTTTTAACAATATTTATTTTAATCAAATGTGTATAAAAAAGTTAGCTTTTATGGTATAATATAGTAGAAAGAGTGTTAATATGAGTGAAATAACGAAAAATAATACAAAAGTTTTAATATGGTAT
The DNA here is from genome assembly GCA_900548675.1 of uncultured Mollicutes bacterium. Lineage (GTDB taxonomy): Bacteria > Bacillota_I > Bacilli_A > ML615J-28 > CAG-313 > UMGS1109. Next base: position 5,825 of record URLJ01000016.1, read on the forward strand.
TTTGATAATAGCGATGAAGAAAATGTTATCCTTGGGCATATTGCGGCTAATATAAAAATTATTGAAGCAGAACTTGGTGTAAATTTGATTATGGAAAATGGTCAAATCACCATTGATAGTTCCGTAGACGTAGAGTTGATATCATATTTAAAAAATATTTTTGAAGTCATGTCATTTTTATATAAGGAAAACTTTAATATAAAAGAGCGAGATGTCGTAAGTATAATTACGATGTTAAAAAAATATCCTCTTCATGATGTAAAAGACTTTTATGTTAATCGCAAGCAAGTTGCGGTTACATACGATGGCAAGCCTATATTAGTAAAAACTATTTCTCAAAGTAAGTACATCGACGCACTATCTAAAAATGCAATTACATTTGCATATGGTAGCGCAGGAACGGGTAAAACTTTTCTTGCTGTTGCATATGCTTGTGGTCTTTTAAAAAAGAATAAAGTTAAAAAACTTGTTATAACGCGCCCTGTTGTTGAGGCTGGTGAAAAATTAGGCTTTTTACCAGGCGATTTAAAAGAAAAAATAGATCCTTATCTTATACCAATATATGATAGCTTATATGAAATTTTAGGAAAAGATGTAACAGATAAGTTGATTTTAAAAGGTAGTATTGAAATAGCTCCTCTAGCTTATATGAGAGGTAGAACTCTCGATAATTCTTTAATAATCCTTGATGAAGCTCAAAATACCACAACAAGTCAAATGAAAATGTTCTTAACGCGTTTGGGATTCAATTCGAAAATGATTATTACCGGTGATTTGACGCAAATAGATTTACCAATTTATCAAAAATCTGGACTTAAAGAAGCGATAAATTTGTTTGATAATATCGAAGATATCGCAGTTGTTAAATTTGACCAAGCAGATGTAATGCGTCATCCTTTAGTTTCTAAGATTATTGATCAATACGAAAAAAATAAAGTAGAATGAGGTAAAAATGATAGTTCTAAATTTAATAAATCAAACTAATTCTGATTTGAAAATTCTTTCTTCAAAAAAACAGGAATTGCTTAACATATCAAAAAAAATCGTTCATACAATTAATGATTTTGAAAATATTAAAGGACGTCATTACGTAAGTTTAATAATTGTTAACGAGGATAAAATTCACGAAATCAACAAATTATATCGTAATATAGATCGGCCAACGGATGTAATTAGTTTTGCAAATATTGATGATATTGAAAACGAAGAGACAAAGTATGGATATCCTGTGGAACTCGGTGATGTTTTTATATGTTTAGAATATGTGATTAAGCAAGCTGAAGAATATGAACATTCGTATCTTAGAGAGTTTTCTTTCTTGCTTGCTCATGGGATGTATCATTTGTTAGGCTATGATCATCAAAATGAAGAAGATGCTAAAGTTATGTTTGAAAAGCAAGAAAAGGTATTAAATTTTTTAAAAATTACCAGAGATAAAAGAGGTTAGAAATGGAAACAAAATTAAATCTATTAAAAGAAGCTTATGATAATGCTTATGCCCCATACTCTCATTTTCAAGTAGGTGCACTTCTTGTAATGCGTGATGGTACCTTTGTTAAAGGGGCTAATATTGAAAATGCATCATATGGTTTATGCAATTGTGCGGAAAGATCAGCGTTATTTGCAGCATATACCAATGGTTATAGAAAAGAAGATATTTTAGAATTAATGATTTTAACTAAAAGTGATATCCCTTCTTCGCCATGCGGTGCTTGTCGCCAAGTTATAACAGAATTAATGGAACCTGATGCTAAAGTTACGTTATACAACCTTGACGGGAAAGTAATTAATCTTAAAGTTTCAGACTTATTACCATACGCTTTTACTAAGGATAACCTAGAAAATGAATAGCAATTTTAAATCAGGTTTTGTGGGAATAATAGGCCAACCTAATGTTGGAAAAAGTACTTTGCTTAATAATATTCTTAAACAGCATTTAGCTATTGTATCACCTAAAGCGCAAACCACAAGAAATCAAATTAAAGGGATTTACACAACTGATAATGAACAAATCGTTTTTGTAGATACCCCCGGCATCCATAAAGCTCATCATGAATTGGGAAATTTTATGAATGAAACTGCTAACAACGCTTTAGATGGTTTAGATTTGGTACTCTTTATGGTCGACGGATCAAAACTTCCTAGTGATGCTGACTTAGAGGCATTAAAAGTTGCGAGCAAAGCCAAATGTCCCGTCTTCCTTGTCTTGAACAAGATAGATTTAGTTAAAAATGAAGAATTTTTGAAAAACAGTATTGAAGAATATAAAAAATTATACAATTTCAAAGGTGGAATTACCATAACTGCCGTGAGCGATGAAAGTACTAATAAGTTATTAAACATGGTTATAGATAACTTACCCGAAGGTCCTTTATATTATCCTGAGGATCAGGCGCTAGATGCTCCTGAAAAGTTCGTTGTGGCTGAGATTATTAGAGAAAAAATATTATTGCTGACATCCGAAGAAGTACCGCATAGCGTCGCTGTTGTGGTTGAATCTTTTAAAGAAAATGCTAAACATTCTAATATGTATGATATTCTTGCCACAATTATTGTTGAAAGACCTTCGCAAAAGAAAATAATCATCGGTTCAGGTGGAAGTATGATAAAAAAAATTGGTTCACTTGCCCGTATAGACATTGTGAAACTACTAGATAAAAAAGTTTATTTGGAACTTTTTGTAAAAGTAGAATCTAATTGGCGAAATGATAAATCGCAACTTAAAGAATTAGGATATAAAATTCAAAAATGAGTATAATATAACAAAAAATATCCATCCTAAATGTAAGGAGGATATTTTATGAAAAATCAAAATGAATTATGGGGAAGATTTCTTCAAACTGGTAAAATAGAGGATTATTTAAATTTTAAAATAGCCGAAAAGAACCAAATGACTGCCTATAATGTTGAAGTAAAAACTAATAATAACATGAATATAAACGAAGAATATGCGAAAATACCAGAATACTGAAAGAATTAAAACAGAAGCTATTGTGCTAAAGGCTATCGATTATCAAGAAAACGCCCAAATTGTTTCTTTTTATGGACCATTGGGCCGTTTTAATTTGCTTGTAAAGGGTACTAAAAAAATGACAAGCAAAACGCGAGGATTTACTGAAATTTTAACACTTGAAAATATTGATCATACTGTCAATCATTCGCTAGGTGCCTTAGTTACAGCTGAAGTTTTAAATAGTTACTTAAATATTAAGAATGATTTTACCAAAATGCAAATTGCGAGTTGCATGATTGAAAAAATGTATTTTTTAGGTCATTTGGTCAAAAACTCTGAATTAGCATTTACCTTTTTTAAAAGATCGCTTGAATTATTAGAAAAAACAAAATATCCTCACCATATACTTTGTATTTTTGATACAAAACTATGTTATTTGCTTGGAATTGAACCGATAGTAAACAAATGTGCTAGCTGCGGTAAGGAAAACCCCACTAATCAATATTTTTTGCCGGAGGCGGGAGGAATAGTTTGCCTAGATTGTACGGCGCATTATATTCATGCTCCACTTAATGAAGAAAATACAAAAAATATCAAATACTTATATTTAATAAAATTAGAAAAAGTTGATGATGTATTTTTATCACAACTCTCACTTGATATTCGTGAAGTGAATGAAAAAATCGATGAATATTACCAAAGATACTTAGATTTTGATAGTAAGGCTAAAAAAATATATTATAAATTATGTTTTTAGGAGAAAATATGAAAAAAATTATTTTAAGTTTTATGTTACTTTTTACTCTTCTTATGGTAACATCATGCGCTGTTAAGCATATTGAAGACACTAATGGACCTACTGATCAAACATTGTGCGAATTGAGTAATGATGAATTAACTATTAAAAATCCTAAATTTTTTACACAAAATGCCAAACTTAATTCAAATAAAGACAAAGTCAAATTTACTGTTAACAAAATGTCAGGAGTAAAAATAATACATAGTTTTACTGTAAAAGCGGATGAGACATACCATTTTAATGTCAAAAATAACGTGTTTTCAGGTAATGCCAAAATATATGTTTATAATAATGGCAATATAATATATGATATTTTATTAAACAATGAAAAAGAAATTGATATATCTAATGTAAGTGGTAAAACGGAATTTCGTATTGCTGCAGAAAGTGCTAAATTAGAAATAGAAATAGTGAATAAGGAATAAACGATGAAAAATTTTAAAGTATTACCTAAAGAAACAGAAACCGAAGAAAATTCTGAAAAAAGTAAATTTTTTGGCAACCCATCTTTTCCAAATGACTTTTTAGAAAGAAATAATTTAAATGATGATTTCTTTTTGATGCAATTAAATTTATCTGAACTTGAGGAAAAAATATTGCCAAGTGAAGGTTTTATTTATATATTTTTGAAAATAGATAATATTCCAGTTATACCTAAAGTATTTTATAGTAACTTAGAAAACACAGAAATATATGAAAACATTAATGAAGAATTTAATATGCAAGATTCTTCAGCAATATTTATTGAGTTTGATGATGTTCCAGGACAAGCTGGAAGTGTATTAAAATGTAATGATACCGAAGTTGTTTTATTGGAAATAGATACTAAAAAGATGCCCACAACCTTTCCTAACTTTTGTCATCAGGATTGTAAAATTGTTTTTACAATGAATTTAATGGATTTAAAAAACTTAGATTTTAGTAAAGTAAAAATGCAAATAGTCTAAATAATTATGGCAATTTTTCTTTAGCAATTTTATGGCAAAAAAGAATAAAATATGATATAATAATATTAGCATTGATGAAAAGGAGTAAAGTTATTAATTATTTTAGAGAGTCTGTGTTTGGTGAAAACAGATATAAATGATAACTTGAAGGCGTTTCGGAGCTAGTAATTAAAAAAGTGACGTTAGCGATAACGTAAGTTGGGTGGAACCGCGGGTAAATATCTCGTCCCTGAAGTCTCGTTGTTTTTATATGAGGCTTTTTTTGATTTTATAATGAAAGAGGAGGTCATTTATGAAAAATGATATGACAATGGAAAAGTTAGTTGCTTATTTAAAAGAAAAAGGCTTTGTTTATCAAGGTAGTGAAATTTACGGAGGCCTTGCTAACGCATGGGATTATGGACCACTTGGCGTAGAACTAAAAAATAACATTAAACAAGCGTGGTGGCGCCGCTTTGTAAGTGACAGTGAATATAATGTAGGTCTTGATGCTGCTATCTTAATGAACCCTGAAACATGGGTTGCTAGCGGGCATGTTGGTGGGTTTAGTGACCCATTAATCGACTGCAAAGTTTGTCATACACGATATCGTGCTGACAAATTAATCGAAGATTTCACCAAAGGAGAAGTTACTGGTGATGGTTTTACTAATGAACAATTGATTAGTTTTCTAAAAGAGCATCATATCTGTTGTCCTAATTGTGGTGCTCATGACTTTACTGATATTAGAAAGTTTAACTTAATGTTTAAAACAAGTCAAGGCGTTATAGAAGATGCCAAAAATATTGTATATTTAAGACCTGAAACTGCTCAAGGAATTTTTGTAAACTTTAAAAATGTCCAAAGAACAACTAGAAAAAAGGTGCCATTTGGTATTGGACAAATTGGTAAGAGTTTCCGCAATGAAATCACACCAGGAAACTTTATTTTTAGAACACGTGAATTTGAACAAATGGAATTAGAATTTTTCTGCAAGCCCGGTACTGATCTTTCATGGTTTGCATATTGGAAAAATGAATGTCACAAATTTTTACTTGACCTTGGTCTAAAAGAAGAATCGATAAGAACAAGAGACCATGAAAAAGAAGAATTAGCGCATTATGCCAAAGCTACTACTGATTTCGAATTTAAATTTTTCTTTGGATGGGGAGAATTGTGGGGAGTAGCAGATAGAACTGACTACGATTTAAGAGTTCATCAAGAACATTCAAAAGTTAATTTGGAATATATGGATCCTGAAACTAATGAAAAGTACTTGCCATATGTTATTGAACCTAGCGTAGGTGTGGAGCGCTTACTATTAGCGATTGTAACTGATGCATATGAAGCTGAAGAATTAGAAGATGGTGATGTTCGTGAAGTTCTTCATTTAAATCCTGCTCTTGCTCCATACAAAGTAGCGGTTTTACCTCTTGTAAATAAGCTAGGTGAACAGGCAAAGTCGCTTTATCATGATTTACGTAAGATTATGCCTACTGACTATGATGCTAGTGGCAAAATAGGTAAAAGATATCGTAGACAAGATTCAATTGGAACGCCATATTGCGTTACATATGATTTTGATACTTTAGAAGATAATAAAGTTACGGTAAGAGATCGTGATACTATGACTCAAGAAAGAGTAGATATCAATGATTTAGCAGCATATTTACTCAAAAAAGTAAATAAAATTTAGATAAATAAAGTAATATTGAAATTATAAGCGTATTATATAGTATAGGAAGGAGGATGTTATGCTAATAAATAATGAGATTGTAAATCGTATTATTAATGAAGTTGACATAGTTGATGTCGTTCAAGAATATGTCCCCTTAACCTTAAAATCTAAAAATTTTTGGGGAGTTTGTCCGTTTCATAATGATTCCAATCCTTCTATGTCTGTGAATCGCGAAAAAAAGATTTTTAAATGTTTTAGTTGTGGTACTGGTGGCGATGTTATTACTTTCGTTTCTAAAATAGAAAATATTTCTTTTCAAGAAGCGGTTAAAAAACTTGCGTCTAGAATAGGTATTGAAATAGATGTATACAAAAATCAAAAATCTGTCCAGTATGAACGCTACTATAAAGCAATGGAAGAAGCAACTAAATTTTATGAATTCTATTTAAAAAATAGTGAAGAAGGCTTAGCAGCTCTTTCATATCTAAAAAGTCGTAATATTAATGAAGAAATAATTGCAAAATTTCGTATAGGTCTTGCCCCAACAGCGAATAACTATCTACATTTAGCTCTAAACGATAAAAAAATAGATTTAATAGATCAAATTGATTTAGGTTTAGTTAGTGATGACGATGGTAAAAAAGAACCTTATGATGTTTTTAGAAAACGTATAATATTTCCAATAACAAACCAAAATGGACAAGTAGTTGCTTTTAGTGGAAGAATTTACCAAACTACAGAAAAAACCGCTAAATATGTTAACTCGATTGAAAATCCAATATTTCATAAAAGTGAATGTTTATATAACTTTAAGCAAGCTTCATTAGATGCTAGAAAAAATGATAAACTCTTTGTTTTTGAAGGATTTATGGATGTAATCGCTGCTGCTAAAGACGGTGTTACTAACGCTGTCGCTACGATGGGAACAGCGCTTACCAAATTTCACTTAAAAACTATGCTTAGCGTAACCAAAAACATCGTATTATGTTTTGATGGTGATTTAGCAGGAATTAACGCTACCAAAAAGGCGCTCAAAGTCTTTAATGAACATGAAATTGTTCCTGATGCAATTGCTCTTCCTGATGGCCTCGATCCTGATGAATACTTAAATAAATATGGTGAAGGCTCTTTGGCGAAGTTTTTAGCAAGTAATGCAACTAATATTTATGATTACTTATATGAAACTTCCAAAAAAGATCTGCACTTAGAAGATGCAAGAACCATTGAAACATTTAAACGTGAAATATTTGACTTGCTTAGAGAAATTAAGTCAGCTACTTTATCACAACTTTATTTGAAAAAAATGAGTAATGATTTAGGAGTCGATGTAGAGACTCTCACAAAAGATTTGGGAAAAAGCTATGATGTCTCTTATACTAAACCAAGCGAAATAAAGAAAAATGTTGATGTAAAAAAAGAAAAAGTTCCTAAAAAAGTTTTTAGGGCATATGAAATAATTATAAAACATACTCTTAAAAGTAAAAAGTTGTACCTTGATTACACAAATGTTATAGATTTTAATGTGCCACATGTAGACTTGATACCTTATTATGCCGTTTTATTACAAATAGGCCAATATTATAGTGAACATGAAAATCTTGATTTTGATGAATTTATGTCAAAATATATTAACACAAGTGCGGAAAAGGAAATGATTGAAAAGATTTGTAATAATCCCCTTGTCGAAGATAATAATAATAATGCTTACTATGAAAGTCTAAATTCTTTACACAGTTATATTGAAAAGGAGATAAGTGATCAACTTTTTATTCAAACAAAAGAAGATTACAACAAATATCGTGAGTATTTAGATTATTGTAAAAAGAAGCTATCGTAGGAGGTATACTATGGAAGAATTATATAAAAATGAAATTGAACAAGTCAAAGAGGTTGCTGGTAAACAACAATACATCCCTCTTGATAAGGTAATAGAAATTTTTAAAGATCCATCTGAAGAATCGCTTGATGAAATTATCAAAACTCTTGAAAACATGGGGATTGAAGTAACACGTGATAGCGAAGAAGATGGCCCTCAAGAAGATTTGTCTATAGAAGAGTTTGATGATGATTTTGAAGCATTTGCAGATGAGGTTGAAATAGATGAAGAAATTGAGGAATTATCTGCAGTAGCAGAAAGCGAAATCAAAGTTGCTGATTTTGATGATTTTACATCAGGAAGTAGACAAGCTGACGATCCTGTCAAAATGTATTTGCGTGATATCGGACAAATTGAACTTCTCTCAATCACACAAGAGGCTGAATTTGCGCGAACAGTTCAAGAAGGCTTAGCTTGTCAAGAAAAGATTGAAGCATATAAGAAGGCTGGAAAAACAATTCCTCCTCAAGAGATGATTGAACTTACAGAAAAAATTGCACAAGGTGAAGAAGCACGTAATATTTTAATAGAATCAAATCTTCGTTTAGTCGTATGGGTTGCTAAACGCTATGTTGGTCGCGGTCTTTCTTTTCTTGATTTAATTCAAGAAGGAAACATGGGGTTAATGAAAGCTGTAAATAAATTTGATCCAACGCGAGGTGGAAAGTTTTCAACCTATGCAACGTGGTGGATTCGCCAATCTATTACAAGAGCAATAGCTGACCAAGGACGTACAATAAGAATACCTGTTCATATGGTTGAAACGATTAATCGTCTAATGAGAATATCACGTAAGTTAACTCAGGAAAAACGCCGTGAACCTACCCCAGAAGAAATAGCAGTAGAAATGAAAACTACTCCTGAAAAAGTTCAACAAATATTAAAGATTGCTCAAGAAACTATTTCTTTTGACGCTACAGTAGGTGAAGAGGAAGACTCTAATTTAGGTGATTTTATCGCTGATTCTGAAAATCCTAACCCTCTTGAATACACGCAAGAAAAATTATATCGTGAACAAATAGAAGAAATTTTGCAGACATTGACACCGCGTGAAGAACGCGTAATACGTTTACGATATGGTCTAGATGATAATCATCCAAGAACACTTGAAGAAGTAGGAAGAATGTTAGGCGTAACACGTGAACGCATCAGACAAATCGAAGCAAAAGCTATTAGACGTCTTAAAAACCCTGCACGTCTTAATAAATTACGTGAACATGCACCTGGCAGTTATGATAAAAAATAATCTAATTAGCAAGCGCATTTTAACAGCAGTTGCGCACATAGATGCCAAGGATAAGGTGGCAGATGTAGGTTGTGACCATGGTTATTTAGGCATAGCTTGCATGCAAAAAGGTGTCACTTTTATTCAAAATATTGATAATAAAAAAGCCCCCTTACAGGTTTGTAAAAAAAATTTTACAAAATACCTTAGTGGGGATTCCTTATTAAAAATAGTATATACGCTTAGCTCCGGTATTAATGATTTGGAAGAAATGGTAGACACTGTGTGTATTCTCGGAATGGGAGGAGACACAATAATTCAAATCTTAAATGAAAATATAGAAAAAGCTCGGAAATTAAAAAAAATAATTATTGAATCTAATACTAAAAATTTTGAAATAAGAACTTTTTTGTCAAAATCTGGATTTACAATTACTGATGAGGATATTATAGAAGAGGGAAAAAAGATTTATGAGATAATAAACACTCATTATGATGCTAATTCAAAAGTATTAACATACGATGAATGTCTATTTGGTCCAATCTTACTTGAAAAAAAAGATCCCATGTTTTTAAAAAAATGGACTAATCAAAAAAGAAAAATGGAAAAAATCTTACAAATGGTAAACATTAGTGATGATAGTAATAGCAGTTTAAAAAAAATTTACAATGAGTATTATCATATAAAAGGAATGTTGGAGGGAAAAAATAATGGAAACAGAAGAAAAACTCTTAGCGAAAGTAAAAAAAATAGCGAATAAAAATGGTTATGTTTCGATAGGAGAAATAAATAAAATATTTAATAATCCTAATAATGATGATTTAGATAGAATAATTGAAAAATTAGAACAAGAAGAAATTGATATCACTGAGAATGATATCGCTCAGGCTGAATTAGTAAAAATCAATAATGAGCTTGAAACAGCAGAAGAAGCTAAAGTCTATACGATTATTGATGAAATTAAAACAAAGCAAAAAAAGAATAAACAAAATTTTTCAAAATCATATGGCAGAACTAGTAATTTGCGTCAGTATCTTTCCGAAATAGGCGAAATTGAAATGCTTACTCCAAAAGAAGAGTATGAGTATGCAAAAATCGTACAAGCAGGTTTAAAAGCCAAGTCAGATTTGTCAATTTTAGAAGATAGTGGTGCACCTATTTGCGAAAGTGAATATGAAAGTTTAATTGATGCGACAAAAAAAGGTGAAGAGGCAAGAAATATATTAATTGAGTCAAATCTTAGACTCGTTATCCCTAACGCAAAACGTTTTTCAGGGAGAGGACTACCTTTCCTTGATTTAATACAAGAGGGTAATATGGGGTTAATGAAGGCTGTTAACAAATTTAACCCAGATATGGGATATAAATTTTCCACATATGCTACTTGGTGGATTAGACAACAAATTCAAAGAGCGCTTGCTGATCATAGTCGTACTATTAGAATACCCGCTCATATCCACGATTTAAAAGTAAAAATAGGTAAAGTAACTTGGCGCTTGTCCCAAAAATTAAATCGCGATCCTACTTCCGATGAAATCGCGAAAGAAGTCGGTATAACAGTAGAAAGATTGGAAGAAATATATCGCTTGACACAAGAAACTGTTTCATTAGATAAAACGATCAATGGTGATGATAATGAGTTTTTGGATACAGACGTTGATGAAAACGTTATGTCGCCATTTGATACAGCTGCAGATATAATTTATCATGAAAAGTTGGAAGAGCTTTTGAATACGCTTAGTGAAAAAGAACAAGTTATTATAAGAAATAAGTTTGGTCTCGACGGAAATTCACCTGTTTCAATAGAAGAATTAGCACGTGAGTTTTCTCTAACTAAAAGTAGAATAAGACAAATCGAAGCAGAAGCCGTAAGAAAAATGCGCCATCCTGCAAGAATTAAAATAGTAAAGGATGACTCCTTTTACAAGAGGTAAAATATGACAAAAGTAAAAAATGTTTTGGATAAACTTTTAGAAAAATATCCCCTTGAATTATCAAGTAGTTTTGATACTGGGAAGTTAGGTTTACAATTTGGTAATCCCGATGATGAAGTAAAAGGGATCCTCATTACGCTAGATGTAACATCAATGGTAATTGATGAAGCGATTAAAAAAGGTTATAATTTAATTATTTCCCACCATTCAATGCTTTTTAATCCTATTATAAACTTAGATTACCGTACGCCTATTGCTCAAAAAATTAAAAAAATCTTAACAAATAATATTAATATTATTTCTATGCATACTAATTTTGATGTTGCGGCAGATGGAATGAACGATATTCTTGCTGAAATGTTAGAATTAAAAAACATTGTTAATCCTGATGGAATTATTACTAAAGATTCGTTTGTTAGAATTGGTTATGTTGATAATATTAAAGCATCAGAGTTAGTGAAAATGGTTCAGGAAAAGTGGCTTTGCCATAATGTCCGTACTGTTGGAAACTTAGATAAGATAGTTTCAAAAGTTGGATTGGTCGGCGGTGGCGGGGCTTTTGAAATGTATGAAGCAATTGATTTGGGATGTGATGTGTATATTAGCGGAGAATTTCGTCACAATAATGCCTTAGATGCCTTAGATGCAGGAATTATCCTCATCGAAGTAGATCACGCGGTTGAAGCGAATTTCAGAAATACTGTAAAAAATTATTTAGTTAATAATTTTAATGATATCCCTATTAATTTATCTGATGCGAGACAAAATCCGTTTAATTAAAAGCGCGCGTTTAAATAACGCGCGCTTTTTAAATGGTAATACTATCGATTACTCTTCTTCGATTGCACTCATTGGGCAAACTGATTCGCAAACACCACAATCGATACAAGTACTAGGATCGATTACATAGATGTCGCCTTCGCTGATAGCTGCTACAGGGCATTCACCAGCACAAGTTCCACATGCGATGCATTTGTCAGTAATTTTTCTTGGCATACGTATTATTCCTCCTTGCTGATGCAGTTATTTTACAATAAATATCATTTTTTTTCAATTATATAGCACATTTTTTAAAAAAAGTCCTCATAAAAAAAGAATTGTTTTTGTTGCTATTTATTATAGTTTATAGTATAATACTTAATAGATATATTATAACGTAAAGGAGATTGCATAAATGAATATGACTATTAATATTTTTGCGTTCATTGCAATTTTATTAGGTTGCATACTAGCAGGAGCAATAGCAAGTTTTTTTGTAACACGTTACATTTTTAAGCGTCAACTTGAAAAAAATCCTCCTGTTAACCGCAATATGATAAGAGCTATGTATATGCAAATGGGACGTAAACCATCTGAAAAAGATATTACTCGAGTACTTGAAACTATGAATGTTAAAGAACCTGAACCAAAGAAGAAAAAAAATAAATCTAAATCTAAATAAATAAAACTCTAATAACAATTTTGTTATTAGAGCTTTTTATTTAATTGGAAAATATCGCTTGGTAAATTTACTGTTTTTATGACATTTTATTATAACTTTATTTTTTTTATTTTCAGTAAATTCTGTTAAATTAGTCTTTTTTATTATTTTATGTTTTTCATTTTCTTGCTTTGTTATTTTACTTTCTGTTCTGTTAAATAATTTAATAATGTTTTTTCTGTGTGTTATTAAAACAGTGACAAAAATGATTAGTGAAAAAATCATAAAGTAAAGATCTTTTTTTCCAAACACAGGGATAAAAAAAGAAGTAAAAAGAAGTGAAAAAGAAGCAAGAATAGAAGAGAGCGAAACATATTTAAAGATTAATAAGACAAGTATAAAAACTAAAAAAGCGATTGAAAAATGTAAAGGAGCATAGGCTAGAATTATTCCTGATCCACAAGCAATTCCTTTTCCTCCTTTAAATTTTGCAAAAACAGGAAAAATGTGACCTATCACAGCGGCAAAACCATAAAAGAGGGGATTAATGTGATGATAAACATCGGGAGAGATGAGGTTAATTCTAAAAAGGAAAACGATCAACCCAGCTTTTAAAGCATCCAAAATGAATGTAGCAATGCCATATTTAAACCCTAATACTCTAAATACATTTGTTGAACCCATATTATGGCTGCCATAATTTCTAATATCAATATTAAAAAATACTTTGCTTATTATTAGCGCAGTAGGGATAGAGCCTAACAAATAGGCTAGTATTAATAAAAAAATTTCTGTCAAAATTATCATACCATTTTACCTCTTAGATATTATATCACATTAAATAAAAAACGCAAATTGATTAACAATTCTTTTTTATATAACCCTTATGAGGGGAAAAAGTTTTAAATTGTTTGCCAAAAAAAAGAAAATGTGATATAATAAGAATAATAAGGGCTTAAAAAAAATAAAAAACATAAAAATATGTAAAAAAAGGAGTGAACTTTTATGGCTAAATCAACGGATATGAAATATACTGAAGAGTCTATACAGGTCTTAGAAGGACTAGAAGCTGTCCGTAAGCGCCCTGGTATGTATATTGGATCTACTGATGCAAAGGGTCTTCATCAATTAGTTTGGGAAATCGTAGATAATGCGATTGACGAAGCGCTCCAAGGTTTTGGTTCACTTATTACCGTTAAAATATATCCTGATAATAGTGTTGAAGTCATTGATAATGGTCGTGGTATTCCTACAGGAAAGCATAAAAGCAATGGTTTGCCTACCCCACAAGTAATTTTCAATACACTGCATGCAGGTGGAAAATTTGATTCATCAGGAGGATATAAAGTATCTGGAGGCCTACACGGCGTTGGTTCAAGCGTTGTTAATGCCCTAAGTGAATATCTTGAAGTAACCATTTATCGTGATGGAAAGATTTATTATCAAAAATATTTAAATGGCGGGAAAATAATCGAAAAACCAAAGTGGCTTGGTGATACAAGAAAGACAGGTACAACGATTAAATTTAAACCTGATGGCAAAATCTTTTCATCAACAATTTTTGACCATAAGACTGTCGTTACTAGATTAAAAGAATCAGCGTACTTAATTAAAGGGTTAAAAATTCAATTTGATGATTTACGCAATAATACATCAGAATTATTTCATTTTGAACATGGCATTGTAGAATTTGTTAAAGATTTAACAGCTACAAAAACAAGAATTCATGAACCAACCTTTTTTGTAGGTGAATATAGTGGAATCTATGTAGAAGCTTCCCTTGTATATTGTAGTAATACTTACAATGAAAATGTATTATCATTTGTAAATAATATTAGAACACATGATGGTGGCTCACATGAAATAGGTTTTAGAACAGCTATCACGAGAGCTTTCAACGAACATGCTAGAATGATTGGCGCTTTGAAAGATAAAGATCCAAATATGGATGGTGCTGACATAAGGGAAGGTTTGACAGCGGTTATTTCCATTCGTATTCCGGAAAATCTTTTGCAATTTGAAAGCCAGACTAAAAATAAATTAGGAACACCTGAAGCTAAGCAAGCGGTTGAAAATGTTGTTTATGAAAAAATGCGCTTTTTTATGGCTGAAAAGGGTGAAATCGCTAATACTCTTATTAATAACGCATTAAAAGCAGCAAAAGCTCGAGAAGCAGCTAGAAAAGCCCGTGACGATGCTAGAATGGTTAAACAAAAGACTTCAAAGCCATCGAACCTTTTAGGAAAACTTATACCTCCACAATTTTCAAATCCTAAAATTAACGAATTATTCCTCGTTGAGGGTGATTCTGCAGGTGGTACTGCTAAACAAGGTAGGGATAGCGTTTTTCAGGCTATTCTCCCATTGAGAGGTAAAGTTTTAAATACTGAAAAAACAAAAATAGATGAAGTTTTAAAAAACGAAGAAATTATGTCTATTATTAATACCATTGGCGCAGGGTTCGGCCAAGATTTTGATATTAGTAAATGTAACTATAATCGCATAATTATTATGACCGATGCCGATACAGATGGTGCTCATATTCAGACATTATTATTAACATTTTTCTTTAGATATATGACCGAGTTGGTAGAAGCCGGTAAAATCTATATTGCTACACCACCATTATATAAGGTTGTCATCAAAAACAAAACATCTTATGCGTGGTCAGATGAAGAATTAAGAGAAATCATAGGTAACCAAAGCAATGTCAATATCCAACGTTTTAAAGGACTCGGTGAGATGAGTACTGATCAACTTTGGGAAACTACACTTGACCCAGCAAGAAGAACTTTGATTCAAGTAAAACTTGGTGAATATGGCGCAGCAGATAACAGAGTTGCAATCTTGATGGGAGATGACGTAGAACCACGTAGAGAGTGGATTGAAAATAACGTTACATTTGACTTTGAAGACAATTTCACTTTAGAAGATCAGGAGGATGAACAAGATGGCTAAATCTAATATTAAAGATATTATTGAGCGATTCGCGACAGAAACCATTCTTCAAGAAAATCTTGAAAATATTATGGGTGATAGATTTGGCCGATATTCAAAATATATTATTCAAGAACGTGCCCTCCCCGATGTTCGTGATGGTTTAAAACCTGTTCAACGCCGAATTTTATTCGCTCTATATAAACTACGTTTATTTTCTGACAAGCCATATAAAAAGTCAGCTCGTCTAGTAGGAGAAGTAATTGGTAAATACCATCCTCATGGCGATACGGCTGTATATGATGCTTTAATCAGAATGAGCCAAGACTTTAAAATGCTATTACCACTTTCAGATATTCATGGTAACAATGGTAGCATTGATGCAGACCCTCCTGCTGCAATGCGTTATACGGAATGTCGTTTATCAAAATACGCAGAACTATTGCTAAAAGATTTAGGCTTACGGACTGTTGGTTTTGTTCCCAATTTTGATGATGAAGAATTAGAACCAATTGTACTTCCAGCTAAGTTTCCGAACATTTTAATTAATGGAGCAACAGGGATTGCTGCTGGTTACGCAACGGAAATTCCACCTCATAATCCTGGTGAGATAATAGATGCGGTTATTAAAAAAATTGATAATCCTAAAGTTACTTTAGAAGAAATAATGGAAATAGTTCAAGGCCCTGATTTTCCAACAGGTGGTATTGTTCAAGGTATTGAAGGAATTAAACAAGCTTTCTCAACCGGCCGTGGGAAAATCATCGTCAAAGCCAAAGTTGACATTGTCAGTGATAAATTAGATAATAAAATTGTTATAACAGAAATTCCTTTTGATGTTAATAAGGCAGCTCTTGTCAAAAAAATGAATGATATGATAGTAGCGCGTGAAGTAGATGGCGTAAGGGCTATCAGAGATGAAACTGATCGTACGGGTTTAAGAGTCGTAATAGATGTAAGAAAAGATGTTAATCCTGAGTACATTCTAAATTTCTTGTATAAAACTACTGAATTGCAGTGCAGTTACAATTATAATATGGTAGCTATATCTAAAGGTAGACCTGTCTTGATGGGATTACTAGACATTCTAGACGCTTATATCAGTCATCAAAAGGAAGTAATGACTAACAAATGCAATTTTGAATTAGACAAGGCTGAAAGAAGAGCTCATATCGTAGATGGATTAATTTCGATGGTTTCAATTTTAGATGCTGTCATCAGAACAATTCGTAATTCGCAAAATAAACGTGATGCTAAAGAAAATATCATTGCAAATTATGGTTTTTCAGATTTACAAGCTGAAGCCATCGTTAATTTGCAATTATATCGCTTAACTAATACGGATATATTTGAATTAAAAGCTGAGGCAGCGCAATTAGAACAAGAAATCAAAAGATTACGCAATATTCTTAGTCATGAAACAGCTCTACTTAAAACAATTAAAACTGAATTAATTCAAACAAAAGAATTAATAAACAAAGAGCGTAAAACACTAGTAGAGCATGAAATTGCAGATGTATCTGTCGCTAAAGAAGATTTAATTTCTAAAGAAGATGTTATGCTTATAATAACTCATGAAGGATATTTAAAGAAAATGTCTAAGAAAGCTTTCGCTGCAACCGATGGTCCTACTAAATTAAAAGATGGCGATGTTATTACAGATATATACGAAGTTAGCACAACAGATACCTTGCTACAATTTACTAATTTAGGTAATTATGTATATTTACCTATTCATAAGATTCCTGATGCTAAGCACAAAGATTTTGGTTATCACGTAAGTACTTTGATTGGAATGGAGGCTAATGAAAAAATTATCTTCTCATATCCTGTATCAACTTTTGATGAAAATACTTATGTGCTTTTGGCAACAAAAGATGGTTTAATTAAACGTATTCAGCTTAGTAAACTTGATGTTAACAGATATTCAAAAGTTCTCAAAGCTACAAAATTACGTGAAGGCGACTATGTAGTAAGCGCAGATGTTACGAACAACCCTGAAGCTGAAGTTGTTATTGCGACAAAAGAAGGCTTTATGAATAGATATGATGCTTCTGAAGTAAGTGTTATTGAACCGGCATCATTTGGCGTTAAGTCAATCGAATTAAAGGGACGACCTAATGATTATGTTGTATCAGCTAAATATGTTACTGCTAAAGATATCGTTATCTTACTAACTAATAGAGGAAATATTAAACGTATGAGACCTGAAGAAATTAATAAAGGTCACAAAAATCATGTAGGTAAAATGTATTTGAAAGTAGTAAGATCTAATATGCATGAAACTGTCGATATGAATGTCATTCATTATAAAAATGCTAATTCAGAACTCGAAAGTTACATTTTTGCAGAACAAGGTTATGTAAAAATTGATTACACCGTCTTAAGAATAGCAATTGCCGATAATGGTCGTAAAATGGCTCCGGCTGAAATAGGAAAACCTACGGAAATTGTTATTAGAAGAGATAACAACGATTTAAATTAACGATGTATTAAAAAATATTTACATAAGTTGAAAAAGATAAAGACATATGATATAATATCGGGTATGTGAGGTGCACCATGTTTAAAATCGCGATTGACGGACCAGCTGGAGCTGGCAAAAGTACTATTTCCAAAATTGTAGCTGCTAAATTAAATTTTCAATATATTGATACAGGCGCAATGTATCGTGCTATTACCTTAAAAGCTTTACGTTTGGGAATTGATATGGAAAATGAAAACGAATATGGCTTTTTGTCTTCCACCGTACTTGATGTAAATAAGGAAAAAATATTCTTAGATGGAGAAGACGTTTCTAAAGCGATAAGAAGCATAGACGTTACTGTGAATGTTTCAACTCCATCAAAAATAAGAGTAGTTCGTGAGTGGTTAGTAAGTTTTCAAAGATCACTTGCAAAATCAAAAAATGTAATTATGGATGGTCGCGACATAGGAACTGTGGTCTTGCCGCACGCCGATTTGAAAATCTATCTAGATGCATCTGCGGAATGCCGAGCAGAAAGAAGAATGAAAGAACGTATGGAAGCAGGCGTTGTCATTTCATATGAAGAAACTTTAGAAGAAATTAAACTAAGGGATTTTAAAGATTCGACTAGATTAATAAGTCCACTAAAAGTGGCGGAAGATGCAGTAGTTATAGATTCTTCAAATATGACAATTGATGAAGTTGTCAATGAGATTATAAGATTAGTTAATGAAAGGGGCTCAGGTAAAATGAGTAATGTACAATTTTTAGAAGGACAAGAAGTAAAAGGAATTATCACTAATGTTACTAGTGATGCTATTTATCTTGAATTAGAAGGAGAAAACAAAGCTGTTATCTATAGTAATGATTTAGCAGGTTATGTTGAAGGTCAAAAACTTCGTGATAGTTATTATGAAGGTGGAGATTTCAAAGCCCTCGTTAAACAAATAACTAAAGATCATAAAACCGGAGCGCCTCTTTATATTTTATCGACAAAATTATATCGCGCCCTTGATGACATCAAGGTTTTTGATGAATTAAAAGAAAAAGATGAAATTATCCAAGCTAAAGTTATCTCTACTAGTCGTATAGGAGCAGATTTACAATATAAAGACTATCGTGACATAAAATTATTCTTACCTATTAAGAATATCGATTTAAGTGAAAAAGCTATTTATCAATTAAAAAATGAAACGATTGATGTAGTAGTTACCCATGTAAATCATGAAAGAATTCAAGTAACTGTTTCTAATATTTTGGCTGTTGCTAAAAAGCAACGTGCTCTAAGAGAAGCAGCTTATCAAAAATTAGCTTTAGGTGATGTTTTAGAAGGAGTTGTTACACAAATTCTTGATTTTGGTGCAATCGTTAGTTTAGGTGAAGTTAGCGGTTTATTACATCGTTCTGAAATTGATCACAAAATGTTTAAAAACGTTGCAGACCTTCTTAAAGTTGGTGATACAATTAAAGTTAAAATTATCAAATTAGAAGATGGTAAAATCGGACTTTCAAGAAAGGCTTTAATCGATCACCCTTGGGATTTACTAAAAATGCAATATCACGTAGGTGATGTTTTTGAAGGTGTAGTTGCAAAAGTAATCGATGCAGGTTTGATTATTAAATTAACAGATAATTATAGCGGATTAATGCCAAGAAGTGAATATTCATGGTTAGTTAATGAACGCTTAGATAATAAGTATGCTGAAGGCGACAAAATAATGGTAAAAGTTATAGCTATCGATGATGCTAAAAAACGTGTATCATTATCTCATCGTGCAACTAAAGAAAACTTATGGGGTGATATTAAATTAAAACGTGGTGATGTGATTAAAGTTAAAATCGCTTCAATTGAAGAACGTGGAGCAAAAGTAACTTACAATGAAGTAACAGGTTTCTTACCTGTTAGTGAAGTTACAACAACTAAACGTATCCAAAAAGTTGATGAATTCTTTAAATTAGGTGATGAAGTTGAAGTTCAAGTTTTAGATTGCGATCCAGGACGTGCTAAACTATTGGTAAGTGCAAAAGTTCTAGAGGCAGCTAAAGAACGTGCTGAATTTGACAAATATTTTAAGGCACAAGAATCTGAAACTCCAACTAGTACAATAGCTGACATTTTAGGTGAAGACTTAAAAAAATACCAAGGTAAATAATAATGGAAAAAGGAATAGTAGCTATTGTTGGAAGACCTAATGTCGGTAAATCAAGTATCTTTAATCGTTTGGTAGCCAACAATTTAGCTATTACTGATGACCAAAGTGGAATCACTAGAGATCGTTTGTATGGTAAATGTGAATGGTTAGATCAAACATTTAGTGTTATCGATACCGGAGGAATAGAATTAAAAAACCTTCCTTTTATGGATGAGATAAGAGCTCAAGCAGAATTGGCTATTGATGAAGCTGATTTAATCGTCTTTGTAACAGATGGAAGAACAGGAATTACTAGTCAAGATCAAGATGTAATGAATATTTTGCATCGAAGTGGTAAACCTGTTATAGTTGCTGCTAACAAAATTGATGATTTGAAATTTATCGATAATGTGTATGAATTTTATAATTTGGGTGTCGATAATGTTTTTGCGATAAGTGCCTTACATGGTATCGGTATTGGCGATATGCTTGATGAAATAGTTAAAATGTTGCCATCAAAAAAAGCGAAAAGCTATGATGATACTATTACATTTTCAATAATTGGTCAACCAAATGTAGGAAAAAGCTCACTGACAAATGCTATTTTAGGATATGATCGCGTAATTGTTAGCAACGTACCCGGTACAACTAGAGATGCAATTGATACTCCTTTTACAAGAGATGGTCAAGACTATGTTGTAATTGATACAGCGGGTATTAGAAAACAAGGAAAGATATACGAAAATGCAGAAAAATACAGTGTTTTGAGAGCTCTTAAAGCGATTGAAAGATCAGAAATTACTCTTATTGTTTTGGATGGTTCAAAAACGGTTGAAGAACAAGATAAAAGAATAGCTGGTTATCCTGTTGATCAAAATAAAGCATGTATAGTTGTAGTTAATAAATGGGACCTTGTTAAAAAAGATGACAAATCGATGAATTTATACACAGAAAAGATTAGAAATCAATTTCTTTACTTGTCGTATGCGCCTATCTGCTACGTATCTGCCTTAAACAAAGCGCGTATTAATCAATTATTTTCTACACTTTCTATAGTGTATGAAAACTATCACAGAAGAGTTGCCACTAACGTACTAAACGACGTCATAATGGATGCTACTGTTCTTAATCAAGCCCCTATTTTTAATGGGAATCGCTTAAAAGTTTACTATGCATCACAAGTTAGTTGTGCACCTCCAACTTTTGTACTTTTTGTTAATGATCCTATTTATATGCATTTTTCTTATCAAAGATACTTAGAAAACAAACTTAGAGAAGCCTTCGATTTTGAAGGTGCCCCTATTAAAATTATTTTAAGAAAGCGAGAAGATTAATGAAAATATCGATTATAGGAGCAGGAAGTTGGGGAACGGCTCTAGCGGAAGTTTTGGTTTTTAATAAACATGAAGTTTTAATATATGATGTTGATGAAAACACGGTTGATGAAATCAATAATCAACACACAAATGTGACCAAATTGCCGAATGCTAAATTGTCAAGTTCAATTGTTGCAACTTCTCGATTAGAAGATGTTCTCGGATTTTCTGAGATAATAGTATTAAGCGTACCGACTAAAGTAATTAGGGCAGTATTAAAAGAAATTAATAAAAAATTAGACCATCCCGCATTATTCATTAATACAAGCAAAGGTCTAGAACCTGGCACTTTTAAAAGAGTATCGGAAGTTGTAAAAGATGAAATAGATTCAGCTAAACAAAAAGGTTTTGTAGCGATAACGGGACCATCGCATGCTGAGGAAGTCATTCTCAAAATGCCTACCCTTGTTACTAGTGCAAGCCTTGAACGCGATAATGCTTTACTCGTTCAAAAACTTTTCAGCAATAATGTTTTCTTTAGAGTTTACACAATTAAAGACTTAGTTGGAGCTGAATTAGGTGGCGCCTTAAAAAACATTTACGCTTTAGCAGCGGGAATGTTAGAAGGCTTGGGCTATGGTGATAATGCCAAAGCAGCCCTTATTTCTAGGGCATTAGTTGAAATGAAACGTTTAGCCGTTGCGAATGGTGCTCTTGAAGAAACGTTAACAGGACTAACTGGTCTAGGAGATTTAGTTGTTACAACAACTTCATATCACTCTAGAAATTTTCAAGCAGGTATCAAACTTGCTAAAGGTAAAAATCTTGATGAAACCATTTCTTCAATGACAATGGTTGTTGAAGGAGTTAGAACAGCGCTTTCTGCCTATCAAAAAGCGCATGAGGAAAATATTGATGTCCCTATTATTGATGCTGTATATAGTGTAATTTACGAGAAGCAAAGTGTTTCTAAAGCTGTAGAAAGCATGATGATGAGAGCACTAAAAGACGAATTTGCATAAATTATATGAAACATTAGTTAATTAGTAGCATATACTAATAGCGAGGTGTTTCAAATGAATATGAATAAAGTTTTTAAGTTTATATCTGATAATAATATTCAGCCTGAGGCTCTATTTGCTTTGGTTGATAGAGTTCAAAAAATGAATTTAAATGATGAAGTGAGTATTCGTCAAGTTATACATGAGGTTTCCAAACTTGCCAATAGACCGATTGACAAAACTCAGGAAGACCGACTTGTCAAAGAAATCTTAAAAAATGGTGTAAACGATAATATTTTTGACATAATACAATAAAAAATAGGAGAAAAAAATATGTATACTGCAGCAAGAGTTTTTATAATAATTTCAATGGTTTTTGGAGCATTTTTAATTTATCCTTTAGTTTTAGGGTTTATGGCTTTAGATAAATTAAAAACGGCCAAAGATCCTAAGGATTTAACTGTACTAGCGACATTAGTATTAATCTTTTCTAGTCTAATAGCAGGAATATTAATGCTATTACTTAAAAAAGAAGATTTACCAAGTAATAATTAATAAATAAAATAACCGAGTGTTTAGAAGCACTTGGTTTTTTTCATGTTTAGTGTCTGACGGTTTGTCAATCATCGTGCACAAAATTGTGTCCTAGATTAATGGGTTTTGTTATAATTATCTAGGAATTCAAT
>URLJ01000017.1 GCA_900548675.1 uncultured Mollicutes bacterium
CAGAAACAGCTGCACCAAAGAAAGCGACAAAAAAGGTAGCTAAAGCTGAAAGCGCAGAAACAGCTGCACCAAAGAAAGCGACAAAAAAGGTAGCTAAAGCTGAAAGCGCAGAAACAGCTGCACCAAAGAAAACGACAAAAAAGGCTGCTAAAAAAGAAACTGAATAATAAAAATAAATTATTCAATCTATTTATTTATAAATATGCTAAATTTGCTCAAAATAATATAGGAGTGAATTTAGTATGAATCAAAAAAATGATTATTTAATGTGTTCTTTTTGTGGTTCTCCTATTCTTGCAGGAGAAAATGAAGAAAGTAATCCAGGAATGATAGGTATCGATGCAGCTATATGTTATAGTTGCATTGATATTTATTATCACATAATGCAACTTGAAGAAAATGAGTATCATTTAGAAAATGATAAATTAGAAAAAAAATTTCCTCGTGATTTTTACAAAGCTTTTAACGAATGTGTTGTAGGACAAGAAAAGGCCAAAAAAGCCTTGTCGGTAGCTTTATACAACCATTATCAAAGAATAAGCCATAGTAATACAGAAGAAATTGAAAAATCTAATGTGCTTCTAATTGGTCCATCAGGAAGTGGTAAAACCCTTCTTGCTCAAACAATGGCCAAACTATTAAATGTTCCTTTCGCTATATGTGATGCTACGGTATATACTGAAGCAGGTTATGTAGGGGAAGACGTAGAAGGTATTTTGTTAAAACTATTACAAAATGCCGATTATGATTTAGAGCGAGCTGAAAAAGGCATAATATTTATTGATGAAATAGATAAACTTGCAAGAAAAGGTGAAAATGTTTCAATTACAAGAGATGTATCTGGTGAAGGTGTTCAAAACGCTCTTCTTAAAATAATTGAAGGTAGCATCATAAACGTTCCGCCTCAAGGGGGAAGAAAGCACCCTTATCAAGAATATATTCATTTTGATACAACAAATGTTTTATTTATTTGTGCAGGAGCTTTTGACGGCATCGGTAAAATTAAAAATAATGTAGTTGGTATCAAAAAGCAATTAGAAACAGATGAAACCGTAACTGTTCAAGAATTAATTAAATATGGGATTATTCCGGAATTATTAGGAAGATTACCAGTTATCGTTTCTTTAGATGAGTTAAAAGAAAGTGATTTAATAAGTGTATTATCAGAACCTAAAAATGCTATAATTAAACAATATCAAGCACTTTTGGGCTTATCTGATGTAAATTTAACATTCACTGATGAGGCACTAAAATCGATTGCTCATAAAGCTTATCTTGATCATAATGGTGCTAGATCATTAAGAAGAATTATTGAGGCATTGATGCAAAATGTGATATTTGAGTTGGATGATGAAAAACTTAAAAACCATGATATAATCATTACAAGTGAAAATGTTAATTGTATAAATATGTGAAAGGAGGATATACTTTATGTTTAATGCAACAGAAAAAATGACAGGAACCCTTCCAACAATTTCTGTTAGAGGAGTTATTCCACTTCCCAATAACGAGATTCGTCTTGACATAGGTCGTAATGAAAGTTTAAAAGCCTTAAAATTATCAGAACAATATCAAAACTATGTAGTACTTTTAGTTCAAAACAATCCAATGATTGAAGAAGTTACTAGTAAAGATATCAATGAAATAGGTGTTGTTGCGAAAATAACTCTCAATATGACAATACCTAATAATATTAGAAGAGTAAAATTTCAAACTATTGTAAGATGTAGAGTAACTTCCTATGAAGAGACAAAACCTGTTCTTCTAGCAAACTTTGAAACCTTACCATCAATAGTTTCAGAACCTCAAAAGGAAATGCCTCTTTTAAACTTAGTTGCTAATGAACTAGAAGCGGGTAAAAATCAATTAGCTTTTGATAATAAAGATGTGATAGAAATTTTATCAAAAGGTGTTACAGCAGAAGCATTAACAGATATTTTAGCGTACAATTTAAAGCTTGATTATAATGCTAAACTGCGTTATCTAAATGAATTAGATACTAACAATCGCCTTCAAATGATCTTAGAAGACTTGAAAAAAATTAAATACTTTATTGAAATAGAAAAGAAAATAGAAGATGAAGTAAAGAAAAATATCAATGAAAGTCAAAAAGAGTATTACTTAAGGGAAAAAATGAAAGTGATTCAAGATGAATTAGGTGATAAAGCTAGAAAAGAATCTGACATCGAAGAATTACGTCGTAAAATTAAAGAATCAAGATTACCTGAAGGGGTTGAAAAGAAAGCCCTAACAGAGCTTAATCGATACATCTCTCAACCAGGAAGTTCACCTGAAGCTGGTATTATTAGAACATATCTTGATTTTATTTTAAGTTTGCCATGGTATGAAGAATCAGTTGATTGTGAAAATATTCAACAAGCAAAAGATATTTTAGATGCTGATCATTATGGTCTTGATAAAGTGAAAGAAAGAATACTAGAATACCTCGCAGTAAAAATAATGACAAGAAAAAATCCTCAAGCAATATTATGCTTAGTGGGACCTCCAGGAGTTGGAAAAACAAGTTTAGCAATGTCGATTGCGAGAGCTCTTAACAAAAACTTTGTAAAACAAGCCTTAGGTGGTGTAAAAGATGAATCTGAGATAAGAGGACATCGCCGCACTTATTTGGGGGCCCTTCCAGGACGCATTTTACAAGGAATGCAGAAAGCTAAAACAATTAATCCTGTTTTTCTACTAGATGAAATAGATAAAATGAGTAGTGATTATAAAGGTGACCCTACAAGTGCAATGTTAGAAGTATTAGACTCTGAACAAAATCGCTTTTTTAGTGATCACTATTTAGAAGAACCATATGATTTATCTAAAGTCTTCTTTATTTGCACCGCAAATTATCTAGAAAATATTCCTGCTCCTTTAAGAGATCGTCTTGAAATAGTTGAAGTGTCTAGTTATACAGAATACGAAAAATTTGAAATAGCGAAACGACACTTGATAAAAAAACAATTAGCACTTCATGGCTTAAGAGCTGAAGATTTCTCAATTAGTGACCAAGCAATCTATAAAATAATTCAAGAATACACTCGTGAAGCAGGTGTGAGAGAATTAGAACGTCACATAGGTTCTATTATCCGTAAAGCTATTAAAAATATTTTAATGGATAATGCTAAAAGAATTGATATCGATGTTGATAATCTAGAGTCGTATCTTGGTAAACCAAGATTTGTGTACCAAGTTGCCGATGATAACGATCAAGTAGGAGTTGTAAATGGCCTAGCTTACACCCAATATGGTGGTGATACTTTATCTGTTGAAGTAACACATTATAAAGGGGATGGAAGACTTGTATTAACTGGAAAACTTGGTGATGTTATGAAAGAATCAGCACAGGCGGCACTTAGTTATGTTAAAGCTAATGCTGAAAAATTTGACATCGATTTTAATGTATTTAAAGATGATATTCATATCCATGTTCCAGAAGGCGCTATTCCAAAAGACGGTCCATCGGCAGGAGTTACAATCGCAACAGCCCTTGTTTCTGCTCTTAGTGGAAGAAAAGTTCGTCATAATGTCGGAATGACTGGTGAAATAACTTTGAGAGGCAGAGTACTACCAATCGGTGGTCTAAGAGAAAAGTCCATAGCTGCTCATAGAAGTGGTCTTACGACAATTTTAATACCTAAAGAAAATCAAAAAGATTTAGATGAAGTTCCAGAAAGTGTAAAGAATAGTTTAGAGATAATTCCTATTTCAACAATTGATGAAGTAATTCATTACGCTTTAAAATAGGATAAGGAGGAGTAATGTTAGTATTAGTTGGTCCTAGTGCGTCTGGTAAAACTGAGGCCGCCAAACAACTTATTGATAAATATAAAATGCGCAAGCTTGTTACTTATACATCTAGAAGTAAACGACCTAATGAAATAGAAGGCGTTGATTATCACTTTTTAACAAAAGAAGAATTTGAAAAAAGAATCAAAGAAGACTTCTTTTTAGAATATGTTGATTATAATGGTAATTATTACGGAACTTCTAAAGAAGGGCTTGACGAAGATAAAGTTGTTATTCTAGAACCGACAGGATTAAAACATTACCTCTTAAAAGCAAAAGATAAAATTAAAATTTGTTATTTAAAGTGTCCGATTGAAATAAGAGAAGAAAGAATGAAAAATCGTGGCGATGACGAACTATCAATAGAAAAACGTTTAGCTAGTGATGACAAAATATTTACCCCTGAAATTGAAAAACTTGCAGATTGGGTAATAGATGGTTATGGTAAAACCATCGAAGCTATGGGGGATGAAATTTACTTACTGTATAAAGATAAGGTTAATAATCGATGAATGAGTTTTACAATCGTTTAAATGAATTAAAAATACCATTTATGGTAAAACGTGGCAAATACAAAAGATTATCAATGACTTATGACAGAAAAGGAAATTTAGTTATCAAAGTGCCATATCAAGCAAATGTTCAAACTGTTGAAAAATTTGTCTTGGATAATCTTGATTGGGTAAAAAAACAATATGAAAAAGCTAAAGTTATTAAAAGACTTTATATTGATAATGAAAACTATCTTTTTTTAGGTAAAACCTATCTTACTAAATACTTTGAAAGTAGACACGAAGAGGTTATTTTAAATAATCAAGAATTGATTGTTTACGCAAAAGATGAAAGTCCAGCATCTCGTAAAAAAGTTATTGATAAATGGCTTTATAAACAAGCTGAACTCGTCTTTAATGAAATGTTGTCAGCAGCATTTAATCGAATGCGGGATTATTTACCAAAATACCCGACCCTTAAAATAAAACATTACTCTTCAAGATGGGGATGTTGCTACCCTAAAAGAGCAGAGATTGTGATTAATATTGATACTATTCATTTACCATTTGATCTTATCAATTATGTAATTTATCATGAATTATGTCACTTTGTTTATTTAAATCATGGTTCATTATTCCACCAATTTCTCTCAAAATGGGTTCCCGATGAAAAAAAACTTCACCGCGAATTTAAAAAATATCATACAAACTATGAGTAATGTAGTTTGTAAAAATCTAATAGATAGCATAAGGAATATCCATGAGATATTCCTTTTACTCTTTTTAATTTAAAAAAGAAAACATTTAAAAAATTTGGACCATAACGATAAAAATTATGTCGATACTTGCGTTTCTTTAACTAATTTTCGAAACGAGGAAAGCTAATCTGATATCATCAGGTTTGGTATAATAATATTGAGAGGTGATACTTTGAACAATACGGTTAAAACATTAAAAGAAAAATATGATAATCAAGAACGCGAAGAAAACTATCTTTGGTCACAACTTTTAAAAAGAAAAAGACTAGAACAAAATCGTACACTAGAAGAGGTATCAAAAGGAATATGCAGTCCTAGTTATTTATCAAAAATTGAAAATGGGCAGGTTGATGCTGATGCGATATATTATAAAGCGTTATTTGAAAAATTAGATTTAAAATATGAAAAAGTAAGACAAAACAGACCGATAGAGATAATGCCATACCTGATAAAACTTTACTTACTAGAACAAAGAGATGAGGTGAAGGCAAAAATTCATGAAATTGCTACCGCTAAATACTATTCTGAAAGTGAAATGGAACAAATATTATTATTCAATAGTTTAATTAGTGATTCATTAGATGAAGCAAAATATTATCTTACATCGCTTGAGGTAGTAAGAAATACTTTAACGAAAGAAGAACTTTGGTTTATTACATATTGTAACGCCTTGTATCTGTATAAAAAGAATAATTTTCTTGAAGCAAGTGAGATATGTAAAGTATTAACAGGCCTGACTGATGTGAAAGAAGAATATAAAGTAGCTCTTTATAGTTTGATTTTAGAAATTAGTTTTATAACACTCGATATTGGAAAATTCTTTCACTACTATGAATTGTTAAATCAGTTAAAATTAAAAAACCAATTATACACAATATCGTTAATTCACCAAATGGAGCGAATAGTATTAATCGCTCCATCTAATTATGATTATGCATTAAAGGAAATGAAACGGATTACGGAGTGTTTAAAAGATAATGAAGTTTTAGTTGAATGTTACCATTTATGTCTTGGGATAATTTATTATTGTAAAGGGGAATATCGTCTAGCTTATAAAACAGCCGATGTTAAAAATCCTTCTACAAGACTAACAGCATTAATGGCAGCTGTAGTTATTAAAACTAAAAACTTTAAAGAGTGTGTTAGTTTTGAAGGGATAGTAAAAGAAAAGGATTACAAAAATTGTACTAATCCCTATTATTGCTTTATAGAAGCCGCAAAATTCATTCTTGAACAATATACTGCTGATGAAATGTACTACTATTATAAAAATACATTAATACCAATTCTCCATACGATGGGTCTTAACTATTTAAAGAAACTCGCTATTGAAGAATTTACACAATTAGCTATTTTTTTAGGAAGATATAAAGATTCAATGAAATATTTAATTGAATGTAAACCTAAAAAACGATTACTACAACTGATTAAAAACATCTAAATTTAAAAGAAGTTAATTTGTACTGAAAATTAACTTCTTCTTTTTTTCTTTATTTATAATATTAGGTTTAAATGACAATAAGTTTTTCGTATGTAGTGCTTATTCAGTTCATAACATTGGCTGTAAAACAATTATTAAACAAGGAGCAACATATGAAGGATTTTGGAATATTGAATTTAATAATAGTCTTTTTTCTGGGTATCAAAGAGGCGATAAAAATGGAAATGCAATAATAATTGGTAGTTCAGGATTATTTAATTTGTCGAGTGGTTATATAGAAAAGATGGTTGGTGCTAAAGCTACAAATCAAACGACACAAACCAATGCAGCAAAGGGTGTATCAACTATTACTGGTTCTAATCAATACATTGGTCAAATGGATGTAATAGATATATTTGGCACCACAAATGATTCTTCAGTAAAAATTAATATTAAAGCAAGTGGTCAATCAGTAGATGTAGCAACATCAACAGATATGGCTTTACCAATAAGTTATATGGATATAACAATAAAATCTGGTGCTTCTTTAGCATTTAGAGCTTCATCGTATAAGTTTTTCCCTGGTACCTCTTTAACGGTTGAGGAAGGCGGAACATTCACAATAGGAAAAGATGTTAATACATTGTTTTATACTATAGATGGTGCAATAAATGATGAAAAAGATAAAATCTTGGATGGAACAGCGTTACAGTTTATTACAAGTAATAGTACTAGTGATAAGAAGTGTGTTAATAGAGTTGATGCTATGTTTACAAACAATGGAGTAGTTACAGTTGAATCTGGTGGTTATCTTGGCGGAAAAATTTATAATACTATAGATGGCGCAAAAGTTAATGTTACTGGAAATGCAAATGCTTCAGTTTTAGTTTTTGTTTCTGCTACACAAAAAACATTTTTAGGAAAAGTAATAGGATATAATATCAACACTTTAACAAGAAATTATAATCTTACTGGAGAATTGACAAATGGAATAACTGAATCAGAGGGCAATTTCTCAGCAGGGCAATGGCAAGCCGCAAATGAAAAATGGTATAAAGTAAAATCATCTGTTACAGTCTCTATTATAGATGGCGATGGAAATATCCTTGATAGTTGTTCTATTCCACAAATGACTACTATTCAAAGTGAAAATCCGGATTTTATTAATAACAACAGCAATCTCAATAAGACGTATTTTATTTTTGAAGGATTATATGTTGATGATAGATATTCAATTAGTTTTGATGTTAACACTCCTTTATATGATGATGTAGTATTATATGCTAAATACAGCAAAGATCCTAATTATAATTTCTATGAAATAGTTTATGTTGTTGATGATGAGGTTCTCCCAACAGAATCAATTCTTTCTACAGAAACAAGTTATAAAATGAAAAGCCAAGAAAAAACAGGATATACACTCAAGTGGCAAGTAGAGGGAACACAGACAATGTATAATCCAGGAGAAACATATAATGTTTCTGATTTATTTAACAATGGTGTTACTTCAATAAGATTAATAGCGGTTTATACCATCATTAAATATAATTTAACGTTGGATATAGGTTCTAATACAACGCTAACAGTAACAGTCAATGGTACAACATATAATCAATCAGGCACATATCAAGTAGAGTATGGAAGCACGATAACTTATAATGCTAGTGCTTCTAGTGGATATACTGTTTCTTGTACAATTAATGGTGGAGATGTAAGCACTAATGGTACAATTACGATGGAAAGTGATACCACTATAAAAACGACAGGTACGAGTGATTCAGGTAGTTGTTTAATAGAAGGTACCTTAATAACTCTTGCTGATGGTAGAAAGAAAACTATCGAAAGCATTACTCCAGATGATTTGATTTTGGTATTTAATCATGAAACAGGAAAATTTGATGTATCTAGAATAAGTCTTAATGTTCATGAAGGTGAAGAAAGTGCTGTGAAGAAAATACTAAATCTTGTATTTGAAGATGGAACAATTGTTAGAATAGCAAAATATCATGGTTTCTTTGATGTTATAGAAAACAAATATGTTTATATAGATTACGACAATGTAAAAGATTATATAGGGCATGAATTCTACAATGTAGAATACACAAATGATGTTTTTGTAGGAGATAAATTAAAACTTGTTAATAGTTATGTTACGTACGAAAAAGTCCATTATTATGCTCCAATTACAGCATATCATTTAAATTGTTTTGCAAATGGAATTTTATCAATGACTTCTTCAATGGAAGGTTTATTCAATATCTTTGAGTTAGACAATGATATGAAATATGATGAAATTAAGATGAAAGAAGACATTGAAAAATATGGTTTATATACGTATGATGATTTTAAAGATTATATTTCATATGAAGTATATAGTATGTTCCCTGCTAAATATTTTAAAGTATCTGTAGGAAAAGGTTACATTACATTTGAACATATTATAGAACTTGCAAAAAGATATGCTGAAGGCAAGGTGAATTAACAACTAACTTCATAATAAGCATGGTATTTACAAAAAGGGATTATAAAAACTATAATCCCTTTTTAATTAACTTCTATATTTTTTATCATATAATATATTTGATTATAAATTTTGATTAGAGTATAATATAAAACTGTAGGTGAAAACATGAATAAAAAAATATTACTTCAAAATATTAATAAAATACATACAACCATTCTTGGAACTGAAAGAATAAGAAATAATTTAAAATTAGAAAACAATGTTGATGTAATATGGTTCTGCAAAGAAATGATAGTTGATAATAATAGTATAATTTATAAAAAAGGTAAAAATTGGTATGTTATATGTAATAATATAATAATTACAATAAATGGATTTAGCTATACTATTATAACTGCTCATGAAATAAAAAAATAAAATTAAAAAAAATAATAAAAAATATCAAAAAAATGGGAAAAATCGAAGAAAAAAGTGTTATATATATTATGAGTGTAAGAAATGCACTCGATCACTCAAGTAATGTACTAAAGTAAGGAGTAATAATTAAAAAATTAATAAATTAAAAATAAAAAGGGTTTGGACAATAGTAATAGGATAATAAATTGAAATAGGGGATCAACATAATAGTTGATGTATAAAATACAATGTGTAACGAATCTAACAATAGGGAAGTTAGAAAAATATATTATTAGATCCTAACTTTAGTACATTAAAGTAAAATAATAACAAAAGAACGTAGAATGAAACGGGTAAGATAAGGAGCAATTATGCAAAACAACGATGCTATCTCATGCAACATAAAAGATATGAGGAAGAAAAGGGAAGAAGACCAAGAAACGGTATACTTAATAGAATGTATAAAACAAGGCGATGAAATTGCCTTTGAAGACTTTGTAAATAAGTATATAGCCTTTATTCTTGATTACGTTAAAACGAGGATAGCAGATTATGATATTGTAAATCAAGTTTTAATAGATACTTTTGAAAGAGTATATTTCAAAATAAAAGGTTTTCACTATACAAACAAAAAAGAATTAATGAGTTGGTTAGTTTGTGTATGTAAAACTGTTATATACAAACACTATCATCATAATAATATCAAATGTGAGAACAGTGTTGTATATGATGAAGGATACATTGAAACATGCCAAGATGAAAGTACCGCCAGATATGTAGATGAGAGAATAAATGCATTAAAAGAAATCTTAAATGATGTAGAAATAACAATCGTGGAAGAACATATTGAATATGAAGAAACATTTAGTGTAATAGGTAAAGAATTAAATATGAGTGCCTCAAAAGTATCTAATATTTACTATAGAGCAGTAGAAAAATGTAGAAAAGCAGTTAAAAAGAATATAATATGATAGAAATAAAACTTAATAACAATGTTTTGCATGTTATTAAGTTTTTTTAATTATTTAAGAAAAATTTGTACAAATGAGCTGTTTAAATCTTTTTTTAAAAAAATATTAGAAAAATATGAAAATATGGGAAAAACTGGCAAAAAAAGTGTTATATATATTATGAGTGTAGGAAATACACTCAAATAATGTATTAAAGTAAGGAGCAATAATAAGAATTAAAAAGGGAAAAATAGGATAGAAAAAGGAATAGAGAATAATAAAAACAATGTGTAAGAATGCTAGCTAACGGGGTTTATTATCAAGTCTTAACTTTAGTACATTATAAATAGTATGTGATAAAACACAATAAGTAAGCGGGTAGGATAAGGAGAAAACATGCAAAGCGAAGAGGTCATACCACAAGAGACTGATGAGATAAGGAAAAAGTCAGAAGAAAAAGAAACAATATACTTATTAGAGAAAATAAAACGAGGAGACGAAATAGCATTTGAAGATTTCGTAAATAAGTATATCGGATTTGTGGTAGATTATGTAAAAATGAGAATAACAGATTATGATGTATTAAATGAGATAGTGATAGACACATTTGAAAGAGTATACTTTAAGATAAAAGCATTTCATTACACAAATAAAAAAGAACTAATGAGTTGGATAATCTGTGTTTGTAAAACGATAGTATATAAACACTACAATAGAAATAGCGTGAGAGAAGAAAATAGAGTAGTGTATGATGGAGAATACATAGAAACGCTAGTAGAAGAAAAAAGAGAAAGAAACGTTGACGAAAGAATAAGCGAACTAAAAGAAATTTTAAACGATCTGGAGATAACAATAATAAAAGAACACATCGAATATGAAACAACATTTAGTGTAATAGGAAAAGAACTAAACATGAGTGCATCGAAAGTATCAAACATCTATTATAGAGCAGTAGCGAAATGTAGAGAGGCTTTCAAAGAAAAATAAAAAGAGATAAGAAGGGGGAAAAAATGAACGATGTTGTATTCAAAGAAATAATAGGAAGAATAAAAGAGCGCATAAAATTTAACAATCAAATTAAAGAAAAAAGCGAGAATGAAAAACTAAAGCGAACAATGTTGAGTCTTTTAGTAATGTGCATCGTCATCTTTTCCTCATTTAGTTTTTGTATTTCAAATACAAGAATATCTAATAAGGGCGTTATAAACGAAGATAGTAGTAAAAGCATAATAGATGAGTTTTTAATAGGGAATAGGGAAGAAATAAACTATCTATGTGTTATGAATGATTTAACTAAAAGTAATATACTAAATAAAAATTATAAAACAAATTATGATTGTTCGTATCACACTCTTGAAAAATATTGTGGAGTGCATTTAGTTAAAATTAACGATATAGTGTCAAAAAATAGTCTTTGTTTATTTGTTAATAAACAATTATATAATTTGTTAAAAGTACAAAAAGAACTTACTGAAACTAATATGGAAAATAATTACAAAAATTTCTTACTACTTTACAATGATAGAGATTTTAGTAATTATAAAGATGTTTTAAAATATCGATATGAACTATGTGATTATGGTTCAGAATTAACAAAAACAAGCGATGGCTACTACCCGATTGCAGCCTTTGATGTTATGTCGATTGAAGTATTAGAAAGTATTAATGGGAATAGGGAAAATATAAAAAAGGATAAGCTAATTAATTTTTCTAAGATTATTTCGAATAACGTAGTTATGCAAAATGATAATTTATTTATTAACAAACATTATGTTATAAATGGTGAGATTCTTAACTATGGTGAGGATGAATATTTAACAATTAGTGATTGGAATCAGGGTATTATTACTAAAAACATTTTTGAAGTTAAATCATATAACAACGAGAAGGTATTAGTCGATAAATACAATGAAATTACATCATCCCATGAAGAATGTTATAACGAAAATATAAATTATATTAAAGCTGAAATAATTAGTGAAGAAGGAGAAATCACTGATTACCTTAGTTTTGAAGTGTTTTATAAAAAATTAAAAAATGCATAAACAAATATTGTTAATTAGACTATTAACAAGAGTATTAACTTTCATATTTTTAGTGACAAATATATTAATAGGATCAAATGTAAAATACGCTGAA
The DNA here is from genome assembly GCA_900548675.1 of uncultured Mollicutes bacterium. GTDB lineage: Bacteria > Bacillota_I > Bacilli_A > ML615J-28 > CAG-313 > UMGS1109. Next base: position 12,411 of record URLJ01000017.1, read on the forward strand.
GCACATCCTGCTAATCTTGATGTTTTTTACGATGAACCAGCAACAGCTACCAATGCTTGGTATTATTTGATTGATTACACAAACAATAACTTTATGGATCACATTTATAAAGCTAGTGTAACGTATTGTGTAGCTGATGAAACAGATGACCCTGACTGTCCAACTGACCCCACCCAGTCGGACTGGTATTGGTTATCATATTGTAATTCTACAACAGAAGTTGATATAATAAAACGTGATTTTGTAAATAGCATGTGTAAGTGGAATAATTATTATATATTAAAAAGAAATAGTGATAATACCAAAACTGCATCTAGATTAGTAAGTATTACAAGCACATCATATTCTAATGCTAATGTTGTAGTGTATCCGTATTCTAGTAATTCTTCTTTTGGCTGTGAATATTTTGGAATATTTCCACGTGAAGAAATTGATTCCGATCATGAAAAGTATAATATATGGCATAGACATTATGATAGAGCGTGGTTAGGAGTAGCAGTGAATAAATTTTCAAACTGGATGAATAATTACCCAAATAAGTACGCTGTTATTAAAGAAGCTGTAGGAGCCCATGAGTTTGGACATGTGTTAGGGCTCCTAGATATCGATCAAATGGAACATGGTGATAATAGTTATCAATGGCATAATAACGATAAAATAATGGGATACGGAACAGCAGGAAACATTTTAACGTATCAAACAGAAGTTTCATATTATGACTTAATGGGAGCGGCCATTACACAAGGTATTCATACAGATAACGATCATGAATGGCGTTTGATAAGTACCGATAGTAATGGTAATAGTACAATAATATGTTACTTATGTAATGGTAAAAGAATAGTAACTTTAGATAGCGATGGAATGTACAATGGCGAAGTTGTTTTAACACCAAAAACATTTGGATGTTCAGCAGATTGCCACACGAGAAGTAGATTAGATTTAGTAGGATATCATGGAGACTTAGACATTCATAAATGTTCATATTGTGACTACTATGAAGAATTTAGTCACCAGTTCCCTGGTACATGGACCAAAGATAACATTGGACATCGCTATGTATGTCAAGACTGTAAGCGTACATATAGTGAGGCACACAACTGCACGTATTATGATGGAATGTATCATTGTAGTACATGTGGATGGAGTGGAAGGTTTTATGTAGGAGGATTAAATAGCGAAGGAGGAACAGTTACATTCGCATTTGACCCAGGAAAAGAATATAGTATAGAAGAAGCCGCAAACGTTATAAGTACGACAAAAGCATTAACTACAAGAGAAAAGTTAGAAATGATAGAAGAGATAAACGCAGTAGAAACTGCCATATCAAATGAGAAAATAAAAGTACAAATGGCGGTTGTAGAATAAAGAAATAAAACAGAATAAAAATAAAATAGAATAAAATAAAATTAAAAAGAAAGGAATATTAAATACTTCTAAACTAATAAGCTACAAAAGAAAAAAGAAATTGTGAATTATTAATATACTGTTTAAAGGGAGTGTAAAAATACTTAAGGAGTGTTTCTTACACTCTTTTTTTATTTTATTTTTAAAAAATTTTAAAATTTTAAAAAAAACATATAAAAAGTGTGTTATATATTAATGAAAAGAGAAAAGGAGATAAGAATATGAGAATGAAAAATAAATTAATTAGTAAAATCATAACATTATCTTGCATGATAATGTGTATGTTTTTAATGGGATGTGAAGAGCCAAATAATGGTTCTGGACATAAAAAGCCTACTCCTGGTAGGTATGAAATACTGGAATGTTGTTCAATTGGTGAAGGCACAGTTTTTCCGTACGCAAAAATAGTTGTTCCTGAAGGGGAATCTATAACTATTACAGTTAAGCCTAAAGAGGGTAATAAAATTTATATAGCTGGTTTTATTCGTAATATTAAAGATGCTTGGTGGGGACCAAAAAGTGTTAAAAGGGACATAGAAAAAGATCTTACAGATAAAATAGTGGATGATAAAATAACATTTGCTTACGATGAAATTGACGATGGTGCATTTTGTGTAGTTTTTGTTGATAATGAGTATAATCCAAATTGTGAATTTCAGTTAAGTGAAGACAAAACCTACTATAGAGCATTATTAAATGTGGATCCAATAGAAAAAGTAGAAGAAGTAATTATCCCAGAAACCTATCATAATTTACCTGTAAAAGAAATAGCTAACTTTGCAGGTAATGATATAATCACCAAGGTAGTTTTACCAAACACTCTTACAAAGCTTGGTGAAGGTGCTTTCCGCAATTGTAAATCGTTAAAAGAAGTAGTTTTGCCTGAGAGTTTAACTGAAATAGGAAAAGAAGCCTTCTTAGGATGTGAGGCCTTAGAAAAGGTAAATATACCTAATAATGTAACGGCCCTTAATGAAAGAGTTTTTAGTGGATGTGTGAATCTAACGGGTATAGAAATCCCTAGTGGAATGAAAAAAATAAAAACAGAAGCATTTAATGATTGTAAAAAGATAACTTCGATAAAGTTAAACGATAATATGGAAGAATTAGGGACCAATTGGATAAAGGGATGCACAGGATTAAAAAAACTAGTATTAGGTGAAGGGGTAAAAAGAATAAATTATGAAATGATATATGAATGCGAAGAATTAGAATTAACTTTACCAAGCACATATATTTTTGATAATGCTACTTTATATTACGTAAAAGAAATAACAGCATATGTTGAAATAGCTAGTAATAATCCAAGATATAAATCAGTAGATGGAATAGTCTATGACAAGGAAATGACAAAAATAATTATATATCCTAAGCATTTAAAAACAGAGTCATACCTAGCACCAGATACCTTAAAAGAACTAACCTTTATGAACGTTAGTAATAAGTATTTAAAGAGAGTAGATTTGAGCTTGACAACAGGAATGCAGTTGAAACAAGCATGTTTGTCGAATTGTTCATCTTTAGAAGAACTTATTTTACCAAATAAAATATCATGTTTAGAACAAATAATAACAACACTATGTAATCTAAATAAAATTACAATGGCTGGAGAAAACGAAACATATGAGGTTGATGGAAAGACAATAGTCAACAAAGAGACAAAAACGCTTTTAATGATTATTGACAATACAGCAAAAATAGGGGAAGATATAAAAAGAATAGAGAATTACGCAGCACAGTCATATCAAAATGAAGAATTTATTGTTCCAGAAACAATTGAAGAAATAGGAAGACATGTTTTTTCAAAAAAAATAAAGACAATAAAAATAGGAAAAAATGTAAAGAAAATGGATGTAAGAGCATTTGATTCAGCATCGGAACTAGAAAGGATAGAAGTATCGGAAGAAAACATGTTTTATACAACGATTGATGGCGTTTTATATGATAAAAACATTGAAACATTACTTCATTATCCAGATGGAAAAACTGATGAAAAATATGTAATGCCAAGTACCATAACTACAGTAATACAAACACTCAATCCAAAGAGTCTGAAAGAAGTTGAGATAAATGCTAATATTGTAGCTAGACCGCGTTTTGTATTTGAAAATTTAGAAAAAGCGTATATTAAAGGTGAAGGAAAAAGTTATGGGGGAGTATCAGCACTATTTTCACGATATGATTATGATGTACCAAATGGATGTGAAATATACTTCGAAGGAACAATTGAAGAACTTAACGCGATAGGATATAACTTTACAGAAATAAAAAAGGGAAGATTTATATTATACGTATTAGATAAGGACAACGAATATTCAGAATATCAAGTATGGAAGGATTAAAATGTTAGAATTAAAAAACGTATCCAAAATATATCGCACTAAGACAAAAAGTGATGTATATGCTTTAAATGATGTAAATATTACTTTTCCCAAGTCAGGAATGTACTTAATAAATGGGAAAAGTGGCTGTGGTAAAACAACTCTTCTTAATATAATAGGTGGACTTGATCTTGACTTTCAAGGTGGGTATTATATCGATAATAAACTTTTAAAAACAACAAGTGATTTTGATAATTTTCGGCGGACAAAAATAAGTTTTATCTTTCAAGACTATAATTTAGTTGATGATTTAAATGTCAAGGAAAACTTAGAATTAGGATACAAATTTACAGGACAAAGTTCAAATGAAAAAATTGGTGAGGTGTTAAAAAAAGTAGGGTTAGAAGGTTATGAAAATCGTTTTCCCAAAGAACTTTCAGGTGGCGAACAACAGCGGATAGCAGTAGCAAGAGCCTTATTGAAAAACGCGCCTATTCTGCTTGCCGATGAACCTACTGGAAACCTTGACAAAAATAATAGTATAGAAATATGTAAATTATTAAAAGAAATAGCCCAAGATAAATTAGTTATTATGGTGAGCCATGATGAGGAGTTATCAAAAGCATTTAGTGATTCCATTATAAAATTAGAAAAAGGACATATTGTAGCAAGTGTTAATGTAGTTTCAAGCACTAATATAACTAACGATGAAAACAATGAAAAATTTAAAAATGTCATCAGCAATAAAGTAGCTTTTAAAATGGCTTTGCATGAATTTGGATATAAAAAAATTAAAACTATTGTAACAATTATTGTCATGACGATTTGCTTTTCACTTCTTTCTGTTTCGCTTGCGACATACTTGTACTTGCATTGTGATCCTTACATTGAGATGATAAAACGTGAAAACTATCAATATTTAAAGATGACGCTCAATTACGATGGGTTAAAGGAATTAAAAAAAGATAATGTTGCATTCATAAAAACGAATAATGGGAAACAAAACTTCATTACAGATAAAAAAGAATTAGATAGAATGGGTGTTAAATGGTTAGCGGTAGATGAAGCCATAACCTCACCGCTTTTAAAAGGTGTAGACATTTTTAGTAGTGAAGAATTGAAATTTCTTTTTCATAGTGGTTATTCGATAAAAAAAGATGGTAAATCATATTATATCGATGATCAATTCACCGCTTGGGAAAAGATAATAGGGGCAGATGTTATAAATAGTAAAAACAAACATGTAGTATATATTGGAGGTGTTTATCAATCGCCAATTCCTTATGTTAGTTACGATGACATATACTTTTATAAAGAAAAAGTATCTGCTCAAGAAGGAATTAAATATTTTTTAGCGACATATGAGGATGGTTTTTATAACGCAAGAACCACATATAACACATTTGAAAATCCGATCAATAGTTATGGAATTTTTCAAAAAAAGCTTTACAGTAATGATAAAAATATTTTAAATTTTGACATTTACATCAGTAATGAAGAGACAAATAAGTGTTATACCATTTTGGATGATGGACGCGTTTTGGACCTTATTCCAAGAGATAATGCCAATGATGAAGTTTATATTTCACTTTCAATGTACAATAGACTTTTTAATACGAATTATAACTCATCAGATGTTATTAAAAAAACAAGTGACGAGAACAAAAATACGAAAGTAGAAGTTTTAAAGAATTTCGATAAAATGGGAGAGAATATTACCCTTTATCTTGAGAAAAAAAGTAATGAAGAGTCATATTATATAGGTGAATTCAAAATAAAAGGTGTTATATGTTATGATGATGATATTCATATGAAAGAATACATCACACTTAATGAAGAAATGTTTTACAAATATGTTTATATTGAAGAAAATCCATACGTAGTAATAAATTTAAAATCTGTGGGTAATCTTAAAAAATTTCTGACAAAATATCACAATGAATATGAAGGAGAGTTTAAAACTCCAATTGATACCGTTGTAAAAGACTTTGAAAATGGGTTATACAATCTTAAAGTTATAATAACGCTTGTTTCGATAGCGATGGCTGTAATTCTTGTACTCCTAGTAGGGACGTTGTTATCAGGTAAAGTGATTGAACGTCAAAAAGTAATAGGAATATTTAAGTCTCTTGGCGCTAGCAACTTGGATATTACAAAAATCTATTTTTATGAAGTATTACTTATGGCAATACCTGTGATGGTTGTTTCAATTATTATTTCTTATTTCACGATTAAGGGTATAGATTATTTTCTTATAAACCAAATGGTAGAAAGTATCTCTTTCTTTAAATATAAACTATTAGGTATACCATTGATAATAGCAATTACGTTGATTCTCATTTTTGTTTCAATTCTATTACCGCTAAGAAGAATTGAAAAAATAAGCGTTATTGAAGTGATAAGAAATAGTTAATTAAATATAATAAAAATGTTCTAGAATAAATTGATAATTGTCAAGCAGACAAATACCTGTTTAAATCTAGAACATTTATTTTTTAAAAGTAAAAAAAAATTAAAAAAGTAAAAAAAAATAGGATAAAGTGTGTTATATATAGGTGAGTGTGAAAGAGGCACTCGCGTGTTAAAGATTACATTATTACATTAAATACGTATAACACTTGATTACTTTAATGTTTTCAGGTATAATCATTATGTAGTGATGGATAATTGTTACTAGTTATTTTGCTAAAGCTTTCGCATGTATAGTATAAAAATGAAATAATTAATTTAAAGGAATCGGGCTTTTTATACTTCATTAAAAAATGCCAAATGCATAAAAACAAAAAGTGGTAATAGCGTAATGATTAGATAGGAATAAGGAAGATGGAGAGATACCATTAAAAACTAAAAAGGTAAGAAAATACCCACCTAATATTAAATAAGGCATTAAAAGCAGTAATATTAGTAATCTTTAACACACAATTATTCAACTTAGTTATATTGTGTTTTCTTTTGTGGTAAAAAAAGGGAGCGTTTATGTATAATTATAACAAAGAATTTGAGGAAATAGTAATATCAAAAGATTTTGAAACTAAAACTTATGCATCATCCGAAGATATATCCGCTATGATAGATAGGATGAAAGAAGAAGATGAAATAGCTTTTGAAGATTTTGTCGCGAATTTTGCGGGTTTTGTCTTTTGGTATGTTAAATCTAGAATAAATGCCGATGATGATATGATTAGGCAATTAGTTTTAGATACTTTTCAACGCGCCTATTTTAAAATAAAAGGATTCCATTATAATGATAAAAAACAATTAATGAGTTGGCTTGTGTGTGTTTCAAAAACGGTAATTTATCACCATTTTAGAAAAAAGAAAAATGAAGTAACGGTTGTTTATGATGATGAATTTATTGAGAGTTATAACGAAAACTATCAAATTGATGATATCCGTCATCATACAAAATATTACGCTGATGATATGAAGCGAATGTACAAATGCTTAGATGAAAAGGAAATTTTCGTTGCGGAAGAGCACGTTGTTAAAAAGAGATCATTTAGTGATATAGCTGAAGAACTTCATGTATCAACTTCTAAAGTGTCTAATATTTATTATCGCGCATTAAAAAAATGCCAGAGGGAAAAAGCCGATAATTAGTAATTAGTCTAAAGAGGGAAGTAAAATGAAAGACGATTTTTTGAAAGAATTAATCAAAGATATTAAAAGAAACTTAACTTTTAATAATCAATTAAAACCAAAATGCCACAATAGGGTGTTTACAAAAACATTTAAAACTTTTAGTTCATTTATTATGACCTTAAGTACAATAATAATAGTAGCTTTTATAGGACCTATTTCAAATACCAATGGTTTAGGAAATGGGATTGTTCAAAGTATCTTAAATACAACCACGAGCTTTATGAATGATACTCCTAGTAATTTCTTTACTACTAGTATTTCATCAAGAGGTAGTCATAGTATAAGCACGACCCCTTTTTCTTCATATATAAAAAGAAAAGAACAATTTTACCACATTTCGATAACTGACACGAGCGTAATAAAATGTATCGGAATATACGCTAATGATAAACTTTATGAATTTATTCTCGAAAGAGCATCGAATCGCAAATTTTTATATGATAGTTTTGTCTCATACGTTTCTTCACTCAGATTTATGGGGGTAACTAACTTAGAGGGCTGTGATTATAAATTTAAAAATATCCAATATGGAACAAGTGTGTTAGAAGAATTCAATGGTTATCATCTGATTGCTGCCTTCGACTTATATGAAATTAGTGTTTTAGATGACAATCAAAATAAAAAGATTACGCTTTTTGATATGACTGATGTCGATAGTGAAAATTGTCTTGTTAAAAAGAATTATAAGTTTTTAAATAAAGAGTATTTTATAACAGCAACAGCCGTTAATAGTTTTAAAGGTGGTTACATAGAACAAATGGCCTTTGAAAATGTTTTACTGTTTGGAGGCTTATATGAAGCGGTTAAAATCAATGACGTTTATTGTGTGATTGTTAAATACGCTGATGAAATTAAACAAAAAGAAGATTCGCTTACGTTTGCAGATGATTTTTACGCAAAGCTTGAAAGAGATGACGAATTATTCAGTTATTATAAAGAATCTATCCTGAATATGTTATAAAATTATTTTGAATGTTTTCAAAGTATAAACTTCTAAAAATGAAGTTTATACTTTTTTTAGTGACGATTCATCTAATATTTTAAGCACGTTTTATTTGTAAGATTAATAAAAATGTTGTATAATGATTAAAAAAAGGAGAAGGCAATATGCAAGAATATTTTAAAACTTTTTATAAAAAAGAAGTGTATCCCGATATGTTAAAATATGCTATAGATAATCATGTTCCCATTATAATGCGAGATTCGCTTGAACTTATTAAACTTTTAATTGAAGCGCGTTTAAACAAAAAGAGTGAATTCAATATTTTAGAAATAGGAACAGCTATTGGATATTCTAGCCTTCATTTTAAGAGCGTTTCTCCTTTGGTTTTTGTAGATACAATTGAAAGAAATCAAGATATGATCGAAACAGCTAAAGCTTTTTTAACCGAATATGATAGTGCTAACCAAGTTAGATTGTTAGAAGGTGATGCCTTAACACTCGATTTAAAGCTTTTAAAAAATAACTATGATTTATTATTTATCGATGCTGCAAAAGCGCAGAATCAGCGTTTTTTTGAACGTTTTTCAGCCTTTTTAGATGATGATGGAATAATTATTACCGATAATTTATACTTTCATGGTTGTATGGAAAACATCGATGAACAGTCGAAAAACGTAAGACATTTAGTTGCGAAAATAGATGCATATAATAACTATTTGCGTAATAATGAAGCATATTTAACGACGTTTATCCCTATAGGTGATGGAATAGCTGTCACAAGAAAGAGAAAATAAGTATGAAAGTAGTTTTAGAATTAAATAATCCCAAACTTCTTGAACAAAAAGATGTAGAAGCTTTTTTGGTAGGGGTAAAAGGGTTATCTTTAAGAGCGAGCGAAACATATGATGATTTAGAACCTATCATCAAAAAAGCTCATGAATTGAATAAAAAAGTTTTTTTAAACGCAATGGATGTTATTATGGAAAAAGATGTATTAGTCTTTTTCGACTTGTTAAAAAAAGTTTTAACGATTTCTTTTGATGGCGTTTTTTATACTGATTTTGCAGTTTTAGAAATGCTTTCTAAATTAAATTACCAAGGCTTAAAGTGTTATTTTCCAACAACATATATCACTAATGCTAAAGATCGCGATCTATTGTTAAATTTTAATGATATCGTTTTAGCATCACCAGAAGTATCAAAAGGTGAATTAAAAGAAATTGTTAATGAGAATACTGCCATCATATTATTTGGAGAATTAGCTTTGTTTCATTCTAAAAGAAAACTTTTATCTAGATATTTTGAATATCGTAATTTTGATGAAATGCATGATTCTGCAAAACTCGATGTTCCTAACTATATGATAAAAGAAGAATTTCGCCAAGAATTATACCCTGTAATAGAAGATGATGAAGGTTTTCATATTTTTATGGAAGGTTATTATACATTAATGTGTGATAGAGAAATCTTAGAAAAAGCAGGATATGGCATTATTTTAACATCATTTTTAGATTATGAAGATTTATCAAAAGTTGTCGCATCCTTTATTAAATACCAAAATGGTTTTATTAATAAGGAAGAATTATGGCATAATTTAAGCAATTTAAAATTACCACTAAAGCTTTCTACGGGAATGTTAAATCAAAAAACGGTTTTAATAAAGGAGGAGAATAATGTCTAAGATTGAATTACTCGCTCCAGCTGGTGACCTTGAAAAAGCATATACGGCTTTAAGATATGGAGCTGATGCGGTATATGTAGGAGGTAAAAAATTTAGTCTCCGTGCAAGAGCTTCCAATTTTGAGATAGAAGACATTAAAACATTAGTAGCTTATGCCCATCGTCATCATAAAAAAGTTTATGTGACGATGAATATCGTAGCTCACGATAGTGATTTGGATGGTTTAGATGAATATATCAAAACGCTTGATAAAATAAAAGTTGACGCCGTTATCGTTTCAAGCCCTTATATTATTGAAAGAGTAAGAAAATTAGCGACTAAAATGAGTGCACATTTAAGTACCCAAGCATCTGTTACTAATCATCTCGCAATTGATTTTTATCAAAAGTTAGGTGTAACCCGCGTTGTTCTAGCAAGAGAGGTTACCCTTGCAGAAATTAAAAAAATCGCAGCATTGGTTGATACCCCTTTAGAAGTTTTTATCCACGGTGGAATGTGTTCTGCCTTATCAGGTAGATGCGTTTTGAGTAATCACATGACACTTCGTGATGCTAATAGGGGCGGTTGTGCCCATTCTTGTCGATGGAATTACACGTTGTACCATGATGAAAAAGAACTTCCTGGTACATTTAATATCGGTTCGAAAGATTTAATGGCTCTTAAATATATTCCCGCTTTAATAGAATCTAAAGTATCTTCTTTAAAAATTGAAGGCCGAATGAAGTCGGCATATTATTTAGCGACGGTAATAAGAGCTTATCGTATGCTGGTTGATAGATACTATTACCTGAATAAAAAAGGATTATCGCTCAAAGAAGAAGATTACAAAAATGCTGAAATAGAAATTAGAAAGGCCGAAAATAGAGAAACCTCATGTGGATTCTATGAAGGTGCTCCTACAGTAAGGGAACAATTATACGATAATCGTTCCGAAATACCTACAAAAGAGTATGTCGGTTATGTTAAAAAATGGGATAAAGATACAAAAATTGCGGTTGTTGAACAACGTAATTATTTTGAACCAAATGATGAAATTGAGGTATTTGGTCCAAAATTTAAAAACCGCACTTTCACTGTAACAAAAATTATTGATAGTGAAACAGGCGAAACTTTGGATGCCGCTCGCCATCCCCTTCAGCTTTTATCAATTATGATTCCGTTTGAAGTAAAACCCCATTATATGTTACGAAAAGTAATAAAATAATTTAAAGTTAGATCTAACCATATTAATTGCTAAAAGAAAGAAAATTTGTTATAATAGTATGGAAATAAAGAGGTGTTATTATGAATCAAAAATATACATTAACAGAAGAAGGTCTTAAGGCCATAAAAGAGGAGTTAGCACAACTCCATATAGATCGTGAAGCTAATATCAAAGCTTTACAAGATGCTCGTTCACAAGGTGACTTATCTGAAAATGCCGATTATGATGCAGCCCGTGATGATCAAGCTAAAATTCAAAATCGTATTTCACAAATTGAAAAGATTTTAAAAAACTATGAATTGATTGGTGATGAAGCTAACAATTTAGGTAAATGGGTAAAAATTGAATTTTTAGATTTAGAAGATGAAGATGAACCAATTCAAGTGTATAAGATTGTGGGTACACTAGAAGCTGACCCACTTCGTCAACTAATTTCAGACGAATCACCTCTTGGTCACGCTGTTGTAAATCACAATGTTGGTGATAAAGTTTATGTTAAAACGGAAAATGGTGAAGAATTCTGGGTAAAAATTCTAGCTATTAGTAATCGTGAATTAAAGGTAAAATAAGAAACATGATTTGCCTTATTTGCGCTCTTGACAATGAACTAGAAGCCCTTAAAAAACATCTTGAATGTGTTAAAGAAATTAAGATTTTAAATAAAAATGTTTATGTTGGGAAAATGGGCTTTAAAGATATTGCGTTAGTTAAGTCAGGAATTGGAAAAGCTGCCGCAGCCGCAACGACAGCTCTCATGATTAAAGAATTTAATCCTGAGCTTGTGGTTACAACCGGAATTGCTGGGGCATTTGATGAAAGATTAAAACCACTTGATATAATCGTAGCTGTAAATACTTTTTACTATGATGTAGATATGACATGCGATATAGGTGAAAGTTTCCGTTATGGTGAAATTCAAGATGCACCTTTTCCTTTCACTGCTTCTAAAAAGGCTCTTGAGGTTTTAATGCAACTTGATGATGGAACTTTTAAGTATGGGTCAATTGTGACTGCAGATATCTTTCAAAATAAACGTGATGGCTTAGAAAAACTTCAAAAAGAAGAATTTAGTGATTTTGATATATTAGCTGTTGATATGGAATCGGCCGCTATAATGCATATTTCAACTATTTTTAATACGGCATCAGTAGCTATAAGAGCGGTGTCAGATGTTATTGGTATGCCATCACAAATTACTAATTTCTATCAATATACAAAAAAAGCCTCAGAAGAGATTAGTTCAATTCTTGAAAAATTTGTTTCAAGATTATAATTAATGACCCAGAGTAATTTTACTTCTGGGCCTTATTACAAATGAAAGGAAAATTTTATGAACGAAAAACACGAAAAAACAAAATTAACATTGAGAATATTAGGAATTGTACTTTTATCGTTAGGGGTAGTTTTTAGCGCGATTGGCATCATTAACTTTTTCTATACTGCTTCTACAAATGGAGGAGTACCTAAATTATTCTTTTTTGCATTCATAGGCTTTCCAATGGTAGGAGTAGGAGGAATGCTTTTAATGTTTTCATACAAAAGAGAAATTATGAAGTATGGAAAAAATGAAACAATGCCAATTTATAAAGAAATGGGTAAAGATATCGCTCCCGTGATAAAGGAATTTACAGCACAAGAAGAAAAAATTACTTGTTCGTGTGGAGCTGAAAATGATAAGAATAGTAAATTCTGCAAAGAATGTGGAAAAGAATTAGTTAAAAAATGTCCTAATTGTAATGAAAAATTAGATGCAGATAGCAATTTTTGTAAAAATTGTGGACACAAATTGTAATTATACAAAATACTTTTCAAAAAGAATTAAATGATGTATAATGTATACTATATTATTAAAAATTAGTATAACTAAAGCGTAAGGAGAAAATTTATGCAAGATAATAATCAAAGATGTTATATTACTACCCCTATATATTATGCTAGCGGTAATGTACAATTAGGTAACTGTTACACAACTATCGCATGCGATGCTTTTGCTCGCTTTAATAAATTAATGGGACGTGATGTCTGGTACTTGACAGGTATGGATGAACATGGCCAAAAAATCGAAGAAGCCGCTAAAGCTAAGGGGATTAATCCTCAGGATTATGTTAATAAAATCGCTCAAGAAACCAAACAGTTATGGCAAAATCTTCATATATCATATAATGACTTTATCCAAACGAGTGAGAAACGCCACACTGAGGTTGTTCAACGGGCTTTTGAAAAACTTCTTCAATCAGGTGATATTTATCTTGGCTCTTATGAAGGTGATTACTGTGTTTCGTGTGAGACCTTTTTCACAAAAACACAAATAGGCGAGAACAATACCTGCCCTGATTGCGGCAAACCTCTTCGTAAGGTTTCTGAAGAAAGTTATTTTTTAAGATTAGGAAAATATAGTGAAAAACTTTTAGCGTATATCGATGCACATCCTGATTTTATTATGCCTGAAACAAGAAGAAATGAAGTCGTTTCTTTTATTAAAAGTGGTCTCGATGATTTATGCGTTAGTCGTACTTCCTTCAAGTGGGGAATACCTGTTAAAAGTAATCCTCGTCATGTTATCTATGTTTGGATTGATGCGCTTCTTAATTATTTGACGGCATTAGGATATGATACAGATCATGATGAAAATTATCAAAAATATTGGCTTAATAATGAACATGTTTATCATGTTGTAGGGAAAGATATCATTCGTTTCCACGCAATATATTGGCCAATTATGCTAATGGCTTTAGATATCCCTATTAAATTTAAACTTTATGTACATGGATGGCTGCTTTCGCGTGATGGAAAAATGAGCAAATCACGTGGTAATGCGGTGTATCCAATGGATATGGTAAATCGTTATGGCGTTGATTCTGTAAGATATTATCTAACAAAAGAATTACCACTTGGTAATGATGGACTATTCAGTTATGAACGTTTTGTAGAACGATATAATAACGATCTCGCTAACGATTTGGGTAATCTTTTGAGTCGTACTGTTTCGATGATTAATAAGTATTTATCAGGAAAATTAAGTAAAGATAATCTTGTTGAAACAGCGTATGATGCTGATTTTGAAAAAGTTTTAGCAGATACACGTGATAAATATATAGAAGAATTTGAACATTTTGAACTTCAAAATGCTCTCCAAGTAGCATGGAATATGATATCTAGAGCTAATAAATATATTGACGAAACTGCTCCATGGGTTTTAGCTAAGGATAAGCATAAAAAGGCTGAACTCGCAAGTGTTATGTATCATTTGGCCGAAGCACTTCGTTTCGCTGCGACATTTGTTGCGCCTGTACTTGTTGAATCAGCACCATTAATTCGCCAAGCATTAGGTTTAACTGCTGATGTCGATAATCTTTTCGACTTAAAGTATGGCTATGATTATTCAAACAAAGTAGCCTCTAATGTTGCACCACTATTTAAAAGATTAGACTTAAAAGAAGAATTAGCTTATTTTGAAACTCTTGCAAGTAATAAAAATCAACAAGTTGAGGTTAAAAAAGAGGAAAAAATCCATGAGATAAAAATAGAGGATTTTGAAAAAATAAACCTTCAAGTAGGGTTGATACAATCATCTATGAAACACCCGAATGCGGAAAAATTACTTGTTTCACAAGTTTTAATTAATGGTGAAGTTAGACAAATTGTATCAGGAATAGCTAAATATTATAATCCTGAAGATATCGTTGGAAAAAAAGTCATTGTTTGTACTAATCTGCTTCCTGTAAAAATTAGAGGCGTTTTATCATCGGGTATGTTGCTTTGTGCCGTACAAGATGATGGAAGTCTTGAATTACTAGAAGTAAATAAAGCCAAAGCAGGCGCTAGTGTACACTAATAAAGGATAGTTTATGGAAAAGCAAAAAAAGAAAAATGAAAATTCTTTGCCGAAAGTTGAAAAAACATTACGAGTTTTATTCGGTACATTTTGTTTAGAAAGTAAAGATTATAACCAAAACAATGCTGTTGATACAAAAAATAATACGATTACAGCTAAACTAAAGGATTTCTTTGACAGAAAAGTGCTAAAGGCACTTTTGATGGTTATTTTAGGAAGTATCATTTATTCTTTAGCGGTTGTATGGTTTTATGATTTGGGTGGCTTTTTTGCAGGTGGAGTAACGGGAATATCGCAATTATTTGCCCGAATTGTAGGAGAATTCACGCACAAAAGCTATAGTGTTGGTCTTTTAGTTTTCTTCATTAATTTACCACTCTTTATGTTTGGTTCTCGCAGTGTTAGTAAAAAATTTGCATTGCTATCATTTACATCGATTATTACACAATCGATAACAATTTACATTTTAGAAAAAACGGGTATTAGCCCATTAAAATCAGTAATTGATGCTACGATATCTTTAGATTTAACAAAGTACGTCAAAGAAGAAGCCTTAAAAGAAGGTGTCAATACCATTATTTTAACGTATAAGAATACTGGTGGTAGATTATTATTAGCAGTTATCGGTGGTGGTATTGCAGGATACGGCAGTGCTATCTGCTTAAAATTTGGTGGTTCAACAGGCGGTATGGATATAATCTCCAATTCACTATTAGTAAAACGAGGAATATCCTTTACAAAAATATCTTTTTTGGTCGATGCGATAATTATAGTTTCTTCAGGATACTTTGGCATCGAAACGGCCTTATATACACTAGTACGCCTTGTCGTTACGACGCTTACTATCGATCATTATTACACTATTTATAAAACAGTTAAACTCGAAATAATAACTGATAAAGCAGAAGAAATTAGAGCTTTATTACTTACTAAATTTCATCATGGTATGACTATTTATGACGTCAAAGGTGGTTATACTCTTCAATCTAAGAAAGCTATTGAAGTTGTGGTATCTTCATATGAGGTTATAGATTATACATCTGCCATTGATAAAATTGATAAAAATGCTTTTATTTCCGTTACGGGGTTAAACAATATTAAAGGAAATTATAAAAAGCGAACTATTGTATAAAAAATAAGTATTATGTTGATTTGTCAATGATGTGAGACCAAAATTGAAAAAGAAAAAAATCTATATGTTATAATGTGTATAACCTAAAT
>URLJ01000018.1 GCA_900548675.1 uncultured Mollicutes bacterium
TTCTCAGGTTGTACTAGTCTAACAAGTATAGAAATACCAAATAGTGTCACAAGTATAGAACACTCTGCATTTTATGGATGCAGTAGTTTAACAAGTGTAGAACTACCAAATAGTGTCACAAGTATAGGAGATAGTGTATTCTCTGGATGCAGTAGTCTAACAAGTGTAGAACTACCAAATAGTGTCACAAGTATAGGATATGATGCATTTTATGGTTGCACTAGTTTAATAAGTATTAAAGTAGATAGTGGAAATAAAGTATATGATTCTAGAGATAATTGCAATGCGATAATAGAAACTGCTACTAATACATTAATTATAGGATGTATGAATACAATAATACCTAGTACTGTTACAAGTATAGGAGAAAGAGCATTCTCTGGTTGCAGTAATCTAACAAGTATAGAACTACCAAATAGTGTTACAAGTATAGGAGATAGTGTATTCTCTGGATGCAGTAGTCTAACAAGTGTAGAACTACCAAATAGTGTCACAAGTATAGGATATGATGCATTTTATGGTTGCACTAGTTTAATAAGTATAAAAATCCCAAATAGTGTCACAAGTATAGGAGAATGGGCATTCTTTGGTTGCAGTAACTTAACTATATATTGTGAGGCAGCTTCTCAGCGAGAAGGTTGGGATTCTGATTGGAATTTTGATAATCTTCCTGTAGTATGGGGATACAAGAAATAGAAGATACATATGTATCAGAAATATCTCTAAAAAGTAATTCATTACTTGGAGAAAGGCTGTAGTTTTGACCTCTAAATTAACTGGGGGTCAAAAGGACTTGTAATAAGGAACCAATAAAAAAAGTGGTACTAAAAAGTACCACTTTTTGTCACACAAATAATAAATTATTTTTGAATTTAAGTCTTCCATTGAAGCAGTAGACAATCTTTTATGATTGATTCGGATAAATTGATTTTACTGTTTGGTTTCTACCTTTTTTACGTTTGTGTGGTAACAAAATTATATTAAAGGACTTTTATATAAAAATAAAAAAACAGAATTGAAGTAAAATGCACCGCTTTCATGTATTATACCACACTTTTAGTGTTTCCAAGAAATGTTGTTCATTTCAATTTTATAGAGGGAAATATAGACAGGCCCACAATAAAATTATAGGTGTATTTCTACTACCAGCAGGTTTATATAATCGTAGTTTTTTAACTAGAGTCTTTTTTAATTTATTATAGGTTGGAAAAAGATATCTAACAAATTTATATATTAAAGAAAAGAAATAAAAGATTATATAGATTGTTATAATAGTTATAGATATCAATAAAATTTAAAAAAAGATGATTTCAGTTCAATACCGAAATCATCTTTTTGAATATTTGTCTAGATTTTCACTTTTTTTAAGCATCTTTGACATTAGGTATACTTTAATTTTCTATCATTCTCTTATTTTTTGGTTAAGCTTGATTTTTATTCTACAAATAATACAGGGCAATTATTTGGGTTCCATGATTTATCCCATGTATCAGGTATACTAGAAAAAGCAATCTTAATAGTTAATTTATTGCAGCCGCTAAATGTTTCATCACCAATTATTGAAACATTCTTTGGAATGTAGATTTCTTTTAATGCTGATGCACCTTTAAAAGCAGAAGCACCAATTAGCGTAAGTTTTGAATCACTTTTAATTGTAACTTCTTCTAGGCGACTACAACTAATAAATGCTTGTTCTTGAATTTCTTTTACTGTACTAGGAATAATGATGCTCTTTAAATTATAACAACCATCAAAAGCCATAATATCAATGCGTTCTAAACCTTCGTTTAAAGTAATTTCTTGTAATTGTCCACAACCTCTAAAACAACCATGAGGGATTTCTTTCACAGTTCCAGGGATTGTAATTGAAGTCAAATTTCTTTGGAAAAAGAAAGCTTCGACAGTAATACCGATAATATCTTCACGAATATTATCAATCGCACCAACATGTTGACCTTTGTATATGTAAAGAATTTTACCAAAATAAACTAAGCCATCTTCTTGATTTTTGTACCATGTCGTATCATCAAAAGCGCCATTACCAAGGCTTGTAAGTGTATTTTCATCAACTAATTTAATTTCTTTTAAACCATCAGATAAAACAATATCAAAAGTACGTAAAGCTCCAAGTGATTCATCACCAGTAATATTTGTGAAAGCTTTAATAGAAGTAATATTCTTATCTTTAAGCATATTGTTAAGATCTAAGACAGAAGAATATGTAGTTAATTCTTCAATTGTCATAGTTACGCCATCTTCTTCTAATAATTCAAGAATTCTTGTACCACTAACATATTTTGTATTGCCGGAACATCCCGAAAAAGCAGAAGGCATGATGGTATGGATGTTACTAGGAATTGTAATTGCTTCTAAAGAAGCACAATTTTTAAAAGCCTCAGTAGGGATAGTGTCTAAAGCACCGCCTGGAATTGTAATTTCTTCTAGGGCGTAACAATCCGAAAATACTCTGTCTCCTAATGATGAAATTGTGTCAGGAAGAGTAATTTTCTTTAAATATGAGGAATCTTTGAAAGCATCGTTACCAATTTTTGTTATACCATCTAAAATAACCATTTCATTTACTAAACTTTTGTTAAAAGCATCGTGGGCGATTTCTGTTATTGGTAAATCATTAAAAGTAGTAGGAACGATAACATAACTTGGAAGTGTCTCTTTATAGGATGTTATTTTATAACAATCCTTATTTTCATCTACAAATTCAAAATTGAAATTAATAACTGATGTTGCCTTTACAAAACTAACTGTTTCGGAATAAGCTGATTGTAAAAACTTACTTGTTTTTGGTTTAGCCTTAATTTTAATATCATAAAAACCAGCATCAGCAAGATTAAGTTTTGCATTATTTTTAATATCAAGTTCTTTGTATAATTCACCATTTCTAGTAATTGTTAATGCATATCTTCCCGCATTTTCAACTTCATTGAAACTTACAACATACTCATCGTTTGTAACGACAACTTTTAGTCCTGTTGGGGTATCTAACTCTGTAGGTTCACTTGGCGTTGGTGTGGCAGGGCAACCGACAAGTAAAACCATACCAAGTAACGCTAAAAAAGCAACACTAAAACTTTTAAAATAATTAAATATTTTTTTCATTTTTAACTCCTTATTGATAATCTAGATATATTGTATCATTTTTTGTTTTTTGTGTCAAATAGTAAGGATACTGCTAAAAAAGGATTAACAAAAGAACACAAGTTATTTCATAAACCTTCAGTATATGACATATAATTCTTTGGAAGTGATTAGATGATATTAAAGTATCAAGATATTGATATTAACTATTATGATAATGAAAACAACAATAAAGATCCAGTAATTTTTTTACATGGATGGGGAAGTAGTTTAGAAACTTTTAAATATACTTTTAAAATGTTAAATGATACTTCTCATGTCTATGCGGTTGATTTCCCAGGTTTTGGTGAAAGCAAAATAAATAGAGCCTTTAGTTTGGATGATTATGTTAAATTTTTAATTTATTTTATTACAGAATTAAACATAAAGAATTATACCATTGTAGCTCATTCTTTTGGGGGAAGAGTCGCGATTAAATATTTAGGTAAACATCAAATTAATAAGCCTCAAGGACTCATTTTAGTAGATAGCGCCGGGATTAAACATATAACACCATTGAAGGTAAGGATAAAGATACTTAATTATAAAATTAAAAAGGCCTATTATAAAACATTTAAAAAAGAAGCAAAACTATCACAACTATACTCAAAAAGTGGGAGTGAGGATTATCAAAATAGTAGTGTTATAATGAAGGACACAATGCGAAATGTTATAAAGGAGGATTTAAGAAAATACTTACCAAATATAAAGATCGACACTTTAATAATTTGGGGAAAAGAAGATAAAACAACACCATATAAAGATGCGAAAATAATGCATAAGTATCTAAAAAAATCTGCGATTATACCATTTAATGATAGTGGCCATTTTCCATATTTAGATGATGCTAAAAAGTTTAGTATAATTGTTAAAGGATATTTGAAACAAATAACTAAGGAGGGAAATTTTTGATTAAATATATTATTAGTTTTTGTTTTATTTTACTGCTTTATTATGATTTTTTCATTATGTTTGGATTGTTTCAACAAGAGCACTATAATGTAAAAAAGTACTTAAAACATACATTAAATTACTATATATCAAATATATCTACCATCATTACTTTAATACTTTTTATACCAACGTTACTATTTAATTTAAGTGGCGCTTGGTATTATGGAGTCATGATTCTTTTCTTGCAACTCGGTGTTATTAATTTCCTTAAGCCCCTTTTGGTAAAACTGAAATTTACTAAGAGAACTTTTAGAGTTATAATTACTCTTAGTATTCTTCTTTTCATAATGCTTCTTTTATTTAAAGGGAATATATTAGTCTACAACACTTTTTTATTTGCTGTTCCGCTTTTAATCTTATTTATATATTATTTACTATGGCCCCTAGAAGAAATAATTAAAAAATACTATTTGCATTCTGCCAAAAAGAAACTGCAAGAAGCTTCTCCCATCACAATAGGAATAACGGGAAGTTATGGTAAAACATCGGTTAAAAACTTTGTTGCATCTTTAGTAGATAAAGCATATATTAGTGTCAAAACACCCGCTTCGTATAATACTTTAATGGGAATAACTAAAACAATTAACACAAGCGTTAATAATTTAACCGAAGTCTTTATCAGTGAAATGGGTGCGACTAAAAAAGGTGAGATTAAAGAATTAACAGATTTTGTAGCGCCAAGCATTGCTGTTATAACGGAAATAGGTCCACAACATTTAGAAACGTTTAAGACATTATCTTGTATTCAAGATACTAAATTTGAAATAGTAGAAAGCGCGAATTTAAAATGTTTAGTTTTAAATATTGACAACAAATATATAAGAGAATATGAAAAGTATATTTCAAAAGAAAAAATTGCCTCAGGTTTAAAAATAATTAAAGTAAGTACTGATAATAAAAACGCTGATTTATATATGGAGCATTATGACGAAAACACTTATAAAGTTTATTATAATGGCGCATTTTTAATGATGCTTACGATTAATCTATTAGGACGTCACAACTTGATGAATATACTAGAAAGTGTTGCGGTGGCATTATACCTAAAGATAGATCCAAAAGATATAAAAGATGCAGTAGAAAAAATAGAAAGTGTGCCACATCGCTTATCAGTTAATTATGATGGATGTTATCGTATCATCGATGATGCCTTTAATTCCAATGTCAAGGGTTTTAAAGGGGCTCTAGAAGTTTTGCGTAAAGAAACTAATTTTAAAGTTATAATAACGCCTGGAATCGTTGATGGCGGTAGTTACTTAGAAAGAATAAATAGTAGTTTAATTATTGATTTAATGAATTCTTGTGATTTAATTCTTTTAATTAAAAATGAGGCTTCAAAAATAATTGAGCTAGGATTAAAGACAGCAGATTATCATCGCTATTTAGTGTTCGATAGTTTTAAAGAAGCTTATGCATATTTAAAGAAAACATATCCGAGCACTTCTATGACGATTTTAATTGAAAATGATTTGCCTGATAGTTTTTTAAGGAGATGATGCTATGGCAAAAATTAATGTTTTAGTTGTTTATGGGGGAAAAAGTGTTGAACACGATATCAGCATTTTAAGTGCTTTAATTATTATGAAAGCTCTAAAAGAAAGTGATAAATATCAAATAATTCCTCTTTACCTTACGAAAGATAATGAAATGATAACTTTTAATGATATGTATAATGTTAAGAGTTATGAATACAAAATGGAAAACGATATACAAGTTTTTAAAAACAAAACGTTTAAAACAACACTTTTTAAACAAAATTCAATAGTTTACTTGAAAACATTTAAAAAATGCAGCCATCGCGTAAAAATAGACCTTATTTACCCGATTTTGCATGGCTTTGGAGTTGAAGATGGCACATTCAAGGGTTGGTGCGATATTCTAGGTGTAACTGCGGTAACATCACCAATAGCTGCAGCAGCACTTTTACAAGATAAAGAATTAACAAAACTAGTTTTAAATAGTCTAAATGTTGATACCTTGCCTTATGAAGTAATTAGAAAAAAAGAAGAATATAAAGAAACATTTAAGTATCCTGTAATAATAAAACCTGCTCACTTAGGCTCTAGCATCGGAATAAGTGTAATTCATGATAATGATCCTAACATATCATTAAAAAATGAAATAAAAGAAAAACTAAAACTAGCATTCATTTATGACAATAAAGTAATTATAGAACCATGCTTAACTAATTTTAAAGAATATAGTATAGCTGCTTTTAGTTACAAAAATGATATAAAAATATCTAATGTAGAAGAAATCAGAAGAACAAGTGATA
Source organism: uncultured Mollicutes bacterium (assembly GCA_900548675.1). Lineage (GTDB taxonomy): Bacteria > Bacillota_I > Bacilli_A > ML615J-28 > CAG-313 > UMGS1109. The sequence goes on from URLJ01000018.1 coordinate 6,365, forward strand.
TTTATACATTTGAAGATAAATATTGTGAAAACAAAAAAACGGATGAAACTTCCCCTAGAAAGGTGATTCCTCTTGATCAGTTATCGTTTGGAGTTGATATGGCGTTAGAAGTAACGAAAATATATAATGCTTTAAATTTGATGGGTATAGTACGTTTTGATTATTTATATGACATCGATACAAATAAAACATATTTATGTGAAATAAATACTATTCCTGGTAGTCTTGCATATTACTTATTTGAAAAAGAATATGATATTCCAACGCTATTTGATTTAACAATTAAAGATGCGATGTTTAATAAACAAAACAAAGAACATGATCTGAAGACCAGCATTGCTTTAAATTTACTCAATATGAAGACAAAAAAATAATCGCACAAGGATAGTTTTATTTTTATTTCCTTGGTATAATGACAAAAAGCGAGGATATATAAATGAAAAATATTAAAAAAATGCTAATGACGTTTATTATCATTACATTACTAATCATAACAAAAACTCTAAAAACAGTATCAGCAGAAGTAAAATACTTAGAATATCGTTATAATTTTAAAACTGGTGAAGCTATTTTTCCAGAAAAAATCAATTTAAGAGTAGATAAAGAAAATTTAAAAGTTAATGACAGAGTTAAATTAAAAGTTGAGTATGAACCAATAGGTACAGTTACTAGTTTAACGTATGAATCGAGCGATGAAGACACGGTAGAAGTATCAGAAACAGGTATGCTTTATCTAAAACAAGAAGGAACAGCGACGATAACGGTTACAACTGCAGAAGGAATTACTAGTTCGATAGTAATAAATGTTGAAGCTAATACTGCTAAAACCCCTTCTAATGGATGTTGTGCGTTTGGGATATCGGTTGGTTACTTTTTGTTAACAATTCTATTATCTACTGCTATCCTTTTAAAACGGGAAAAATAAAAAACAAAAAGCTATTTTTAAAATAGCTTTTTTCTATTATTAAACGTTTTCTTATTTGATACCTTGAAAATTATTTAAAAAAATGTTATTATGGTAATTGTGTAAAAAATATTTCAAGAAAATTTCAAATACTTATCACATAGATATTTGAGTTATAAAGTATAATAAAGAGGAATAAAATATGAAAGTCCCACATCAAGAATTAGAAATGTATCTAAAACGCAACCCCTTAACAAAATATTTAAAAGATGATAATTGTAAAATAATAATTGCTTGTTCAACAGGAGCCGATTCAATGGCTTTATTACATCTTGCGATAGAAGCATTTGAAAATGAACGTTTAATAGTTGCTCATGTTAATCATAATAAAAGAGCGCAATCTGAAATAGAAGAAGAGTATATTAAGAATTTTTGTCATGAAAAAAACATTATGTGTTTTATCAAAAAACTTCCACATTATGATAAAGACAACTTCCAAGAGTGGGCTAGGGAAGAAAGATACCAATTTTTTAAAGAGATTGCTGAAAATACATCAGCTAAATACCTTTTTACGGCCCATCATGCCGATGATAATTTAGAAACAATTTTAATGAGATTAATTAAAGGTTCCAATTTAAAAGGCTATGCGGGAATTAGTAGCATCAGTACATATGGTAATTTAAAAGTTGTAAGACCACTTTTAGGTGTTTCAAAAAAAACATTAGAGGAATATTTGATAATGAATAATTATAAATATTTTCAAGATGAGAGTAACGCCTCAGATGTATATACAAGAAATAGAATAAGAAAATATCTTGTTCCTTTTATAAAAGAAGAAAACCCTAATTGGATAAATGCCGTACAAATTTATAGTGATAATTTAAATAATGCTGACATTTTATTAAAAACAAGTGTCAATTTATTTATAAAAGAACATGTTATGGTAAAGAATAATAGTATAATGATTAATCTAACAGCTTTTTTAGATTTATCTTCTTATATGAAAGAAGAAGTATTATTTTTATTACTAAAAAAAGAAAAATTATCATTAAAATGTATAAAAGACATAATCAAAAAAATAGAGTCCCCTAAGAATAAAATAGAAGATATAATAAATCCTAAATTGCTAATGGTAAAAGAATACAATAGTATTATTTTCACAAGTGACATTAATAAAGATTCATTTTTTATGAAAATAGAAAAAGAAGGAACATATGATTTACCATATAATGGTAAAATTATTATAAATAAAAATATTTGTAATTTTCTAACGGGAGAAAAACAAATGTGTTATAATATACAAGGATTACCGCTGATTGTAAGAAGTAGAAAAGATGGGGATAAAATTCATACAAAAGGTGGAACTAAAAAAATTAATGATCTGTTAACTAACCGCAAAATTTCACAACTTGAAAGAAATAAAGTATTATTGCTTCTAAATCAAGAAGAAGAAGTGTTAGCGGTATTAGGATACAAAATATGAGGAGGAAAAAATGCCAGAGTTCAAAAAAATGCGTAAACGTCGTTTTAATATCGGTGATATTTTTGTTATTTTGTTATTCTTGTGTGTTGTTGTCGGCGTAATTATTTTCGCTGTAAGAGGAACTAACACTCGCGAAGAATTAACGAGAGATGAATTTTATAAAAACTTAGAAGCCGGTTTAATTAAATCAATTAAGTATAAAGGTGTTGAAGGTAGTGCCAATAGTGGAAATAAGATTTTCTATGGTGACTACACAAATGAATATATTAATAGTGATTCGAATAAATATGAAAGTTACATTGTAATTTTGCCAGATACAGATATTACAAAAATAGATGAAAAAATTGCCAATTTAGATCCTGCTAAGCGTCCTACATTTGATGGACCTAGAAATGTTTCAACTTTTGATTGGTTCTCACTCATTACTATTGTAGGTGGAGCAATACTTATCGGTGTCTTAATTTTCGTAATGTTTAGAAGTACTGCATCTAGCAATAACAAAGCTTTTGATTTCGCTAAAAGCCGTGCCCGTCTTGCGGTTAAACCTACAACTACTTTTAAAGATGTTGCAGGATTAGATGAAGAAAAAGAAGAAGTTGCTGAGGTTGTAGATTTTCTTAAAAATCCCCAAAAATATTTTTCAATGGGAGCAAGAATACCTAAAGGTATCCTATTAGTTGGTGCCCCTGGTACTGGTAAAACACTTCTAGCGAGAGCTACAGCAGGTGAAGCTAACGTGCCATTTTATAGTATTTCTGGTTCTGACTTTGTTGAAATGTTTGTAGGTGTCGGAGCTAGTAGAGTTCGTGATATGTTTAAAACAGCTAAACAAAACGCTCCTTGTATCGTTTTTATTGATGAAATAGATGCAGTAGGACGCCAAAGAGGTGCCGGTCTTGGTGGTGGCCACGATGAAAGAGAACAAACTTTAAACCAATTGTTAGTAGAAATGGATGGTTTTGGAGGAAATTCTGGCATAATCGTTATGGCAGCAACTAATAGAGTTGATATTTTAGACCCAGCGCTACTTAGACCAGGAAGATTTGACCGTCAAATTACAATTGGGAATCCTGATTTATTAGCCCGTGAACAAATCTTAGCTGTTCATGCACGAAATAAAAAATTATCACCACGAATCAATCTTACGGATGTTGCGAGAAGAACACCAGGATTTAGTGGAGCTGATCTTGAAAACTTATTGAACGAAGCTGCTCTTTTAGCCGCTCGTGAAAATTGTAAAGAAATTAAAATTTATCATGTTGATGAAGCAATCGACAGAGTTATAATGGGCCCTGCTAAAAAGAGTAAAAAATACACAGAAATGGAAAAAGCGCTTGTCGCATACCATGAAGCAGGTCACGCTGTTATTGGCTTAAAATTAAAACACGCTCAAATAGTTCAAAAAGTTACAATTGTTCCGCGTGGTCAAGCCGGTGGATACAACCTAATGACACCAGAGGAAGAAACATTCCTTCAAACAAAAGAAACACTTACAGCCGAAATTACAGGACTTCTTGCAGGTCGTATTGCGGAAGTATTAGTGTTCAATCAAATGTCAACAGGTGCTCATAATGACTTCCAACGTGCTACAGCGATAGCTAGAGCTATGGTTACGGAATATGGTATGAGCGAATTAGGTCCTGTTCAATATGAACGTCAAACAGGTTCGGTTTTCTTAGGCCGTGATTATATGACAGATAAGAATTTCTCTGACCAAGTAGCGCTTGAAATAGACCGTGAAGTTCGCCGCATCATCGATGATTGTTATAAAGTTGGTGAAGAAACAATCAAGGAAAATCGTTCTTTGCTTGATTTAATCGCTAAACACCTAGTTGAAATTGAAACTCTTACCCGTGAAGATATCGAAGAACTTGTTAATACAGGTCGCTTAAATTGGTGGGAAAAGAAGAAAGCTAAAATGGCTGAAATAGAAGCCCAATTTAAGGAAGAACATAAAGAAAACGAAACTTCTGAAGATACACCTAGTGAGGAAACAAAAGAATAATGCGACTTGATAAATATTTGAAAGTATCAAGACTCATTAAAAGACGCACCCTTGCTAAAGAAGCAAGCGAAAATGAGCGAGTTTATGTAAATAACAAACCTGCTAAACCCTCAAAAGAGTTAGTGATAGGAGATATTATTACCATAAAATATGGTAAAAGAATCTTAGAAGTAAAGGTGACAAATTTAACTGAATCTACAAAAAAAGCCGATGCAGCTTTGATGTATGAATTGTTAAGTGATAAAGAAAAGGACTTAGGTGATTCCTAATATTTAGGAAAAACCTAAGCCTTTTTTTTGCATAAAATATCTAATGTATATATAATAAATATAGTTATAGCCTGTAAAAACGGAGAAAAATAAATGTGTAATAAAGATAATGAAAATAAAACATGTGATAAAAAAATAATTTTGGCATCATCTTCACCAAGAAGAAGCGAATTACTACAAAAATACGGTGTTTCCTTTACTAAAAAAGCAGCAACTTCCCCAGAAAAATTTCAAAACAATTTATCGATAGAAGAAGCTAATATGATGGTAGCCTATCATAAAGCTCTTGAAGTATACAATACCTTAGATAAAACAAAAGCTGAACAAAAAGATGTTGTTGTTATAGGCGCTGATACGATTGTTGTAATAAATAATGAAATTTTAGGGAAACCTAAAAATAGATTAGATGCTTTTATGATGTTAAAAAAGCTTTCAAATCAAACGCATTATGTTATGACAAGTGTTGCATTCGTTATGGAAAACAAATATAAAACATTTTTTGAAAAAACATATGTAACCTTTAAAGCGATGAGTGATGATGAAATATATGCTTATATTGATTCAGAAAACGTCTATGATAAAGCCGGTTCATATGCAATCCAAGGTGGAGCATCAAAATATATTACGATGATAAAAGGTGATTATGATAATGTTGTAGGATTACCTGTAAAAAGACTATTAGAAGAACTACACAAATTTATCAGTTAGGAGTCTCTATGAGTAGACAAACAAAAATAACAATATCAGTACTATCAATATTTACAGTTATCATGTATTTAACTTTTCCCATTATCAAGGATAGTCCAGATAAATATACTTTAATATATTATTTAAGAATGATGATAGAGAGCATAAATCCCAAAGGAAGTAATTTTTTCTATGCGATAGTTGTCTTAGTATTTCAACTTCTTTTACTAACATTTCCTGTTTTATGTTACATATATCTTGCCATAAAAGGAATTGTTAGTGCATCTTTAAATAAAAAGAATATGAAAGGCTTTATACCAAGTATCACGGCAGTTGCTTGCAATTTAATAGCGATAATATTTTTTGAAGCACTATCAAAAATCGAACTTAAAGAAACAGATAAGGCCTTCAAAATTACAATGGTGTCAGCTTTTAAATTAGGAAGTCCTTGTTTCTTATTATATTTTTCTACAATTGTTTCGGTTATTATTTTCGTGTTAGTAATAGTTGCGCGAATAACATATCATAAAAAATAAAAAGGAGGAAAAAATGAAAAGTTTTAAAAAGTATGTTGCAGAATTTATTGGAACAGCACTATTAACACTCATAGGATGCGGTGTTGCAGTAGTAACAAATGCTGCTATCGGTGTAACAGCACTAGCATTTGGGTTAGTGATAGTGGCCCTTGCTTACTCACTAGGTAATGTTTCAGGATGTCACATTAACCCAGCTGTTTCAATCGCTAAATTTATAAGAAAAGAATTATCTTTAAAGGATTTAGCAGGCTACATTGTTAGTCAATTTTTAGGAGGAATTGTAGGGGCTTTAATCCTAGCTCTATTATTAAGATGTGATTTTACTGCTTTAGGAGGAAATGAAATACAAAACTTATTAGCACCATCAGCATCAAAGTTAGATGCTTGGAGTTATGTACTTGCATTTGCCTGTGAAACTATTTTAACTTTTGTTTTTGTGCTTGCGGTATTAGGTGCTACTGATAAACGTTTCTACGATGGAAAATTAGGTGGTATCATAATTGGTTTAGCTCTAACATTAGTTCATTTGTTAGGAATAAGTTTTACAGGAACATCGGTTAACCCTGCTCGCAGTTTTGGTCCAGCTTTACTTCAAGCTTTTGCATCAAATACAACATCTTTATCACAAGTGTGGATTTGGACTTTAGCACCATTTCTCGGAGCAATATTAGCAGCACTTATTTATGGATTCTTAACTAGAGGTGCTAAAAAAAATAAATAATAACAAAAGCCTACATAAAAGAAAAACTTTATGTAGGCCTTATTTATAAAAAGGAGTTATAAACATGGTAAAGTTAATCGCAATAGATCTCGATGACACCCTTTTAAATACTAAAAAAGATATCACAAATGAAAATAAAGCAGCAATTAAAAAAGCTTTAGAAAAAGGAATCAAAATAGTTATAGCTAGTGGAAGACCTTTTTTTAGGGTATCGCAAATTCTAAAAGAATTAGTTATAGACAATGAAAAAAATTTTGTAATATCTTACAATGGTGGCTATGTAAGCAATGGATGCAATACTGTCATAATTAAAAAAGAATTTTTAAACAATAATGAAACGATTGATATCGTAAATGAAATAAATAAGTATAACCTAAATTTTACTATCTACATAGATGATGATATATATACATTAGGTATTAAAGAAGAGATAAGAGAAAAATTAGTTTTTAAGGGCATAAACTTTAAAAAAATAACTCCAGAAGAAATTTCAAAATTAACACACGTTAACAAAATAATCATAGCTGATACTGAAGAAAGAATAAAAGAATGTGTAGAAAAGATAAAAGCTGATATGTCCCATAAATATAATGTCGTTAGAAGTACTCCTAATTTTCTTGAATTCCTACCAAAAAATGCCAATAAAGGCATAGCTTTAAAGGCATTAGTTGAATATTTGAAATTGGATGAAAAAGAAATCGCAGCGATAGGTGATGAAGAGAACGACCTATCGATGATGGAATATGCAAAATACAAAATTGCTATGGCTAATGCTAATCCTATCCTACTTGAACAAGCAACATTTATAACGCTTGATCAAGAGCATAGTGGTGTCGCAAAAGCGATAGAATATTTACTTCTTACTTCGTAACTTCTTCAGCTATTTTATCACGAAGATTATTCTTTTCCATATTGTATGCTTGAACGAGGCATTGATAAATGGCTTCTTCTTTACTGCTACCATGTCCTTTTACGATAGTTTTGGTAGTTCCTAATAAAACAGCACCACCATAATTATTATAATCCATAAAATCTTTTATTTCATAGATATCTTTTTTTAATAATAAAGCGCCAAGTTTATTTTTAAATCCTTTAGTGAAAGTATGTTTTAATAATTTTAACATTTCAAGGCAAGCACCTTCAGTAGATTTAATTAAAACATTACCACTAAAACCATCACAAACAATTAAGTCGTATTTGCCACTTAGTAAATCGCGGCTTTCCATGTTACCGACAAAATTAATAGAAGGGGTTTTTAAGAGAAGTTCGTAAGTTTCTTTTCTAAGTAAATCCCCTTTTTCACTTTCTGTGCCAACATTTAACAAAGCGACACGGGGTGATTTGATGTTATAGGCAGCCTCAAGATAAGCACTTCCCATAATAGCAAATTGTTGTAATTGATGAGCATCACAATCAACATTAGCACCACTATCACAAACACCAACAATTTTATGATTCATCGTTGGTAAAATAGGACAAAAACCAGGTCGTTTTACACCTTTAATTCTTCCTACTCTTAAAACGGCACCAGCTAGGATTGCCCCTGTCGAACCAACGCTAACCATCGCATTAATATCATCGCTTTCACGAAGTAGTTCAAAAGCTTTAACCAAAGAACTATTTTTTTTATGTTTAATCGCATCGGTTGGTTTATCATCACATGTAATAATTTCATCAGCATTTAAAATAGATAAACGCGATTTGTCATATTCATAATCGCTCAATAGAGCGGTTAATTCGTTTTCTTTTCCCACAAGAATAATTTCAACATCATTAAGATTGTTTAAACATTTTACACAACCTTTAACGTTTACTAGAGGGCTATTGTCGCCTCCATATGCATCAACAATAATCTTAATCATTAAAACACCTCCTTAGGTATAACATATTTTATCACGAAAAACAAATTTAGTCAAAAAAAGTAACATACATTCTAGGGCATTAGCTCAACAATTTGACATAATAGTTAAAAAGTGGTAAAATAAAGCATCCCTAAAAAAGAAAGGAAGAAAAAAATGTTTGTATTATTTACTGATACCGATACAGATATCACCCCAGAAGTTGCTAAAGAATATGGTTATAATTTAATAAGTATGCCATATGTTATTGATGGCAAAGAAATTAAGCCATATGAAGATTTTCAGGAATTTGATTATAAGACATTTTATAGTACATTAAGAAAAGGTGTAATACCTAGTACATGTGGAATATCACCAACTACATATATTGATTATTTTGAACCATTTTTAAAGGATGGTAAGGACATTTTATATGTTCATTTTTCTAAAGCTATGAGCTCAACTTTTAATGCGATGAATCTAGCTTTAGAAGAATTAAAGGAAAAATATCCAGAAAGAACAGTTTATTTAATAGATACAAAGGGAATAACAATTTGTAGTTACAATATTGTAAGAGAAGTAGGAGATATGTACCTAGCTGGAAAAACTATCGCCGAAATCTTAGAATGGGCATCCACAGAAGTTGATAAGTTCGCAACATATTTTTATGTTGATAATCTAAAATTTTTCCAAAAGAGTGGAAGAGTAAAAAACTTCTCTGCTGTAATGGGAAATTTATTGGGAATTAGACCAATAATATATATGGATCAAGAAGGTAAAATGACCTCCATTGCGAAAGCTAAAGGCAAACAAAATACTCTAAACAAGATGTTAGAATACGTTTTAACTCTCCAAGATGATATTAAGAATCATCGCGTTATCATCGGACATAGTGATGCAGCAGAAAATGCTCATGAAATAGGAGAAATGCTTAAAGCGAAGCTTGGTGACGACTTAAACATTGAATATGTTTTAGTTAATCCAACGGCAGGAAGTCATTGTGGGCCTGATGGTGTTGGCGTATGTTTCCACGCTATACACCGATAAGGAATAAAAAATGCTTGAAATAAAAGAAGTAAAAACAAAAAAACAACAAAAAGAATTTATCAACTTTCCGTTAAAATTATATAAAGATAATCCTTATTTCGTACCACCACTATATGTGGATGAAATGAAACTCTTTAAAAATAGTTATGTGTATTATGATCAAGCTAAAGCAGTTTATTATAATGCCTATAAAGATGGTGAAATGGTAGGAAGAATTTCAGGTATTCTTCAAAAAGCCAGCAATGAAAAATGGAATCAAAAAAGAGTTAGATTTACACGTTTTGATGCGATAGATGATCAAGAAGTTGCTACTATGCTATTTGAAAAAATAGAAAAATGGGCATTAGAAGAAGGAATGGAAGAAGTAGTAGGACCACTTGGTTTTTCAGATCTTGAAAGAGAAGGTTTACTGATAGAAGGATTTGACCAAATGTCTACTTTTGAGGAACAATATAATTACCCTTATTATCAAAAATTAATTGAAAACTGTGGATATGAAAAAGAAGTAGACTGGCTAGAAAGTAAATTACGTAATAAAGAAGTAATAGATGAACGGTTAGAAAGAATTAGTTCATATATGTTAAAAAAGAATAATTTGCATTTAGGACAATTTAAAAATACAAAACAATTCTTGAAAAAATATTCAGATAGTTTCTTTGATGTTCTTGATGAAACATATAAAGATCTTTATGGTACAGTTCCTTTCACTGAAGGAATGAAAAAAATGATGATTTCTAATTTTAAATTAATCATTAATATCAAATATGTAGCAGCTATTTTAGATGAAAATGAAAATCTCGTGTGCTTTGGATTATGTTTTCCATCAATTGGAGAAGCTGTCAAAAAATCGAATGGCCACTTGACACCTATAGCAGTGGCAAGAATCTTACATGCTTTAAAACACCCTAAAGTACTTGATTTAGCTTTAATCGGCGCTCTTCCAAAATATCAAATGAAAGGTATAAGCACAGCATTAATCGTAGAGATAATGAAAATGCTTCAAAATCCTGAACTTGATCATGCTGAAACTAATTTGAATCTTGAGACAAACTATAGCATTTTAAATCAATGGAAAAACTTTGATGCAGTGCAGCATAAAAAAAGAAGAAGTTTTATCAAAAAAATTAGTTAAATGAAAAAACCTCCAAGATTATTCTTGGAGATTTTTTATTATTTAATTATTCACTTTTTTTAGATTCTTTTTCCTCAATCGTGTGAAGGATCTTTATTAGATCATTTTTATCAAAATTATATTCATTTCCGCAGAAGTGACATACAGTATGAGCTGCCCCATCGGTTTCGATCATTTCTTTTATTTCATCTTTTCCGAGTGAGATAAGGCCGTTTTCAAAACGTTCTCTACTACAATTACATTTAAAATTAACTGGCATAGTTTCTAATATTTTAACATCATTACCAGCTATTAAACTTATAATATCCTCAGGTGTCTTACCGCTAGATAATAATGTAGACATAGTAGGGAAATCTTTCATTTCTGCTTCTAATTTATCGATAACTTCTTCTTCAGTATTAGGGAGAAGTTGAATTATGAATCCACCAGCTGTTTTAGCTCTAGAATCTTCATCAACAAGAACTCCAAGAGAAACAACTGATGGAACTTGTTCACTTACAGAAAAATAATATGCAAAGTCTTCAGCTAATTCACCACTGATGATAGGAGTAGAACCGATAAAAGGTTCTTTTAATTTTAAATCTTTAATAACATTTATAAAACCACTATCACCAACAGTTGCTTTTACATTTAGTTTTTGTTTGTCAGCATATTCATAGTGACAATGGGGGTTAGAACAATAAGCTCTAACATTTCCTTTTGCATCAGCATCAACTAGAATAAGACCAATTGGGCCATTGCCCTCAACTTTAATTGTTACGGTTTCATCAAGTTTAAGCATTGCTCCCATCATCAAACCGACGCTCATTACTCGTCCTACTGCCGCTAGGGCACTAGGATAGTAACCTAATCTATCACCGATGGTATTAAGAGCGTTTTTACAAGTTACAGCGTAAATACGAACGCTATCATTAAAAGCGATGGCTTTAACTAAATAATCTTGATTATTATTCATTAATAATACCTCCTAAAAATTTAAATAAAAGCAGTAACAGATAAATCTGCACTGCTATATACATTATTCTTCCTCTTCGTCAGGTAAATTAACAATGTTATGGAATAAATCTTGAACATCGTCAATTTCATCTAACATATCACGTAAGCGGTTGAATTGGGCTACTTCTTTCTCATCTGTTAATTCAACAGTTGTTTGTGGAACGTAAGTAGTAGTGTCTTCCAAGAAAACTAAATCGGCTTTAGCATTTAGTAGTGCTTGTTTTACTTCTTGATAATTGCTGCTATCAGCATAAACGGTTGTTACTCCATCTTCATTAAAAATATCAACAACATCACAATCAGCAGCCATAACAGCTTCTAATGCTTCTTCATCTGACAAGCCTTCAAAAGAGAAAACAGCGTAGTAGTTAAACATATGTCTAACGCATCCCGCAACTCCTAGTTTGCAGCCACAACGGCTTAATGCTGTTTTAACGGCTGTTAAAGTACGGTTTTCATTATCTGTTAAACATTCAATGATTAGCATACTGTTATTTGGTCCAAAACCTTCATAACGAACAGGAACGTAAGATTCCATACTGCCGCCTTTAGCTTTTTCAATTGCTCGTTTAATAGTGTCGGCATTTACTTGTTCTCTTTTGGCTTTTTCAATTTCGTGTTTTAAAGCTAAGTTTAGTTCAGGATCAGGAACACCAGATTTAGCTGCTACATATATAGAGCGGCTGTATTTATTATTTAATTTAGATTTTGCAGCGGCTGTTTTAGCCATAGATGCTGCACGAACTTCATGTGCTCTTCCCATGATAAAAACTCCTTTAAAAATTAAGATAACTTATTATAACACAAATTAATATTAAAATAAAGAAATTTGTTTAGATAATTTATTTCCTTGCCTAAAAGTAAATAAAATGTTATAATATAACAGATATAAAGATTTAAAAAATCAATAAGGAGTATCAAAATGAATAGTGTTAGTATTTACGAAGATTATTTTTCATATATTAGTGAACATCAAAAAACAGTGGAACTTTTAAAAAAGAAATTACCTACGATATATGTGCTTGTTGAAGATGTCATTAAAGTAACAGATTATATATGGAAAGAGTATGATAATAAATCAAAAATATCAGATGAATTAGCAGAAATATTTGAAATAGGTTTTGGTTATTTAACGAATGTTCTTGCAGATCTTGAAGCTATCTTTCAAGAATACTTTAATAATATGCCCGATAAAATAAATTATTATGCGCCGCTTATCATATATAGTATATATTTAGAAGATTATCGCTGCCATTTAGAAACAGAAGATTTATTAACTGATAATATAAAGACAAAAATTGATGAAATACAAGAAGAAATAGATAATATAATGAATAAAAGTTTACCTTTTGAAATGACTTTAATTGACAAATATGAAGATGAAGTTTTATCGATGATTAGTGATAAAACACATTTTCAACCAGTTTATGTTGTTTTCGCAATGATTTGCGAGGAGTTAGATTTAATATGATTGATACGCTAAATCAAGCAAGAAAAATCCTCGATGAAAAAAAGGCAACTCTCGTTTTGATGAAAGATGCGATAGTATTTGTATCTGATAAAAAAGGAATAACCCCTTTAATAGAATTAGCAGAAAAGGGGACTTATGAAGGATATACCGCTAGTGATTTAATCGTTGGGAAAGCAGCAGCCCTCTTATATACTCTTTTAAAAGTAAAAGCAATTTATGCGGTAGTCATAACAAAAGAAGCAAAAGATATATTAGAAAATAATAATATTTATGTAAAGTATGATATTTTGACAGATAAAATAATAAATAGAAATAAAACAGATATATGCCCAATGGAAAAGGTTGTTACAAATGTTAATGATGCGAAAGAAGCATATATATTAATAAAACAAAAATTAAAGAGTTTAGCAAATAATAAATAAAAGAGCTGCTATAAACTATAAAGTTTATAACAACTCTTTTTTTATTAAGTTATTTTCGTTAGTTTCTACCACGCATATGTGGGAATAAAATAACATCACGAATGCTGTCGGTTCTAGTTAGAAGCATTACTAAACGGTCGATACCAATACCGATACCACCTGTAGGAGGCATACCATATTCAAGTGCTTCAATGAAATCAACATCCATTTCGCAAGCTTCATCATTTCCTAATTCTTTTTCTTTCACTTGGGCCATGAAACGTTCTCTTTGATCGATAGGATCATTAAGTTCTGAGAAAGCATTAGCATATTCTTTATGGTTAATAAATAATTCAAAACGGTCTGTAAAACGTGGATCAATAGCGTTCTTTTTCGCAAGAGGACTTATTTCAACAGGATGTCCATAAACGAAAGTAGGTTGAACAATTGTTTCTTCAACGTATTTTTCAAAGAAAAGATTAATAATATGACCAACACTCATTTCATGTTTAGTTACTTCAATGTCGTGTTTCTTAGCTAAATCCAAAGCTTCATCAAGAGAAGTGATTTTGAAGAAGTCAATTCCTGTTACATTTTTAATACCATCTACCATATGAAGTCTTGTAAAAGGTTTAGAAAAATCTAAACTTACGCCTTGATATTCAATTACAGGGCTATCAAGAAGTGTTGTAGTTAAATGTTTAAAAAGTCCTTCAGCTAAATCCATCATATCAGTAATGTCACCATATGCAAGATATGCTTCAACCGTTGTAAATTCAGGATTATGTGTAGCATCCATACCTTCATTTCTAAATAAACGTCCGATTTCATAAACAGCTTCCATGCCACCAACGATAAGACGTTTAAGGGAAAGTTCTGTTGCGATACGTAAATAGAAGTCCATATCAAGAGCGTTATGATGAGTAACGAATGGTTTGGCAGCAGCTCCTCCTAAAATAGGATTAAGAACAGGAGTTTCAACTTCAATAAATCCTTTAGAATCTAAATATTTTTGAATTTCTCTAATGATACGAGGACGCATAAAAGCTACTTTTCGTGCTTCCTCATTCATGATTAAGTCGACATAACGTCTACGTCTAGCCTCTTCGCGATCTTGAAGACCATGAAATTTTTCTGGTAATGGTCTTAAAGCTTTAGAAAGATGTGTAAAGTGTTCAGCTCTAATACTTAATTCACCAGTATCTGTTTTCATCACTAAACCGCTTATACCAACAATATCGCCAATATCAGCCGTTTTGAAAAGACTATATTCTTCTTCGCCTAATACATCATAGCGTAAATAAATTTGAATTTGTCCATCACGATCTTGGATATGCATGAAACCAACTTTACCTTTACAGCGTTTTGTCATTATTCTTCCGGCAACGCTTGCTGAAATATTCATTTCATGTAGTTCTTCTTTAGTAGATTCGGCATATTTTTCTTTAAGGCTTTTTGAATTAGCCGTTCTAACAAATTTATGGCCAAAAGGATCGATACCTTTAGCTCTTAAATCTTCCATCTTATTTCTTCTTACGATTTCTTGTTCACTCAAGTGTAAATCTTGGTCCATTAAAACACCTCATTTCATTAGTACTATTATATCATAAAGGATGAAAAAAACCAAATTAATAATCTTATTTTTCATAAATATCAAAAAGATGTCATATATATTAAGGGGTGAAGATAATGAATAATGAACAAAAAAGAGAAATTAATCAAACTTTAACACTAACTAATAGAAAGAAGTTAGAAGTTACAGGTGTTAAAAAAATTGACAGTATGAATAGTGAAGAATTTTATATCGCAACCAATTTTACGCCACTTAGAATTGAGGGAAGAAATCTCGAAATGCAACATTTGGATATTGAAAAAGGTGTGCTTTGGATAGGTGGAACAATTGATACGATAATGTATTTAGATGATGGAAAACCAAAAGAAAAGAAAACAAGCTTTGTAGGAAAATTATTTAAATAATGTTAATAAGAACGATCAATATTAAAGAAGATATAAGAGTTATTATAGTACTAATTGCTTATGGAATCTTTTTAGCGATGAGTATAGATGTTTTAAAATTCTTATTACATTCTTCTAAGAGAAGTACTCATAAAGAAAAGAAAACATGGCATATAATAAAAAACATTATAATGCAGATAGTATACGGAACATTTCTTATATATGTATCGTACAAAGTAAGTTATAAGATGGCTAATGGATATGTCCCTATCTATTTTATTGTATTTGTTATTTCTGGGATTATATTATATTATTTTGTTGAAAGAAATTATTTTGTAAAAACTATGGGAATGCTAAAAAAAGTATTTTTGAAAATATATCCATGCTTTTTGCATATAATAAGCTTTTTGTGTTATCCTAAAGATACGATAGAAATTCTCTTTAAACCATTTAAAATATTGGGTGGTAGCATAAAGAATTTTCAAAAGTCACTCCCTAAAAAGGGTAAGAAAAACAAGAAAAAGACTAAAAAACAAAAAAAAGAAAATGAAAATTATCAAAATACTTTACAAAACAACTAAAATATAGTACAATATATAGGCAGTCCAGTGAAGAGAAGAGAGTAATCTATCCTGGAGGGGTAGCGAAGTGGCTAAACGCGGTGGACTGTAAATCCACTCTCTCCGAGTTCGATGGTTCGAATCCGTCCCCCTCCACCATCTTAGGCCTTTAGCCAAGCGGTAAGGCAACGGACTTTGACTCCGTCATTCAGTGGTTCAAATCCACTAAGGCCTACCATCCAAGTAAGTTAAGAAGTCTTCTAATGTTTAAGAACATTTGAAGGCCTTTATTATTAAAATATTCCCAAACATCAAAAATACCAAAAAAGGTCGGATTAAACTCTGACCTTTTTTAATAATACAATGAAAAAATGAGTTTTTTCTTATCTTTCAAGTATCTTTTAAGTACAAATAACCACATATTGTGGTATAATAATAATAGAAATATAATAATGAAAGGATAAAAAATATGAAGTATTGTGATAAATGTCATAAAGAATGTGAAGATAATTCCAAATTTTGTCCAGAGTGTGGTGAATTGCTTCAAGAAATGAATTCTTTTAAAGAATATGTTATGATATGTCCTGTTTGCCAAAGAAAATATCCTGAAGATGCTTGCTTCTGCGAACATTGTGGCAGAAAGCTAATAGAAATCACCAATAATCAACCAGAATTAATTGATACTAAAAATAGTGAAATGCCTGATGTAATTAATAATATAGATTTGAAAGAAGATATTTCTCCTAATGAAGTACAATATGATGATATTAAAACAAAAATAAGTATTGCATCTTTTGTTGTATCACTTGTATCAATATTAACACAAATGATTCCTTTTTTAGGAATAATAGTGTCTACTATCGCTCTAGTATTAGGAATAGTTTCATTTAAAGAAACAAAATATAGATTTCTAGATATCACAGGTATTGTAATAAGTGGTGTATCTCTAATTATTGGTTTTATTTTTACGATAATAGCTTTAGTATAAAAAAGGAGGTGGTATAAACAATGAATCTTTCTGAGTATATTCAGAACTTAGATGAAGAACTAAAATTTTTACCCAAAAAAGAACGACAACAAACTGTTGGAGTTTATCAAACAAGAATAAACAATTATTTAGATGAGGGCATAAGTGAAGAAAAAATTTTAAAAGATTTGCCTGATTATAAAGAAATAGCTAAAGAAGCTTACACATCAAGAGGAATAGATTATCTCGCAAGAAGAGAAAAGATTGTTAAAAGTAAACAAATAGCTGATAGCATTATAGCTGGTATTTTAGTATTAATCATAAGTGTAGCATTTTTTACAATAACTTATTTTGTAATAAGACATTTCATTAATCTAGTTCCTTTAATAAAAGCTTTTACAACACTTAAATTAGTTGATGCTTTCTTTATGGTAACATATAGTGTAATATATATAATTGTAGCAGTAATGCTTTTATGCTTCTTGTTTGATTTATGTTGGTTACTTGATGGTTTTATGATTGCTAGAATAGTAAAACCATTTAATAAAGACTTTTACAAATTAAAAGCTTCATCATGGTTTATTACTAGTTTAATTGATAAAGTATTTAAAAAGAAAAATGTACTTTTAAAGAGTGTATTTATTGCATTAGGAGTGCTATGTGTAATAGTTGCTTCAAGTTATCTTTCGAAATCATATATGTATTATGCAGTAAAAAATACAATTGAAGAAGAGAGAATCGTGTACGATATTGAAGAAATTGATAATATTGTATTTGATTATAAAGAAGCAACAGTAAGAATTGTAAAAAGCAATGATTCAAAAATGCACCTTGGCATAAAAAGTATCTTTGATCATCATAGTAATTTGGATATAAATGATAATACCGCAACGCTTACAATGAGTAAAAAATATAGTGCTGATTTTTTAAACATAATTAAAGAACCAACGCCAGTAATAACAATATATATGCCAAAAGAAAAAGTACTTTCACTAAATTTAAATATTGATAAAGGTAATTATGAAATAAATGATGTTGCATTGAAAGATTTTCATATTGAAGGTATTGATTTAGATTTACTAATAGAAGATAGTACTTTAGATAATTTAGAAGTAAAAACAGATCAAATTGATTTTAATATTAAGAACACTAAAGTAGTGAATAATGGTAAAATTACCGTTTTAAGAGGGCTTATGCTTTTGGAAAATAGTGCTTTTACGTCATTATTTATTGACAATCAACAAGCTAAGATGGGGCTTGAAAACATTACAATATCAGAGTCTGCCACTTTAGATAATGATTATGGTACAATTCAAATAATCAATCCGATAGGTGGAATTTGGGAATATAGTGGCGTAGGAGGAACATTGAATGTTAGTAATACTCCTAATAGTAATGAACAATTCAGCGTGAAGGGGTTCAATATTATAGCTAAAAACTCAAGCAATATTGCGGTTAGCAATGGAATTATTGAAGATGATATGAATTTAGGTTTAAATAAAGGTAACTTATCATTTACATATTTAAATGCTAATATTAAAGTTCTAGAAGCAATGGGAAAACTTGATATCGTAAATGTCATAGGTTCAGTTGATGTTACAGCCACGGCTGGTGAAGTATCTATATATTCAACATTGAGCGATAACACGAAAGAAAAACCAAATAAAGAAATATCTAAATACTTTAATGGTATATCTCACCTTAGTGTAAACACAAGTAATGCGAATGTTTACATTGGACAACTTGATATAGATACCATATCTTTTACAATTAATAAAGGAGTAGCAGTTCTTAATGAATTATATGGCAAGAATATAACTCTTTCGCTTATAAAAGGTAAAACTCAGTATGCTAACACTGTTGTTTCTAATAAACTTCATAAAATAGAAAACCTAGTTATCGAAAGACAAAAGGGTGAACTAGAAACGGATTTGGTTATTTCCGAGAATGAGATAATATATAAGGATGTAAATAATGAATAATACGAAAAAAATAATATCATATGTTATGATGGGATTAGGATTAGCACTATTCTTTTCCCTGTATTTAATAGCAGTTTTATTAAAAGATAAAGAATATATAGAATGGTTGGTGATGGTTATGGGATACTGTTCACTAGCAATATTTTTAGGTGGGTATATTATGTTTTTAAAAAATTTACGAAAAAAATTGCGAATGGTTGATCCAGAAATCAACAAGGCAATTAAAAAAGAGGAAAAACGTCAAAAAGATCATTTAGAGTTAATTGCCTCAGAAAATTATGTTTCTAAAGCTGTTTTAGAAGCAACAGGTTCAATTCTTACAAATAAATACGCAGAAGGTTATCCTGGTAAAAGATATTATGGTGGTTGTGAAAACGTTGATGAAGTGGAAAATATCGCGATAGAAAGATTGAAAAAGCTTTATAATGTTCGTTTCGCGAATGTTCAACCGCACTCTGGTTCACAAGCTAATATGGCTGCGTACCATGCTTTAATTAATAAAGGTGATATCGTCCTCGGAATGGGACTAGATCATGGTGGTCATTTAACTCATGGTCATAAATTAAGTTTTTCAGGTCAAGATTATGTTTTCTATTCATATGGTGTTGGTGAAGATGGGTATATTAATTATGATGAAGTAGCATCTATCGCCAGAAAAATTAAACCTAAACTAATCGTTGCCGGAGCTAGCGCTTATCCTAGAGAAATCGATTTTACTCGTTTTAGAGAAATAGCTGATGAGGTTGGGGCATACTTAATGGTAGACATGGCTCATATCGCAGGACTTGTCGCTGTTGGCTTACACCAAAGTCCTATACCTTATGCTGATATAGTTACATCAACTACTCATAAAACATTACGAGGACCGCGAGGTGGAATCATTTTAACGAATAGAGAAGAGTTATCCAAAAAAATTAATCAAGCAGTATTCCCTGGCGTCCAAGGCGGCCCTTTAATGCACATTATTGCGGGGAAAGCTGTAGCGTTTAAAGAAGCTCTTTCTTCTGAATTTACAACATATCAAAAACAAGTAATAAAAAATGCTAAAGTATTGGCTCAAGAATTAATCACAAGAGGGTACAATGTTATCAGTGGAGGAACTGACAATCACTTATTGTTAGTTGATGTTAAATCAAAAACAGGATTAACAGGGAAAGCTGTAGAGAAACTTCTTGATGAAGTTAATATCACATGCAATAAAAACACAATACCGAATGATTCTGAAAAACCAATGCTTGCATCAGGTATACGACTTGGAACGCCAGCTCTTACAACACGTGGTTTTAAAGAAAAGGAAATGGTATACGTAGCATCTTTAATAGATGAAGCATTATCAAATGCTAATGATAAAGAAAAACTACAAGAGATAAAGAAACAAGTGGAAAAATTGTGTCGCCGCTTTCCGCTATAAAAAAAATGAGGAGGGAAAATGAGAATAGATAAAAAAGTATTTGTAAAAGTAACTAAAATAGTGGTACTAGTAATTAGTTTAAGTACCGTGTTATTTCTAATGTTGGCGCTTAGTAGTTGTGGAGAGGATACTACTTGCGAACATAAAAAAACTAAATATATAGTTGATAAAGAAGCAACCTGTACGGAAAAAGGAAAGGCTCACACAGAGTGCTTAGAATGTGGAAAAACAGTAACGAATATTAATCTTCCTAAAAACCATGATTATGTTCTAGTACCTTACAAAGCTGCAACCTGTGAAGAGCCTGGTAATGAAGAAGGGTATATATGTAAAAAATGTGATTATAGTGATGTAGAGATAATACCAGCTTTAGGACATGAAGAGCCAAAGTGGTTAATAACAAAGGAAGCTACCTGCAATGAGGATGGACTTCTTCAATTAATATGTCATAGATGCAGTAAAGCATTAGAAACTAAAACGATTGAAAGAAAAGAACATGTATCAAGTAGTTGGATATATGATGAAATAGAAGACTGCGAAAAAGGTGGCACACAATATAAAAAATGCACTGTATGTGGAGAGCGCATTGAAACAAAAATTTTTCCACCAATGAATCATGTAGTAAAGTGGAAAAGCGTTAAAGAGCCGACATGTGAAGAAAATGGTTTTAGAACTGGTGAATGTGTAACATGTAATAAAAAAATTGAAGAACCAATTATTGCTACGGGCCATCATCAATGGAAAAATGGAAAATGCGAAAAATGTAATGTTATTTGCGGTGCTAATACAAATCACAAGTATCATGAAGGAACATGTGAAGTTTGTGGTCACATCCATGGAGAAAAAAAGTTATTTAAGACTTGGGATGAATTTACGGATTTTTTCTTAAAAGATATGACGGCATATTTAAAATTAGAAACACCACTAACCATTGATAATTTCTTTAATAATACATATGGGAAAGTAGAAATGCTTGACTTTTTTACCGATGAAAAAATGGGTCCAAAATGGAAATGTTTATATGATACTATTACGATGATGGTAACAAGTGAGAATTATAGTAAGTATAGTAGTTATACAACAGATGGCATTCCCAATAATTATATGTATTGGCGCTGTAATCTCAATGGCTTTTTGAAAAAGCAGAATATCACAGGTTTTCAAAGTTCGGCAACTTGTTTTGCCGGAATGAGTGATCCTACTTGGATTGGTGAAAACGAAGAACATACATTTGAAAATGGTGTATGTACTATATGTGGAAAAAATGAATAAAATAAAAAATCACTCTTAACAAATTTGTTAGGAGTGATTTTGATTATATAAATTTGCTGGGGGTTAAGATATACCTTTAAATTAACTGGGGGTCAGATATGTGACCCCCAATTAATT
>URLJ01000019.1 GCA_900548675.1 uncultured Mollicutes bacterium
AGTTAATTTAGAGGCCTTTCCACCCCCAAATAATTTAAAGGTGTTTTTTCAAGAACCCCCAGTTAATTTAAAGGACCCTTTTACTTATTTACCTAGAGGGTTTTTTTTCTATTTTATTGTTCGTTAAGCTTTGCTCTTACTTGTGTTTCAATCTCTTTTGCTAATTCAGGATTTTTCGCAAGAACTTCTTTTACATTTTCTCTACCTTGACCTAAACGATCACCCTTATATGAGAACCATGAACCACTCTTAATTATGATATCCATATTACATGCCATATCTAATAGTTCACCTTCATGAGAAATTCCTTTTCCGAAAATGATATCGACTTCCGCAACTTTGAATGGTGGAGCAACTTTATTTTTAACAACTCTTATTCTTGTTGAATTACCTATTGCTTCTGTTCCTTGTTTTATTTGATCAATTCTTCTAATATCAAGACGAATTGTTGCATAAAACTTTAAAGCTCTACCTCCTGAGGTAGTTTCAGGGCTTCCAAACATAACGCCTACTTTTTCACGAATTTGGTTAATAAAAATGGCTACCGCTTTACTCTTGTTAATAACACCGGCTAGTTTACGCATTGCTTGACTCATTAATCTTGCTTGAAGACCGATATGACTATCACCCATATCTCCTTCAATTTCTGCTTTTGGTACTAATGCAGCAACACTATCGATTACAATAATATCAATCGCATTACTTCTAACTAATGCTTCTACTATTTCTAATGCTTGTTCACCATTATCAGGTTGAGATAGAATTAAATTATCTACATCTACACCTAAAGCTTTTGCATATGTAGGATCTAAAGCATGTTCGGCATCAATAAACGCTGCATAACCACCTTGTTTTTGAGCTTCGGCAATTGCATGTAAAGCAAATGTCGTTTTACCACTACTTTCAGGACCATATATCTCTATAATTCGTCCTTTAGGGTAACCTCCAACACCTAACGCAACATCCAAAGCTATTGACCCAGAAGGAATTACTTCTATTTTTTCATTAACTCTTTCACCTAATTTCATTACGGCACCTTTACCGTATTGTTTTTCTATCGTTTTAAAGGCTTCGGCTAAGGCTTTTTCTTTTTCTTCAGTCATTCTTTTATTCTCCTTCTTTTAAAACACTCTTATTCTTTATCATATACTCTGCACCACTGATAACTGTCATTAATGCTGTTAAGTATATTATTACTACCACTATTATTTCAAATATGTTTAAATTACCTTGATAAATATTATTATGTGGGCCAATTATTAACAATAATATAATCATTCCAAATTGTAAATTTGTTTTAATTTTTCCGAGTTTTCCAGCTGCAATAATCGTATTTTTACTAGCTGCTACAACTCTGAATCCTGTGACGATAAATTCACGTGCTAAAATTATTGTAATAACCCAGCCTTCAAGGAGACTCTTTTGTTCAAGTAAAATTATCATTAAAGCTAATACTAATAATTTATCGGCGAGCGGATCTGCAAATTTACCAAAATTGGTAATTAGTTTTAGTTTTCTCGCAAGATACCCATCAAGAAAATCACTAATGGCACCAACGATAAATATTATTAACATTATTAAATTACCCACACTTAAGTAATTTACACCATTAACGTTGATTAATGTTTTTTGGAACACATCCAAATATAGTGTCAAAACACCAATGACAATTATTACTGGTATTAAAAATATTCTAAATAAAGTAATACGATTAGGTAAGTTCATATTATATTCTCCTATGTTTACTAGTTTATTATATCATATTTTGTATAATAAATCTAGCAAATTAAATGCTTTTTTCTTTCGAAAAAACTGATTTTTATCCTTTAATTTTTAGCAGCATTTCTTCTATTCTGTCATTTGTTAAATAATTAGGTACTGGATAAAGTGGCCACGTCTCATTTTGAATATGCTTTATTAAAAAGGGCAAATCCTCTATTTCTATTTCTTTTATATTAGTTGGGATTTCTAATTTGGCATTTAAATCTTTTACAATTTTTATGAAATCTTCCCCGTTAACTAGTTCATTCAAACTTTTTTTAGTTTTATCATCATACATTTCAAGAATATATGGCAAGATAATGGCATTAGCTACCCCATGGGAAATGTGATATTTTCCACCAATTGCATGAGCAACTGCATGAACATATCCCACATAACCTCTTGTAAAAGCAGCACCAGCAAGATACGAGGCATGCTGCATATGTGCTTTTGCTGTAACATCTTGAGGATTATTATAAGCTTTAGGTAAATTTTCTAAAATTAACGCAATCGCTTCTTTTGACCACTTAATCGTATTTTTCGTGTTACTTTTGCCGATATAACACTCTACCGCATGCGTCAAGGCATCCATTCCCGTTGAAGCAATAAGGTTTTTTGGTAAACTAATAATCATAACAGGATCTAGTACCACAACATTCGGTACTAATTTAGGATCATTAACCGCGAATTTATCATTTTTTTCTTCATCAGTGACAACTGCTGCCACAGTACATTCACTGCCACTTCCTGCTGTTGTTGGAACAACAAGTAAAAAGGGAATGCGACATCTAATTTTAAGATTCCCACGCATTTTTAAAATACTAGTATTAGGATTATTAACTCTAGCTCCAACTAATTTCGCAATATCTGTTATAGAGCCACCACCACAAGCTATCAAGCCATCGCATTTACTATTTTGATATAGTTTTGCAATTTTCTCTACTTCATTAATAGAGGGTTCGCCATTTACTTGATCATAAATAACATAGTCAATTTTTTTCTCAGTTAAACCTCTATAAACCGTTTCAAAGTTATTTAAACTATTTACCTTTCTACTAATTATAATTAGCACCTTCGATAATTTTTCTTTTTCAATAATACTAGGTATTTTTTCGATAGCGTTAACACCTTCAATTTTGTTAGGTATCGGCCACTTTAGGAAATACATAGCTAGTTTTAAAATTTTTTGATAGCAGCGTCCAAGAAATATATTTTTTTCCTTCATAATTCACCTTCTACTATACTATATATTAATTATATCATATATCAAATAAATTACACCACATTAATGCATAATGTGGTGTTTAGTTTAGTTACTACCTATTTTATTCTTTACTACACTAATTATTTTCATTATTAACTGGTCTATATTCTGAGCTAATTTTGTCGTTTTATCAGCTTCAGGATATAAATTTTTAGTTTTAATTTCTTCATTATTCTTTATTTGTTCCTCAAACTCATTTTTACTCATTTCGAAATATTCATTTGGTCCATCAGTATTTTTAGAACCAATAACTACCCCAAATGATATTAAAATAATTCCTCCTAAGATTAATAATACTTTCTTAGACAATGACAAAACCTCCAAATACAATTATTATGATTAAATCTAATATTATTTTAAATGCATTGATATTAGTTTTAAAAGCTGGACATATTAAGAATAAATACAACCTCTCATCTAAATTATTAATATAATCTATGATCCCCTTTAATCTGTATAAAACAAGTATAATAAATATCAAAGCACAAAGTATTCCAACAATATTCGTAATTCTTCTATTCAT
Source organism: uncultured Mollicutes bacterium (assembly GCA_900548675.1). Lineage (GTDB taxonomy): Bacteria > Bacillota_I > Bacilli_A > ML615J-28 > CAG-313 > UMGS1109. The sequence goes on from URLJ01000019.1 coordinate 3,549, forward strand.
ATTAACATTATATGATATTTAATATATTATAATGTTATATTTTCTCTTAATGAAGGATGTAATGCTAAATCAATTGATGTAGCTATGATATGTGCAAGATCTTCAATATCGGCATCAACTTCTTTTGGAGTAACCATCATATTATATCCACTTGGAGTCAAAACTTGATTAATTAGGTCTTTCTTCTCTTCATATGTTAATGAACCAACTTCCCCTAAAAAATGTTTTTTTACCTCTTCGTTTGGTTCTTCCATCCGCTCATAGTCTTTGACTCCTGGCGTCAATTTATTAACAGATTTTTTTGATGTATTTAATTCATCGCCTAAATATTTCACAATATAATCTATTACATCACTTGTTATTGTTACCGCATCTACTACTGTCGGAACCCCTATCGCTATAACAGGTTTTCCTAAAGTAACAGAACTTATTTCTTTTCTGGCATTTCCCACTCCAGATCCAGGGTTTATTCCCGCGTCCGTAACTTGAATTGTTCTATTTACTCTAGAGATAGATGCTGCAGCTAGGGCATCTACTACTATTACATAATCAACGTTAATTTTATCGACAACACTTTTGATAATATCAAAGGTCTCAATTCCCGTATTACCCATAACTCCTGGACTGAAACCACTAACTTCCGAATAACCTTCGTGAACACTACCTAATTCAAATAAATGTCTTGTTACTATAACGTTATCTAAAACATAAGGGCCCAAGCTATCTGGTGTCACATTTACATTCCCAAGACCAATTACCAGGCATTTTTTATTTGTCAATTGATGTTTTTCAATTAGTTCTAGTAATACATTCAGCAAAGCTTTTTCCATTTTTTTAGCATCTTCATGATCATGCATTTTAACATTTGTTAAATCAATTGTATAGTAAAGCCCTTCTCTTTTATTTATTAATTGTTCATCTTTTTTACCAACTTTAGTACAAATTACCGGAATATTATCTATATTATATTCATGGCAATTAGTATCTTGAAGATTATTAACACGCGCAGCATCTTCATAAGCTAAGTCAGTTCTTACATTAAATCCTCTTTCAGTTTCGTTTTTACAAAAGTTATTCATTTTATCACCTCGATTTATTTTTGCCAAAAATACCAATATTTATTACATATAAATCAATTTATTTTATATTTTCTAAATATAAGTTAATTCCCTTGAATTTCTATAAAAAATATGATATAATAAGAACGTTAATCTTCGGAGGTGAAATATTATGGCAAATATCAAACAACAAATGAAACGTGATATCACTAATGACAAGAAGAGATTATTAAACGCTTCTTTTAATTCATCCCTCAAAACAGCAATAAAAGCTTTCCAAACTGCTGTTACTGCAGGTGATAAAGCAAAAGCTCAAGAAGCTTATAATTTTGCTTGCAAAAAATTAGATAAGGCAGTTAGTAAAGGCATTCATCATAAAAACTATGCTAACCGTCAAAAATCACGTTTAGCTGCTAGCTTAAATCAAATGGCTTAATAAAAAGGACCTAAAAGGTCCTTTTTATTTTATATTGTTTCGAGCATTAGCATTTCTAATCCCAAATTTGGATCGATTTGTCCCGTTTTTACTTTATAATCTAAATCTGATAATTTAAGTATGTATTTTTCCAAAACATCTAGTTTAAATGTTTTAGCCTCTTTAACTAAATAATATGCTCGACCATTACTAATTCCTAATGTTTGAGCGATATCACTTTGGTTAAACCCTGACTGTAACATTTTTGAAGTGGAAAGAATATTTTGAAAACTTCGTCCAATTAAAGCTATTATACCCACCGTATCTTGAGTATTTTGATTCATATCATGAAAAATTCTAATCGCCTCTGGTTTGTTTTTAGCTATTATTGCTTTGACTAAACTATATATATCTGTTTCTAAGTCAGGATTTACTAAAAGTTCCACATCAGCGGTTGTAACTTTTCCACCAGGCTTAACATAATCAATTAATTTTGATGTTTCCATTTCCATTCTAACTAAATTATGTTTTACAAATTCTGTCAACATTACTAAAGCATCTTCTTTTATTTCGACATGCTCTTTAGCTAGTGCTCTAATTACCCATGCTTTATACTCAACATCATCTAGTTCTTGGGTATCGATTATATAGGCGGTTTTTTGAAGTTCTTTATAAACAGGATTATCCTTATCAATTTTAATACCTACTGCATCAATTATTAAAACGCAAGTATCGACAGGTTTTTTTAAATATTTAATTAAAGCTTTTGTATCATGTTTTATTGGGGTTTTTTGATTAGTTAAAAAAGTTGGATTTTTTCCAATTATTACCTTTGTTTCAGCAAGAAATGGTACTGTTATCGCATCAGCGATGACATCTTGTACACTTATTAAATCAAAGTCATACTTGATTATACTAGTCGTTTTAGGATCAAAATTAGCTAATAAACGGTCCATCTTAGCACGTTTTCTTACCTCTTCTGTTCCTGTAAATAAATAGATTTCTTCTATATTCATCTTCTTTACCCCCTTAGGCTTTTCTTGCTTACTTTAATATTATATCACGATTACATTATTTTTGTTACTTTATTGCTGATATTATCGAACATTTAAAATGATGGTTTTTTTATTTTTAGTCAAGTATAGTTCTTTTCCTATCAATTTTTTAATAGTTAAAGGGTTAGGAAAATTAAAACTGTTTCTATATCCACTCATTATAACTGCCTTTTTAAATTTTACTTTTTTTAAAAATTCACTTGATGTAGAAGTTAGTGAACCATGATGGGCTATTTTTACTAAATCACAAATAATATTCGCATATTTATCTACTAAAACTTGCTCGGCTTTTTCTTCTATATCACCTAGAAAAAGCCATTTTTCTGTTTTAAAATGGAACATTAAAACTAGACTATTATTATTAGTATCGTTCATATTTAAAATTGGCGATAAAACTTGTATTTTTAGGCCTTTAACATTAAAAATTTTACCAGCTTTAACTTTTAACACACGTTTCACTTTTTTAAGTTCTAAATGATGATTGTCGTAGGTTCCTAAAACTAAATTATCTATTTTAATGTTTGTTGAAATATTTTCAAGTTCACCCACATGATCTGTATCACTATGTGTAATAAAACAATAATCTAATTTTCGTATTCCTTGAGCTAAAAGATATGATAAAACTTCATGATTACTTGACTTTTCTCCCGTATCAATTAAAATATGGTATTTATTATAAGGACCTACAATAAGAGTTGATTCTCCTATAGGTAGATCAAAAAAGATAACTTTATTATAATGATTAAATGAAGGATTTACTCCCCAAACAATAAGAAGCAATATAAATGATAAAAATACCATTATTGTTTTTTTAATTTTAAGGCGGAAAGTATTCCCTACTATTATTTTTTTATTTTTAACAATTTCTATTATTCCTACTGCCATAACTAATATAACATAGTATGATAACGAAATAATAATATTAGGCTTTCCGAGTATAACGATAAAATAATCAATATTTGCTATTCCTTTAGTTACTGTAAGAAAACATTTGACTAAATATTTGTAACCAATATCTAAAAAGGGAACGACAAAGGTTAAAAATGATGCCGGTAATAAAACATAAGAAACAAATGGTATATAAATAAGGTTAGCTATTAATGATAAGATATTAACTTCATTATTAAAATTAATAACAATCGGAAGAGAAAAAAAAGTACAAAGCAGAGTAGAAAAAAATGTCCCTATAATACTTTGTAACACTTTGTTATTTTTCGGCCATATCGGCCCCTTAAGCAATTCTAATCCTGATATTGTTAAAGTTATGGCGAGAAGATATGATAGTATAAAACTTAAATTAAAAATTAAGTAAGGATTGATAAGTAACACTATTATGGTGTTTAAACTGATTACGTCAAGTGATGTCATTTTAAAATTATATTTATGATTAATTATACTTAAAACGTAATTAAGAATTACCCTTATTAACGATATCAAAAAGTTTGTCATTATCAGATAACAAGTCATGACTATTATCACAACAGCATCGTTATATTTGTAGAGTTTTGGAATTTTTTTCGATAACATTTCTAATACTTTAGTTAAAACCATTATAATTAAACTTGCATGAAGACCAGATATAACGAATAAATGACTTATACCTATTTTTTGAATACTTTCTTTCATATCACTAGGCATATCAGATATCCCTAAAATAAGAGCTTTAATGACACTGCTTGATGATCCAGATACTCTTTTTTCAATATAACTTTCTAAATAGTATTGGATTTTTCGAATGGTAAAACTTCTTTTTAAAAATGCACTTTTTTCTATTTTTATTAAACCTATTATATGTTTGTTTTTATAGTATTGTTTTTCATTAAATAATGTCGGAATGTGTTCTTCTTCAAAATTACTAAATACCCCTTTGATATATAAATAATCCCCAACTTGATATTTCTCAGGTAATTTAATAATAAACAACCGACCATTATATTTTATAACATAATTATATTTATTATTTGCAGTATATTTTGTTTTTTTAACTGATTTTATTTTCGCAATGCCATCTATCACATCACCTTTATAATCGCGACTAAGATATGTTCTTAGCCCAAATGAAATAAGCATAAAAGTTAGTGTGATTAATATAACAAAAAACAGCTTTTTATTTTTAAGATAACAAATTATTAATGCAGTAATTAAAAATGTCAAAATGACGCCAAAATTAACCCATTTATTTATATTAATTAAAAGCAAAAGAAATAACACTACAATAAGCAAAGCGATTATGAAATGATTTGTAATGCTTTTAAATATCGATGTATGTTTTAATCGCAGTAAAGATTTCCGCACCAATGCCTGGCACATTTTTAATTTCTTCAATATTCTTAAAATAACCTCTTTCATTTCGATAATTAATTATCGCTGTAGCTTTGGCTTCACCTATACGTGGTAATTTAATCAATTCACTTACTCCAGCTGTATTAATATTAATTAAACTACTATTATCTTTATTTGTTTTAAAAGGGATTCTAATTGTAGCAGTTTCGTTTATAGGTTGAACAAGATTAATCTTTGCCAAATCAGCATCAGGTAACAATCCACCTGCTAATTCCAATATCTCATACATAAACATAGAACTATTAATTTCGTATATTCCTGGACATTTTACAGCTCCTTCAATGTTCACAATAACTGCCGCATGTTGTATTTCACTTTCTTCAAATATCATTGTCGTATTACTACATCCAGATAGTAACATACTTAAAAACAATATAAGCAATTTATGATATATTTTCTTCATCAGTTATACCTCCCTTCATATTATAATAAAATAACGTAGTAAACGAAAATAATACTAAATGATAAAAAAGACTGCCTAGTTTTAACTAAACAGTCTTTTTTGTTAGCATTTGCTATAATTAATCATTTTTTGTTTTTAGTTTATCTACTAAATCCATAAATAATTGATAATATGTCTTGTATGATTCATCGCCAAATGTTAAAGTGCCATTTTTAATCATATCAGCTCTTAAATCCGTTAATACATATCCTAAAGTTTCTTCATCTTCAAGAACCTTCACAGCTGGAGTATAGTAAGCATCTATTATTCTTTGTTTTAAAGAACTAATTGATTTATTTTCATCTTTTTGAGCTTCAAGATACTCTTTTACAACTTCTTCTTTTGGTAGGGCAACAGAACGATGTGTATAATATGCTGTATCTGCAGCTGATGTGATAACTACTTTTCCAACAGATGATTCTGTTTCAAAGAAATCAAGTGTAGTATAGGCATTAGTTAAAGTTTTTGATGATGTTGAAGTTGTTGTAAATTGTGATTTTTGTTTTTCAATTACACCTTCATCATTATAAACATTACCAATCATAATGTTTTCCCAACTACTCTTTAACAATGATTTTAAACTGTCACTCAACTCACTTGAAGAAGTGTAAGTAGTTGAAGTATTAAGACTAAGTTTAATACCTTTTGCTTTGATATCGGCAAGTGTATAAGATTCATAAATTACGGTACTATCGTCAAGACTTGCTGCGCGATACATACGGCATAATTCACTTACACGTGCATATGGTGTTAATCCTCTAACATTCTTATCGTTAATCTTACTTAAAATCCAATTAACAAGAGCTTTACCATGAGCAATAACTTCTACTTTGTTAGTTTCACTCATATCTTCAAAATCATCATATACGTTATTACCATCAGCATCAACATAGAATGTTAATGAGAAACCAGTAACATTGAAGTACTCATCATATACATTTTGCATTTGTTGTTGAAGAGTCATTTCAGCGTCTTTTTTGTTAGCTTCTAAAGTTGCTTCGTAATTAGCTTTTTTAGTTTCATATTCAGAAAGTAATGAAGCATAATCTTTATCTGTTGAATCTTTTTTAGCTAAGTTGCCCATTGCTACCATATATTCATAAGCAGCTGAATTAATTGATTTTGAAGCTTCATTGTCATATGTATAACGTGATTTTGCATATTCAGTTAAAGCATCATCGTATAATGAACCAGTTACAACTAAATCTAATTCTCTAGTAACACCAAAAGCATCACGAAGGAAATTAGCAAATCCGTAATTTTTAGCATATCCATCACCTGCAAGTGATCCTGCTTCTAATTCGGCTTTATAAGCACCAACTTCTTTATCATAATATTTTTGATATTTGTCATTGTCTAAGATTGTTCCATTAGCTAAATTTACAACATCTTTAAATGAAGTATTAGCGATAACTAAATATTGATTCATATAGTTAACAGCTGTTCTAATACCATATCTTTTTGCTAGTTGATTGTAGAAATCATCGGCAGTTACTACTACTTCTTTACCATTTAAAGTAAAACTATACATATTTTTATTAGATTCATCAGTAGTACGATTAAATCCATTATATTCTACTGTAGCGTTAGCATAGGCACTCTTAATTGATGTCGCAAATAAACTTTCAAGACCTTCATCATAAATCTTTAAGCCTGATTTTTCACGAGCTTTATAAAGATAATAATTAATTTTTGAACTTGTTAAAGCTGTACGATATAATTGTTCATTAATTTCTTCTTCTGTTGCATCAACTTTATTTTCATTTACTTTTAATGCTAAATATGTACTTGAACCATATTGTAAAGGAGCAATTGTATAAGCTTTTTCAGCTTTTTCTGTTGATAAAGCTTCTAAATCATTAAATAATTTATTAGCTATTATACTACTAATTTTGCTTAAATTACCATATGTGAAGTTAAAGTCATAAACAGCTTTTCCTTCTTTTGTAGAAGTTAAATCAAAAGTTTTGTCATTAAGCGTTACATTAGGAGTTTGATTTGCATCATCAACATAATCATATACTTCATCATATAATTCTGCAAATACTTTAGCAACTTCTTGAGCATTCATCAATGCACCTGCTTTTTTAACACCATTAACTACTTCTAATTTGTGCCAACCTTTGTAATCAAAACTTGTAGCATAAACATTGTGTTTTTCTAAAGCATAACGTGCTTCAGCATCACTTCTGAAATTAAGAATTATAGCTTTGATAGTTGTTTTAGTAACAGTGTTTTTAGCATTTTCATATTCTGAATCTGTGAAATATTTTTCTTTAGTTACGTTTCCGTCTTTATCTTTAACAGGTTCAAAGTTTTTAACTTCATTAACTAATTGTTCCTTACAATAAAGATAACGACGATAGTCAAGTTTAATGTATTCTTCTTGTTCTTCTTTAGTGTATAGTCCTTCTGATAATAAACCATCGTAGAAGTCTTCTTCTGCTTCTTTACGCGCTTCTTCTGTATCAAGAGCACTACCATAAATTATTTCTTCTTTATAATCATCGTAACCTTCTTCTGTAAATGCTGGAAGAATAGCGTCATCAAGCATTTCATTTAGAATAGATGTTCCATAAGTTGAAAGGGCACGGTAGAATACTTGATTTTTAGTTACTGTATAATCACCAATTTTGATAAATGTACCATTAGGATCTGTAATAGTTGGAACTTGTGAAGGATATTTATAGGTTTCTTTTTCTTTACATCCCGTAACGCCAAGTGCACAACATGCTAATAGCACTACTAAACATAAGTTTTTAAATAGATTCTTTTTCATTGTTGTCACCATCCTTATTTAGCAAGTTCTAAGCTATTTAATACAGCTTTTTCAGCTTCAAGATAACGAGTTTTTGTTTCATCATTATTGAATTTATATTTGCCTTCTTCTACTTTACTTGTACGTAATTTTGACAAATATTCATCTATTACGTTATCATCTTCAAGTTCGCCTATAGCACCATCATAATAATACTTTAGTGCGTTTGTCAATGCTTCAGTAAATTCATAATCACTTGCAAAACCATATTCTTCTAATTTTTCTTTCTTAAAGTCTGAATTTTCTTCACTCCATTTATCGTTTTTAGATGCACGATATAATTTGTAAAGATTTGTTGTATTCATAATAAAGTCTATTTGTTTTTCTGCTACTTCCTCAGTATCTTCATCAACTAAGATGTGTTTAGCAGTTCCAGCAACAGCTATTTTATGATAACCAAATCCCGTAGGGAATGATCCATCAACATAAACAGGAGCATCAAAAGTACGACCTTCGAAACCAGCTTCAGCAATTTCATGATAAGCCTTGCTGATTACATCAACAAATTCTTCAACGATGCTACTATCATTGTTGTAAGTAGCCGCATTTTCAGCTTTTAGTTTTAATCCTAAAGCAATATATTTACCCCATTCAGGATCTGTTACATCGGCTTCTTGGTAAACATTTACAACATATGTTAATTGATTGTATAATCCTGTTTCGCCAGTGAAACCAGCTTTTTCGTATACTAATTCAACAAGTTCTTTAGCAGCATTCATTTGTGCTTCTGTCCAAAGTTTTTGTTCAGCATCATCTTCAGTATCAAAATCTTCTTGACTAGCACTACCATTTAAGTCATAGTCAACATAAGCGATTAGGTTAACAACTGATAATTCAAAATAATCATTCCACATTTTAATCATAGCTTCTTTTAAAGCTTCTTTTGTATAAGTAGTTTGATTGAATAAATCATATGCATCTTCTAATGCTATTAAGTTTGCTACTAATTCTTTTTCATCGCTCATTCTTAAATAATCATGTAAGAAATTTTCCCAACCATATTTTGCATCGAAACCAGCAGATGCATAATAGCCTTTATTGAAGTAATATTTCAAACTCTTAACATTTGTTTGCATTGCATCATTTAAAGCTTGGTGGTCGTATATTTCACCTGTTTCAGGATTATAAATACTATTGAAATCTTTATTACCTAAAACCATATGAGTATTCATCATACTAATTGTTATTTGAGGACCATATTGTTTTTCAAGACTTTCAAAAAATTGTTGTGCGCTTACTTTGATTTCGTTTGCATTAGCATTATCTTTGTATGTAAACACATAAGTCTTATTATTCTTTTTATTGTTAACATATTTATCGAAATCTTTTCCTTCTGTTAAACCTAAAGTAGTACCTAGAAGTTTTGTATATTGAGCACCATACATTGTATCAATGAAATGGTCGAATATTTTTAATGAATGATCTTTTCTAAGTTTTATTAGAAGTCTTGCTTGTTGATTTTCATCAAATTTATCTTCTAACATATGTTCTTTAAGTTCTTTCTTTAATTCTTCAGTAGGTGCTTTTTCACCAGCAATTACTGAAAAGTCAACAACATCAGTTGATTTTTTAGATTCTTTTTGAGCAAGTTTTAAAGCAAGATATTTAGTACTTCCACTTGCAAAAGTAGAGAAATCATATTTTACAGCATCTTTAAAAGTGTATTTATCTTCTTCATCAGTATTTAATTTTAATGAAGTAAATAATGTTGTTTTAACACTTGAATTGATTGCAGTTGCTTGATCAGCATTAAACACGAAACGTGAGAATTTATTGTATCCTTCCTCACTATCTTCGCCTTTAAATTTAGCTAATTCTTCCATGTTGAATTCTAAGTTACCATCAGCATCGTATGAATAATGAACATCTTTTTTCAAAATTTGATATTCAGGTTTTAAATTGCCAACAGCGTCATAGTAATCAGCATCAGCTTTAGTGTAATAAGCATAAAGATAATTATACATATCGATATATAATTTTTTTACTTCATTTTCATTGAAGAATTCATCTTCAGCTAATTCTTTATTTTCACTTTTAAGATTAGCAATTTCTTCATCGTGTCTTAAGGCTTCAATTTCATCAATACGATTTAAGCTATTTAATTCAGCTTTTTTAGCTTCAATTTCTGCCTTCTTTGCATTGATTTCAGCCTCATCAGTTAAATCTTTGATTTCTTTTTCTAAATCTTCTAAAGCTTTTTCAGCTGCTTCAATTGCATCTTTATTACCTTTTACGATTTCTAATTCAGCATCGATTTTGTCTTTATTAGCTTCAGCATCAGTTTCAAGTTCATCAATTTTAACTTCATTAGCTTTAATTTTTTCTTCATTGATTGCTTTACGATTTAAATTGTACCAACCTTTTGAAGAAAGATTGTCAGTATCAATACCAAAACGTTTCATTACTTTTAATGCTTGAGCTTCGCTATCAAATGTAAGAACAAGACCTGTTACATTAGCTTCTAATGTATCAGCATATAATTCTTCATATACTTTTTGATAATCTTCTGCATCATAATCATTTTCAGCAATTTCCTTTTCATAGGCTTCTTTTGCATAAAGATAACGACGATATTCTAATTTATGATAATCTTCACGCAATTGATCGTTACGATATCCTGCAATGATTAATGAATTAAGATATTTCTTTTCGGCTTTTTCTTTTTCAGCATCAGTTAATTCATCGAAGTTTTCACCATATATTAATTCATTAACAAATTTTTTATATTCTTCACTTTCAGTATCAACATCAATATTTTTCAATAATTCAGTATCAACTAAAGAATTTAATTGAGATACGCCATATGAATATTTCATATTGATATATAGCTTTTCATTAGTGATTACGTAATCATCTAATTTAGCATATGATCCTTTTGGATCATCAATCTTAGGATTTTTTGATTTCCCAGATACAACGGACGCAATAATTGCAATAGTAACGATTACTGCTAGTCCACAAATTACCGGTAAAACTACTTTAATAAGACTTTTACCATTCATGGTTTTTTGACTCATGATTCTTTCACTCCTTCATTTTTCATAAAGTTAACAATAATATAATATCAAATTTTAACTAAAAAAACAAATGATATACCAATTTTTCATATAAAATTCACATTTTTTCACATATTATTTTGATTTATCTTCAAACTTTTTATTCTTTTTTTCTCAAGTATGAATAATAAATTAATTAATTTTGTTAAGTATGGGCTAATGTAATTATCATTTTTTCTATTTTTCACGTATTATATTGCGGAAGGAGGATTATTATGAATCAATGTCGTCAAGAATACGGATATGCTTTCATCCTTGTATTATTCATTTTATTAGTTATTATTGGTGCTTGCTGGGCTTTTTAAGTGCTAATTAACTATTTTTCATAATTGTTTGAATCTTTTTAAAAGGAAAAACTTGTTTAACAAGTTTTTTCTTTTTTTAGGCTTTTAGGAACTTATGTAAACTTAAAAATCGCTTTTTTGATTTTTTTAAAAAAATATGATATAATATTTAATTAGAAGTAAACTATTACTTAGAGGTATAATAATGAAAGTAATCGTACTAGCAAGTGGCTCAAAAGGAAATGCAACTTACATCGAATCTGGTAATACACGTTTTTTGATTGATGCGGGCATTAGTTATAAACAAATAAAGGAACGTTTACAAGAAAAAAACATTGAACTAAAGGAACTTAATGCTATTTTTGTAACCCATGAGCATGCAGATCATGTGAAACATTTAACAACTGTTTTAGAAAAAACTCATGCTCATTTATACATTAACAAAAAAAGTTTCGATGCCTTAGATGGTAAAGTTAGAAGTTATCTAACAATGTTTCCAATTCATTTAATTGAAAAAGATACAAAATATTGTTTAAATGATTTATTTGTTGTTCCCATTAATATGTCTCATGACGCTAAAAATACGTTTGGTTATTTAATAAAAACACCGGATCATACAGCAGCTTATCTAACTGATACCGGATTTGTCGAAGAAAAGTATTTCCCTATTTTGAGAACCATTGAAATTTTAATCGTTGAATCTAATCATAATGTTGAGATGCTCATGGCAAGTAAAAGAATATGGCCCCTAAAACAGCGCATTTTAAGTAGTAAAGGTCATTTATCAAATGAAAACTGCCACGATCTGTTAAAAAAGATTATGAGTAATAATACAAAATATGTAATCCTAGCGCATTTAAGCGAAGAGTGTAATACCGAAGATCTTGCTTATCAAGCTTCTTGTCCTCTATTTATTAACTCTAAGACCAAATTACTTATTGCCAAGCAGCACGAAGCGGTTGATGTAACGGAGCAAGATGCCGCATGATTAATATTATAACTGTTGGTAAGATTAAAGAGATTTTTTTAACAAATGGCATATCAGAATATTTAAAAAGACTTTCAGCCTATGAAAATGTGCGATTAACAGAAGTAAAGGAAATCAACTATAAAGAAACTGCTGAAAATATTAAACGAGAAGGATTATTAATATTAGAAAAAATTACACCGGATGATTTCGTTATCACTCTTGAAATAGAAGGGAAACAAATCGATAGTGTTTCTTTCGCCCAAAAAATATCTGAATTGCAAACTTATGGTAACAGCCGCATCACCTTTGTCATCGGGGGATCAAATGGCTTAAGTGATGAAGTAAAAGCTAGAAGTAATTTTAAATTATCATTTTCAAAATTTACTTTTCCCCACCAATTAATGAGATTGATTCTTTTGGAGCAGATTTATCGTGCTTACACAATTATTAATCATAAAGAATATCACAAATAAAAGAGAGGTTAAATATGAACATTTTTATTACCATTTTATTTTTAATCGTAAATGTAGGCTTTTTAGCTGCTTACACAGTAAATTTCATTCTCTGCTTACGTCGAGATATAAAAGCTAAAAATAAACTTAAATCTTCTCCTCTTGAAGTAGAAGGAACCGTAAAAGAAATTGAAAGCAATGGAAAACGTATTTTTATGCTTGTAGATTTTGTTAGTCCTAAATCATTAACTTCTTTTACTCATCAATTTGAATTTACACCTAATGAAATTAATATGGAAGATTATCATAAGGGTTCTAAAGTAACTATTTTATATAATGATGTTACTGATGAAAAAAAGGTTTTGAACTTTCCTTTTGTTTTAAAAGGAAACAAAATCACATTGGAAAAAGGGCCTTTATTCACAAATCTTGCGATGATGGTAGTATCGCTATATGGAACGATTAACCATCTTGTAAGATCTATAATAGGAAATGCTTTTACAGATAACAGTGTTTCTATAGAAAAAATATATGGAAATTACTTGTATCCATTTATAATCGTCCTTTTATATGCTGTTTTAATGACTTACTTAATAGATAGCTTAACAAATGCTCCAAAAGAAGATAATCAAAATTATCTTAAAATATATGGTGTACGCGCAAAAGCTCGTGTTGTAACTTTTAAATTTGGCCGTGGTAAAAATCAAAAAGGCTTAAAAGAATCAATGTTAGAAATTGAATACTATACAAAAACAGGAGAAAAGATTAACACACGTCTTAACTCTTTCTTATATACAGAAACCCAAGAAGAATATATTGATATCATATACGATGATAAACAACCAAAAAATGTTGTTTATTTGAAAGCTTAAGATATGGAACACAAGAGTTTTAAACTTGTTTCACCTTTCAAACCGATGGGAGATCAACCAAAGGCAATTGAAACATTAGTGACTAATGTCAAAAATGGGGTAAAAGAACAAACTCTTCTTGGTGCAACAGGCACTGGCAAAACGTTTACGATTGCCAGTGTTATTGCTAATGCTAACAAAAAAACCTTAGTTCTTGCTCATAATAAGACATTAGCAGGTCAACTGTATAGTGAATTGAAAACTTTTTTCCCTGAAAATAGAGTAGAGTATTTCATTTCATATTACGATTATTATCAACCAGAAGCTTACGTGCCTAGTAAGGATATGTATATTGAAAAGGATTCTAGCATTAATGATGAAATTGATCAAATGCGACATTCCGCTACTTCGGCGTTGCTAGAAAGAGATGATGTAATAGTAGTTGCTAGCGTATCTTGCATTTACGGTATTGGAGATCCCGAGGAATATAAAAAATCGAGTTTAACAATCCATAAGAATGATGAAATTTCACGCGATAATTTCATTGAACAACTTATTGATATGCAATTTAGTAGAAATAACATTGAATTTGATCGTGGTACTTTTAGGGTTAAAGGAGATAATGTTGACATTATTCCCACTTATGAAAAAAATGAAGGTATTCGCGTCCTATTCGATTTCGATGAAATAAGTAAGATTTGTACTTTTGATGTAACAACAGGAAAAGTGCTTTCTTCTGTTAATACTATTACTATTTTCCCTGCCACGCACTTTGTTGTTAGCGATGAAAAAAAAGATGAAGCAATAAGAAGAATTGAAAAAGAACTTGATGATCAAATTAAATTTTTTGAAGAAAACAAAAAACCATTAGAAGCAGAAAGAATAAAAGAACGTACCAAATATGATTTGGAAATGTTAAAAGAGATAGGAACATGCAAAGGTATAGAAAACTATTCTCGACATCTTAGTCTTAGAAGTGAAGGTGAAACGCCTTTCGTTCTTCTCGATTTCTTTGGTGATGATTACTTAATGGTTATTGATGAATCACATGTAACAATTCCGCAAATAAGAGGAATGTATAATGGTGACCGAAGCAGAAAAATGACTTTAGTCGACTATGGCTTTAGACTTCCTAGCGCCCTAGATAATAGACCTTTAAATTTTGATGAATTTGAAAGCAAAATTAATCAAGTAATTTATGTTAGTGCTACTCCAGGTGATTTCGAATTATCTCGCAGCCAAGTCACTGAACAAATTATCCGACCAACTGGTCTACTTGATCCAACAATTGAAATAAAACCAATAAAAAATCAAATAGATGTCATACTAAGCGAATTAAAAAAACAAATTGCTAAAAATGAACGAACTTTAATCACAACTTTGACAATTAAAATGAGTGAAGACCTCACCAAATATCTAAAGGAAATGGGAATTAAAGTTGCTTATCTACATTCGGAAATTAAAGCATTGGAGCGCCTAGAAATCATTAGAAAACTACGTCAAGGAGTATTCGATTGTATCGTTGGTATTAATCTTTTAAGAGAAGGTCTTGATATTCCTGAAGTAAGTTTGATTTTAATTCTTGATGCCGATAAAGAAGGATTCTTGCGAAGTACTCGCTCGCTAATTCAAACGATTGGCAGAGCAGCAAGAAACGCTAATGGTCACGTCATAATGTTTGCAGATAACGTTACTGATTCAATGCATGAAGCGATTACTGAAACATATCGTCGCCGCCAAATTCAAGAAAAATATAATCTTGATCACAATATTACACCAAAAACAATTACAAAAGAAATTAGTGAATCAATAACAATTTTTGATGATAATACAAACGATGAAAATATTTTTCTTGACAGCGATAAAATTAAAGAAATGTCTACTATTGAAAAACGTAAGATTATTGCTGAACTCGAAGAAAAAATGCGTAAAGCTGCTAAAGATCTTAATTTCGAAGAAGCAATGGTTCTACGTGATGCTATTTTAGAAATTAAAACTACACTATAGCTACCATTAAGGATTGAATTTACTTCAATCCTTTTTATTTTGTTTTCTTGCATAACAAAAGTAAATTATTCCATTATGTGTTATACTATGCTAGTATTATAAACTTAATTTAACTAGGTGGTGAAACTATGAATAATTCATCAAATCATAATAACCTTGTAATAGTAGGTTTATCAGGTGGTGTAGATAGCAGCGTCGCTGTTATTAAATTGCTTGAAGAAGGCTATAATGTCGAAGCTATCTTTATGCGCAATTGGGATTCAGCCACCAATAATGATATCCTTGGAAATCCTACCCTCAATGATGATGTTTGTCCTCAAGAGGTTGATTATCAAGATGCTGTAAAAGTAGCTGAAAAACTAGGTATTAAACTTCATCGTGTAGATTTCATTGAGGAATATTGGGATCGCGTTTTTAAATACTTCCTAGATGAATATAAAAAAGGACGAACTCCAAATCCTGATATTATGTGTAATAAAGAAATCAAATTTAAGGCCTTTCTTGAATATGCCAATAACCTAGGAGCTGATTATATCGCTATGGGTCATTATGCTAGATGTATTCACAAAGATGGCAAACACTATCTATTAAGAGGTGTTGATGAAAATAAAGATCAAAGTTATTTTCTATCGGAGTTAACTAGCGCACAAATAGCTAAAGCTTTATTTCCAGTAGGAGATATGCGGAAACCTGATGTACGAGCTCTCGCGGAAAAATATCAGTTAGTTACTGCAAACAAAAAAGACTCAACTGGTGTTTGCTTTATTGGTGAAAGAAATTTTAAAGCCTTCTTACAGAACTACTTACCTGCTACTCCTGGCAAAATGGTAGATATCAATGGTAAAGTACTTGGAACTCATGATGGAGTAATGTACTATACCATTGGTCAAAGAAAAGGGCTTGGAATAGGTGGCGAAGGTGACCCATGGTTTGTAGTAGGAAAAGATGTTTTATCGAACACTCTCTACGTTGGCCAAGGAAAACTTCAAGAACTACTTTTTGCTAATCGTGTTATCGTGACAAATCCAAGTTTCTTTAATGAAAAACCCCTTAATAATACTCACCTTACCGCTAAATTCCGCTATCGTCAAAAAGATATTGGTGTCGTTATTAATTGGATAGATGAAAATACTTTGGAAGTATTAACTGATATCCCCGTAAAAGCTATAACACCTGGTCAAGCATGTGTTTTTTACGACGGCGAATATTGCCTCGGAGGTGGCACAATTGATAAAGTATATATGAATGATGTTTTACGGAAATACTAATATTAAGGAAGTGTTTTAATGAAAGTTGAAGGAACTATCACCCGCATCAATTACTACAATAAAGTTAATGGCTACGGTGTTGTTATTATATCGTTAAAAGATGAAGATTATAAAATAAAACGAACTAAAAACCATTTAATAGGAAAACAATTAACTATCACATCATCGTTCGATCGCCAACCACTAGTGGATGAAGAGTATTCCTTTGAAGGAAACTTTATTAAAGATCCTAATTATGGGCTTCAATTTAAAGCAACTTCTTTTACAAGAAAAGATATATATTCCACAGAGGGGGTTATCAATTACTTATCTAGCCCCATATTTAAAAATATTGGCATCAAAACTGCTAAAATCATTGTAAATGCTTTAGGGGTAGATGCTATTGATAAAATAGCAAAAGATAAAACAGTTCTCGAAGGACTTGGAATAAACGCTAAAAATATTGATACGATATATTATGCTGTACTAGACAACCGCATAAATGAACAAATAATTATGTTTTTCTTAAATAATGGGTTATCTATTGATCTTTGTCATAAGATTATCGCCATTTTTGGAGCTACTGCGATTGAAACAGTTAAGGAACAACCTTATATTTTAATGGAAAAACTAGATCATTTTGGATTTCTGAAAAATGATAAATTTGCTTTAAAAATGGGAATAGAACCTAATTCTAGTATTAGACTTAACGCTTTGCTTTTGTATATACTAAAAGAATTAATCTATAATAAAGGTGATAGCTTTGTTGATACTCATGAATTGCATAAACAAATGAATCATTATTTAACTACAACAAATGAATTTGATTTAACATTTGAGAATTATCAAGATATTTTAAACAATTTAGCGGAAAATAATAAAGTGTTTTTAACTACTGATGGCCGAGTGTTTGATTATGACTTGCATCTAAAAGAAATTAATCTCGCACAAATTATCGCTGATAAATTAAATTCTACTTCTTGCTTTTCAGAATTGTTTACAGATGAAGCTATTAATAAAGCATATCGAAAAATACAGAAAAAATTACAATTTAAATTAAACAGCGACCAAGAAAATGCTGTTATTAACGCGTTTAAAGAACCATTTGTTATCATCACAGGTGGACCTGGTACTGGTAAAACTACGATTATTAAAACAATAGTCAATTTATATACCGAAATATTATCTCAAGGGAAAAGTGATAATAGCACTATTGTTGACTCTATAGCCTTATTAGCTCCAACAGGTAGAGCTGCCAAAAGATTAAAGGAAGTTACTCTCGTCAACGCTTCAACCATTCATAAATATTTAGGGTATACTGGAGATGGTCATTATGCATATGATGAAGAAAATAAAACTAGTGAAAAACTTCTTATCGTCGATGAATCTTCAATGCTTGATTTGCCACTTGCCTATCAACTGTTTTCATCAATAGGATCTGATACTAGATGTGTTATCGTAGGCGATGTTGACCAGTTACCTTCTGTAGGACCAGGGCAAGTTTTAAAAGATCTCATCGATTCAAAAGAAATTACAACAATCAGATTAACTAAAATTCACCGGCAGGATGAAGGTAGTAAAATTATTGAACTAGCCCACGATGCTAACGAAGGACTCGTTTCTGAAAATATAATGGAACGTTTTAATGATCGTTATCTTATTCCTACTGACAACGAACATTTGCTGGGAATGGTTGTTGACTTAGTGAAACTAGCCTTATCAAAAGGAAAAAACATTCGAGATATTCAAATACTCGCACCTATGTATCGTTGTAATTTAGGAATTAATGAAATAAATGATCGTGTTCAAAATGTTATTAATCCAAAAAAAGAAAATGAAGATGAATTAGTTTATGGCGGAAGTACCTTTAGACTTGATGATAAGGTAATTCAACTGGTCAACAGGAGTGAAAAAAAGATTATGAATGGCGATATCGGTTACGTTCATAGTTTTCTTTACCAAGATGGTGAAATAACTGGTATGAGCGTTTCTTTTGATTTTGGAATAATTGATTATACGCTAATTGAACTTGAAGATTTAAAATTGGCATATGCTATAAGTATCCACAAGGCTCAAGGTAGCGAATTTGATATTGTCATAATGCCATTAACTACTTACTATCAATTTATGTTCAAAAGAAAACTAATTTACACAGGTTTGACAAGAGCTAAAAAACTTTTAATCCTAATTGGAGATATTAATGCATATCGCCGTGGCATAACTAGAATTGAACAAAATCGTCAAACTATTTTGCGTGAAAAGATCAAGGAGTTTTTAAATAAAAAAAATCAATTCATTAAAATAGATGATAAAAAAAGTGCCTTTAGTGATTTAGGAGAATATGAATTGGAATTAACACCTTTTGATTTTTTAGATAAAAAATAAAAAGTAAAAATTTTACACTTATACTTTCTATTTTTATAGACATACTATTAATGCTAATAAATTAAGATCTATTTTATAAGCAAACCTTTAAACAAAAATGGTGGTGTTAATATGAAATCAGCATTTGTTCCTATAATGTTAGGTACAATAGTGGTTTTAGGTACTAGCGTAGCCCTACTTCATAAACCCCAAATTGATAAGATGATGAAATCAGTTGGGTGCTCAATGAAAGAAATGGGATGCCAAATGACCGAAAAGTTTAAAGACCAAAATGAATCTAATTGTTCTTGTGGAAATTAATTAATTGTGCCCAATAACAAGTGCCGCTATGCAATTGCTTAGATTCAAAAATAAGCCCCTTAAAAAAGGGGCTTTATTTTTTGGTTTCATATATAATATTTTACAATTTAGGGACATACAATGTTTTTTTCGATAAAGTTGGAATAGGGTTCGTTTGTGTACCTTTAGCTGTTTTACTAACTTCAGCACCAATTCCTGCCATTTTAGAATCGCTAAGATCTATTAAATATAAAGCAACCGCTTCTTGAATTGCTGGCTCTTTAGGACTTCCAAACTCTAATTCACCATGATGTGATGCAATCATATGTTGAAGAAGCAAATATTCTTCTGTATCACATACACCTAAGTTTAAAGCTTCTTTTTCCAGCATCTCAAGGCCTATTAACAAATGACCCAATAAATTACCTTTTAAAGAATATACTGGACTTTTAGCATCACTTAATTCTTCTGTTTTACCAACATCATGAATAAGTATTCCGGCATACAACAAATCTTTATTTAGGGTTGGGTAATTTTTTAAGTAAACATCTGCTATTTTTAACATTGAATAGGTATGATATGCCAATCCAGATAAATAGTTATGGTGCATCGTCATCGCAGCAGGATAAATAAAGAATTTATCAGCAGCACTTGATATCACGGCCTTTACTAAATTTTGAAGAATAGCATTATCAACTTTGAAAATATACTCTTTAATTCCTTGTTTTAATTCTTGTTCTGTTAATGGAGCATATCGATAAAAAGTATTTATATCTATTTCTCCTTCTTTTGGCATTTCTACTTTACTAATAATATATTGATGTTTACCATTATATTCATTTACTTTAGAAGTAAACTTGTAAACTTTCCCATTTTCAATTGCAGCATTATCTAAATCACTAACAATACCTATGTTCCAAATACGAGCATCCGCACTATCAGTTCCATCGTATAAAGTCAAGCCAAAATAAGGGGTTTGATTTACTGTTTGCTTTTGTTTACAATCAAGTACTAATGCAAAAAACTCTGCATTATTATCTCCTACTTGCATTTCTTTAAATTTCATCTTTTTCCTCCTCTTGAAATAAGACATTATATTTTGGATCAGCTTCGCACAATTTTTCTTTAATTTCAATTGCTAGTTGCGTTAAAGCCGCTTGTTTTTGTTCTTCAGATATTTCACTTTCTTTAATACTATCCGCTCTCAAGGCCATCAAATGATCAAATGCTTCAGTGAATTCAGCACGCAATTTCTCTATATCCATATTTTGCTCTTCATTAAAATCAGACAATATATCACTAGGATCGTCTTTTGGTTCATATTTTGTAAAGTTTTGAATGTTAGACATATCATCGGCCACTTTTTCTTCTTTGGCAGCGTTTAATGTTGTTTTATCTCTTTCTTCTTTAGCTTTTTCAAGATTATCTTTTAACTCTTGCGGTTCCTTATTGCTGCGCCATTCTGCTAAAAGTATTTTTGCTTCTCTTTTTAAAATCGTATAGTCATTTGGTATTTCTTTCATAATTACTTTTTCACGAAGTTTTTGCATTATTTCGCCAATGAAAGTACCACTAACACCACCAGCTAAACTAACCAAATCAAATCCTTTAAACTCCATATCATTTATTGATTTAATCGGCATCGTTGCGGCATACTTTTCAATTAGTTTGGCCTGTGACTTATGGGCTTTAACAGTATAGGTATTAACTTTATCTGCAGCTAATAAAACATTTTTATCATAGTTAAAAACAATTATTCTTGTCATCGGAATACATTCCGTAGCATTGGCCACTTCTATTACCTTTTTGAAAAAGTTGATACGGTTTTTTTCAAAACAAGTATTTTCTGGAACACTGCCATAGCATTTATAACATAATGCGAATTTTTCATTCGTGGTTAATTTTTTGTATTTTTTAGCTATTATTCTTAAACCTTCTTCATATGGATATAGTCCTTCGTTGGTACCTAAAGATACCATTTTTTTAACTGCTTTTTTTCCATATTGTGCATCAAAAATTTTTTCTAAACTAGTAGAAACCTTTTGTTCTGATACGTCAGGTAATAATTTTGTACATTTGTTTATTCCAAGTGAAGTATTAAAAGCGAAATGAAAATTGAAACGAGCCATTAATTCATATGCTCTTAAAATTCTCAACGGATCTTCTTGAAAACGTTTCTTTGGTTTTCCTATTACTCTAATTGTTTTTTTCTCTAAGTCCTTTTTACCACCACATAAATCAACTATATCTAAGTTGTCTGTCATAGCTATAGCATTTATCGTGAAATCGCGGCGATTAACGTCTTCCATCAAATGCATTGAAAAATGAATCATATTAGGATTACGGGTTCTGTTGAGGTATGTTTCTTCTTTAAAGGTACTAATTTCATATTTAAACTCCCCTTCAGTAAGTGTAACACACCCTCTACTTGCATATGTCATATCAACAGTAGGAAATTCTTGATAAATTTGTTCCGGTGTCGCAGAAGTTGCAATATCGATATCAGTAAAATCTTTCTTTAATAAATAATCGCGTACCACGCCACCAACAAAATACGCTTCATATGTCAATTCATTTAAACGTCTAACTATTTCTTGTCCTCTTGTGAAATAAGCTTCTTTATCCATTTTGATTCCTCCTTCTTATTGATAATTTATATTTATAGTTTTTGTTTATTTAATTAAACATTAAATCTAAATAGCATAATATCGCCATCTTGGACAACATATTCTTTTCCTTCTTGGCGAACCTTACCTGCTTCTTTTACTTTAAGTTGTGATCCATATGTCATCAAATCATCATAACTCATTGTTTCAGCTTTTATAAAACCTCTTTCAAAATCGCTATGTATTATTCCTGCAACTTGTGGAGCTTTCATACCTTTTTTGAAAGTCCAAGCGCGGCACTCTTTTTCTCCAGCTGTAAAAAATGTTGCTAAGCCTAATAAATCATAGGCTTTTTTTACAAGTTCATCTAGACCACTTTTTTCTAAACCTAAATCATTTAGGAACATCGCTCTATCTTCTTCATCTAAAGCACATAATTCTTCTTCAATTTTCGCACTAATCATTACTACTTCAGATCCTTCTTTTGCAGCATAGGCTTTTACTTTTTCAACATATTCGTTTCCTGTTGCAATATCATTTTCTGAAACATTAGCGATATAAAGCATAGGTTTCATTGTTAAAAAACTATAATTTTTAACAAATTCCTTTTCCTCAGGAGTTAGTATAGCTAAACGAGCAGGTAACCCTTTACTCAAAACATCATTTATTTTTGTTAATATTGTAAGTTCCATCATTGCATCGCTATTTGGTTCACAATGGGCTTTCTTTTCAATTTTAGGAAGACGTTTTTCTATTACTTCCATATCAGCTAAGATCAACTCAAGATTTATTATCTCAATATCTCTGATTGGATCTACACTTCCTTCAACATGTGTAATATTATCATCATTAAAACATCTAACTACTTCACATATCGCATCGACGTCACGAATATGTGATAAAAATTGATTGCCAAGCCCTTCTCCATGACTTGCCCCTTTTACTAACCCTGCAATATCTGTAAAAGAAAATGAAGTAGGTACGATACTTCTTGGATGAACAATATTGACAATATTATCTAATCTTTCATCTTTTACTTCAACAATTCCCACATTTGGTTCAATTGTTGCAAAAGGATAATTAGCACAAAAAGCATTTGCTTTAGTGATAGCATTAAATAAAGTTGACTTTCCTACATTTGGTAAACCAACTATTCCCGCTGTTAAACCCATAATTTTTTCTCCTTAGTTCAATTTATAATATTAGTATTAAAATAATTATTAAGTAAAGTACTATCCTAAATATTATATTAAAAGTTATATTTTTTTTATTAATAAAGTAAAATATTGACATTGTATACTGCATAACAAAACTAGTAAACAATATTAGTATAACACTCAAGAAATTACCACTATTGAAAAAACCCAAACTTAAAAAATCCAATAAAGTCCCCGAAAGTGTACCTATTCCTACCATTTGTGAAGTGGTTAAGAGGGTAGCATCATCTAAGGATTCGTACAAGCATTTTCTAAAAATATATTCCTCAATGAAAGCATAACAAATCATCACAGGAATTATTTTTATTAAGCCTAGTGATTCAGTTGCCAAAAACTCCTTATTAGGATTTACAATATAATTTTTGAACAATGGTGGAATAAACGATATATTCGTCATCTTTGTTAAAAATACAAACAATCCTATAACAAAAGGTGCTACTGCTAATGATATAATTAATTTTTCTACATTAATATTTTTTATTTCGGCTTTAATATTTTTCCATTCTATGATCATGATAATTATTGTTAAAACAATTCCCGTAATCAAAAGCGCATTAAGAGATGAAAATAGAATCATTGCATCTGGTAGAAGTGTTCCTTCTTCTCCTATTTCTATGTTTGAATTTTTAGCTAAATACAATGCGCCAAATATTACTGTTAAAACAGCATTAAATAAAAAAGCAATTCCTAAATAGAGGTATAAAAAGCACCGAAATTTCTTAACAGGGTTAATTAAAGTTTTTCCTGTTCTCAATAGCTCAGCAACTTCTTCACTATGTTCTCCACATCTTGTACAATATTCCTCATTATTATTTAATACTCGATAGCAATTTTTACATCTAATTTTCATAAAACGCCTCTTTTTTTCTGTATGATTAGTATACCACAAAACGACAAAATAGTAAACTTATTAAATTGCTTTTTTTTACCAAGTGTGTTTATTTTATGATAATGTCTTAATGTTTATTTTTAGAAAATGTCCCAACAATAAATATCATGGTATAATACAC
>URLJ01000020.1 GCA_900548675.1 uncultured Mollicutes bacterium
TCCTTTGTGCTTTTTGCCTTTTCGCCTACTCGCACATTGCTTTAATATTATACCAAAACTCACTTTCTTTGTCAAGATAAATGACTTATTTTTGACATTTTTTAGAAAAATTTTTTTATTTCATAAAAATTAGTTTTGTTTTTGTTTTGTTTCATACTTAAGCATCCTTAATATTATACTCTTCTATAGTTATATTGTCAAGATAAATGACTTATTTTTTTTAAAAATAGGAAGGAAACTTTCATTTCCTTCCTAAATTTTGTTAAGTAAATATTCTTTTACTCTAACAGATGTCTTTTTCAAATCAGAAACAGCGCTTTTTTGCATTTCTTCAAGGCTTTTATCACCTTTATTTAAAGTAAAAATCATCGATATACCATTTTTCTTGGCTGTTTGCAAATCTATTTTGCTACATCCGCATACTGCCAGTAATGGTATGTTTTTATCTTCTGCCTTCATTACTAACTTACTTATCAATTTACCGCAAAAGGTTTGCTCATCTAGGCAGCCTTCTCCTGTTATAAGGATAGTATCACTCGTTATTATCCTGTTTAGTGCTATTTGATCAATAATATAATCAGCACCGCTTATCATTTTAATATTAGTCATGCTATTTAGCATGAACATTATACCGCCAGCTGCCCCCATTCCAGAAGAATTTGGGTTAACTTTAGAAAACAACTTAGATATATGCTTAAGCCCTTTATCAATTACTTTTACATCATCCATCGTTGCTCCCTTTTGTGGCGCAAATACATAAGCAGCACCAGATTCACCATATAAAGGATTAGTTACATCGCAAAGACAAATTATTTCAATATCATGCAGATCAATAAGATCAACGTCGTTAAAACTCACTATATCATTTAAATTATTCGGTGTAGGTATTAGTGAGCTACCGCTTTTGTTGTAGAATTTTCTACCTAGTGCGCAGGCAATTCCACAGCCACAATCACTTGTAATACTGCCCCCTAAGCCTAAATATATTTTTTTAATACCTTTCACAATGGCATCTTTTATCATCAAACCGATACCAAAAGTAGTAGCATTCATAACATCGAGCTCATGATTGGCATTTGCCGAAAATCCCACAACGCTCGCAACATCCATATATGCATTTTTTTCATCATCAATTGCATAATAAGTTTTCAATTTTTCCAAATGAGCATCCACAACTTCCACTTCTTGCTTTTGAGCATTTTTAGCGAGCAATAAGGCATCAACCGTCCCCTCACCACCATCTGCAATCGCATAATATGAAACATCCGCAAATGCTTTGTCTAACTCATTTTTTAAAATTTTACCTACTTGAACACTCGTTAAGGTATTTTTAAAAGAGTCCGATAAAATAACAATTTTCATATTAACTCCAATATAGTTCTTATTTAATATAATTATTAATTATTTGTATAGTTATCAAAATATCCTTGTATCAATATTATTGGGGTGCCTTTATCGCCAGAGCCACTTGTTAAATCGCAAAGAGAACCAATTAAATCAGTTAATTGGCGTGGAGTGGTACCTTCAGATGCCATTTTTCCAACCAAGTTGCTTTCTTTTTGCTTAATGCGTTTAGATATAGCTTTTTCTAATTCTTTTCCACTCAAATCCTTAAAATCATTATCAGCCAGGTATTTTAATTTCAATTCATTTGGAGTACCTTTTAATCCAGATGTATGAAAAGGTGAAACTACAGGATCAGCAAGTTCCCAAATTTTGCCTTGAGGATCTTTAAATGCGCCATCACCATAAACCATAACTTCAATCTTCTTATTTGTCAAAGAATATATTTTTTCTTGAATTTGTTCTATTAAATCTTCAGCATCACGAGGAAATAATTTAACTTTATCTTCACTAGCCTTATTAGAGCCTAAAAGGCCATATTTTTCATTATAACCTGAGCCATCAACAGATGAAGTAAGTACGTCATCAAGGCCAAAAACTATTTTAGCGCCATTTTCTCTAAGTATTCGTTTTGTTCTTGCTCTTGTATGAATGTCGCAAACTAGTACATTGCTCGTATAATTTAAAATTGATTTAGGATTATTTGAGAAAATTATTTCTATTTCTGCACCCTCATCTTTAACTAATTTTAGATAATATTCAACATAATCAACACCTGTGAATTCATGGACATTATAACCAAATAAATTGCGGTATTCATTATAGGTGAGAACATCAGAATAAGGATTAATATTTTTTTCATCCAATTGATCCCACGTTAATAAAGCATTACCTACTTCATCAGATGGATAATTTAACATTAAAATAACTTTATTTGTCCCTTTTACAATACCTTTTAGCAGCATAGCAAAGCGATTACGCGATAGAATAGGGAAAATAACGCCTATTTCTTCACCATTATACTTCTTTTTTATATCAGTGGCTATTTGGTCAACAGTAGCATAATTTCCTTGTGCTCTCGCAACCACTGATTCTGTTATCGCAATAACATCTTTGTCACGCAATTTAATGTTTTCTTCTTGACATGCTTCCATAACGCTATTTGTAACAATTTCTGCTAAATCATCGCCTTGTTTAATAATAGGGCATCTTATCCCCATTGAAACTGTTCCTAGTTTTCTACTCATATTTACTCCTTGCCTGTTTGGATTTGTTGTTTAAGAGTTTATATTCTTCAACAACTTCATAATTTTATCATAGATTCGTGGCTTTTGCAATACATTTGAAAAGCTTTTAAAAGATAAAAAGAAAAAAGCTCCTTTATTAAAAAGGAGCAAATCTTTTAGATGGTATCCCAAGAGGGATTCGAACCCCCGACACACGGCTTAGAAGGCCGTTGCTCTATCCAGCTGAGCTATTGAGACATATTGTGACCGTGAAATATTATACTATATTTTTTATTTTTTGTAAAGTGATTGCATTTCTTTTTTTGTTTTTTTGTTTGCAAAACCTGTATTACAGCATAAATTGTGTAAATAACCACATTTTGGTGTATAATAAATATATAAACTAAACATAAAATTTAAATATGAAATATGGAGGTTTGTTAATGAATAAAAATAAGATAATCAAAAATTTCAAAAAACTATTTTTATTATTATTTTTACTAGTACTACCATTTAGTTTATCATCATGCAAATTCAAATGGAATAAATCTGATGTAAGCACCTTCGACGATTATACTACATCACT
The DNA here is from genome assembly GCA_900548675.1 of uncultured Mollicutes bacterium. Lineage (GTDB taxonomy): Bacteria > Bacillota_I > Bacilli_A > ML615J-28 > CAG-313 > UMGS1109. The sequence continues at coordinate 3,157 of URLJ01000020.1, forward strand.
TTTCGCGAGTGTACTAGGAAACGATGAGTTCACTTTACACTGGCTCTTGAAGCAGCAAGAAGATTTTGGTTTTAATGAACATGGTAATGTTTCTTTACCAACTCCTTCTAACCCAAGCATCCTTTCTTCTGTTGCTATTAATTATTTATTCGGAAAAGTTGAATCATATGATTATAATGAGTTGAATTTTGATCAGAAAATGACATATAACGTCATTAGCGACTTATTATTGAATTATAATAGTAAAACCCCTGAAATGAGTTATTTATCAAATAACTATTTGGGTTCTTATTTAGGATATCAAGCCCAACTTCCACTTCTTCTTTCTGAATATAAATTTTATGATGAAAGTGATATTGAGTACTACTTTAAATTCATGGATATTGTCCCAGAAACCTTTAAACAGTATGTAGATTATGAATACAAAAAAGCCGATAAGGGCTATGGTATGCCTGATTATGTAATCGACAAAGTTATCAATCAATGCGTCGAATTTGTAAAAGAGAGTTCAGATCATTTTTTAATTAAGACTTTTGACGCTAGAATCGATAATCTGAATCTAACAAATGAGAAAAAGATATATTATATTGAAGAAAACATAAAGCGCGTTACTGGTTCCCTTTGTGATGGCTATAAATATGTACGCGATAATTTAGGCGCATTAAAAGGCAAAGCAACCAATAATTTGGGATTGGCTCACTATGATATTGGGAAAGAGTATTATAGAATTAAATTCCGTGATGCAACTGGATATGATATTTCTATCGAGGATGCAATAGCATATGTTGATACAAAACTTAACTCATGTATTGCTGAACTGAGAGCTCTAATTAATAGTGACCCAGAATTAGTTAACAAATTAGAAAAAACCACTTTAATGAACATAACCCCTAAAGAACAATTGGAGTTATATAAAGACGAAATTATTAATCATTTCCCTGCTATTGAAAAATATCCAAATATCAATGTAAAATATATTGATCCTTCTATGGAAAACCATTTCAGCCCAGCAGCGTATATGACTTCGCCTTTAGATGATTATACTGATGAATATATTTACCTTAACAATGCTAAAATCAATGGTGATTATAATTATTTATACACTACACTAGCCCACGAAGGTATACCTGGTCATATGTACCAAAATATATACTTCAAAACACTAAATGTTAACCCTTTACGTAAAGTTTTAAAGAATAGTGGTTATACTGAAGGTTGGGCAACTTATGCTGAAATATATAGTTATAACTTTTGTAAGGATTTCGATCAAAATGTTATTAAATATTTAAAACTTAACGACTTAATTAATGGCATTCTAACCGCTCGCCTCGATCTAGGAATTCACTATGAAGGCTGGACTATCGACAATTTATTAAGTTTCCTAAGTAACTACTTTAAAGGTTATACTTATGAAAAAGCACAAAAGATTTTTGAACAGCTTGTAGAAGTACCTACGAATTCGCAAATGTATTATTTCACTTATTTTAAAATAAATGATATGTATGAAAAAGCTAAAACTTCTCTAAAGGATAACTTTAATGAAATAGAATTCCATAAATTACTTCTTGACTGCGGGCCTGTTCCGCTTCGCTATGTTGAGATAGTAGTCGATGAATATATTAGTAACCATAAAAATTAAAACTCACGAAAACCAAAATTAAAAAGAGACTTCATTTTCGAAGTCTCTTTTTAAATTTTATTCACAACATGTTCAATAAATATTTTTGTACCTATTGTGATTAAGATTAAACCTCCTATTAAAGAAGCTTTTTTATCAAAAACTTTCCCAAACTTTTTACCTATCATAATAGATATAAAAGAAAGTATGAAAGTTATAACTCCAATAATAGCAATTGATATAAAAATGTTCGCATTTTCCATCATTTTTATTGAAAATCCTACAGCGAGCGCATCAATTGATGTCGCTACACCTTGAGCTAACAATAGACTTAAAGTAAGTTTTTTGCCTTTTGCTTCTTTTTCAGCATCTTCTTTATTCTTTTTAAAAGTATCAATAATCATTTTGATCCCTAAAGCCAAAAGTAAAATAAATGCTATCCAGTGGTCAAATTTAGCAATAGCAGCTTTAAAAAGTGATGATGATGCCTCACCAATACCATAACCTGTAAGAGGCATTATCGCCTGAAACAACCCATTACTCATGCTAACAGCACAAGCATCCATAGCCAATGCAAGGCCTAATAAACTAACTTCTAAATAAACCATTTTGTACCTCAGTATTCTTCATTAATAAAATTTAACACCTTGCCAATTTTGTCATGAATAACAAGTGTCGCTATACCATCATATTCAGTTACAGCCTCATTAATTAATACAAGATGACGGCCTCTAAAATATCTTATCAAACCTGCTGCTGGATAAACAACAAGTGAAGTACCGCCAACGATCAAGGTATCCGCGTTTGTTATATATTCAAGGGCTTTATGAAGCGATTTTTCATTTAACATTTCACCATATAGAACTACATCAGGTTTCATAATTCCATGACATACATTGCATTTACCATTATTTAAAACTAGTTCATCTTCATTCATAAAGTTGTTACACTTCGTACAATAATTTCTTTTCACTGAACCATGCAATTCAATGACATTAATACTGCCCGCTGCTTGATGCAATCCATCAATATTTTGCGTAATAATAGCTTTTAATTTCCCCATTTTTTCCAGTTTAGCTAATGCTTTGTGACAAGCATTAGGGATAGCATTAGGATAAATCATTTCATTAAGGTAATAATCATAAAATTCTTTAGGATGATTAACAAAAAAATCGTGGGAAAGAATTTCTTCAGGATTATGGTGATACTCTTTATTTTTATAAAGGCCACCATTACCTCTAAAATCAGGAATATTGCTTTCAGTTGAAACTCCTGCCCCACCAAAAAATACAATATTGTTTGATTTTTTAATTATTTCTTTTAGAACTTCTATTTTATATTTGTTTTTATCACTATTCATTTTATCATCTCTTTTTTAATACTTTTTTGAAACTTGTGACTAAGAAAGGGATAGCCATTACAATACCAACTAGAGATATTACCGCTATCAACAACGAAATCCAGAATAAATACCACCATTTAAAATTAAAATCATGTGATCTAAAAAAATGAATTAGATAAAAGATTCCAGAACCTAAACCGAAAACGCTAAGTACAGTTATTGTTTCTCTTATAACGAATTCTATTTTAATATAAGTTAAGGTTTTATGAGGATTGTAAGATTGTAAAATATTGAAATCTACGTTTTTGTAAATAAAAAGTATAACAAGTGCAGATATTATTACTCCTACAAAAAAGAAGATAATATATGATATGTAAAATGCTTTCCATTTAGGATTTCCAAAATACCAATCATAATTACCATTATTACTTTTTTGGCTTTTCTTCATTTCTTTTAAAGCCTCTGCTCTTTCTTTTACTAAATCGCGTTCCGTTACATCATCAAAAGGCATTTTTAGTACCTGACAGAGTTTCATAAGAGTTGCTGCCGAAGGAATACTTGTGCCACTCTCCCATGCTGTGATATCAGATTCATCAACGCCAATACATCTAGAAAGCTCTTCAGTTGTATAATTAGCTTCTTCTCTTAGTAATTTTAAGTTTGATGAAAGAATTGACATAATTAACTCCTTATTTTACATGCTTAATAAGAGCATTAATTTCTATACATAGTAAACAGCCAAAAGCGAATAAGTAAACTTCATAATCAAATTCTATCTTATTAAACGATAATATCGAGACGAAAATTAATACTAGTGATATCATAATAAGTCTAGGAATGATAAGGTATTTATTTATTTTTTTAAAGAATGATGATATTAAATATAACACTATAATTAGTGTAGATAAAGCTATTACAAAAATAATAATCGTTTTAACAATAATGTCATTATTAGGGTAAAATAAAGTCATGAAGAAAGTTTTATTGCTCGGTTGTATATTTACACCAGGGTAACCAAATATCACAAAAATCCAAATAATACTCTTTAATATCTCACTAGGCATTATTTTTAATACAGGATTATTCGAATTGACATTTTCATATTTAGGGCATATTTTTTTAAACATTTCGGTTGGAATAAGTAAATTTATTATTAATACACCAATAATTGATACAGAGATCGCCTCACCTACCATTACTTGTCCTATAGCAAGGAAAAGGGGAGTATGGTACAAATAACTTATTTCTAAACCTACCAAAATGGAAGTTAATGTTGGCATAAGGGAAGCAGTAAAGAGTCTTTTACATTTTGAAATTAATAATCCTGCGAGTAAAGTACTAAAAGTACCAACAACCGCATCAACTATTCCTAGTGGTCCTAGTAAATTGGCGACAAAACATCCTAATAAAACTCCTCGTAAATGCTTTTTATCAAAAAAGCAAAGCAATACAAGTATTTCCGATATTCTTATTTGAATAGCTCCATAAGACATAAAGGATAATCCTAATGTCAACACTATGTATATTGAAGCAATAACAGCTTCTACAATTATATCTTTGATTATTTCTTTGTTTTTATTACTCATATTGGCTCCTTGTTTTATTTTTTTGAAGAAGGTTTGACAAGGGAACTTCTTCATATTTATTTTTTCAACACTTTAACTAATTGATTAAAAACTGCTAAATCATTTGCATATGTTAGCATTTTAACCACTTCATCTTTAGTTGCCCACACAATTTCATCTATTTCTGACTCTTGGGGATAAAAATCATGGCTAAAGGCCTGCGCTAAGAAATAATAAACATCCTTCAAGCATCCTTCATATGGACTATAAGTGTTTATAGCAACATCATTAGTTTGTATTTTGACTTTGAGACCTGTTTCTTCTTCTATTTCTCTAAGCGCTGTATCCTTTATTGTTTCTCCTATCTCAATATGACCTTTGGGAAAAGACCAATGATGACCATTTTTATTTTTTACTAATAAAAATTTTACATCAGCTATATCCTCAAAATAAGAATACACAACCGCGCCACTAGAAATTTCATGTTTATAATTATTCATTTTTATAAATCCTTAAATTGTTCAGTAATTTTTTCTAAATCATCTCTAATTTTTATTTTTTGTGGACACTTTTCCTCACACACCCCACATTTGTGGCATGAATACGGACTTTCGCTGTTTTCCTTTAAAGCATTCCAACTAGCTTTAATACTTATTTCATTATTATATATGCTCGCGGTATTCCACAAATGAAAGCTACGTGGGATGTCTACGCCGTATGGACAAGGCATGCAGTATCTACATCCTGTACAACCATTTTTAACTCTTTTTTCAAGTTTCGCAATAACATCACGGATTATTTGTCGCTCATTAGTATCATAAGCTACAAAGGGAGAAAATATTTTCACATTTTCTTTTACTTGTTCTAAACTCGACATGCCGCTCAATATTACGGCAGTATTTCTATGACTCGCAACAAATCTAAGAGCCCAGGAAACATCTGTTTCGGTAGGTTTATAATCTTTAAATAATCTACTTACATCAAGAGGGAGTTTCGCTAAAAGGCCTCCTTTTAATGGCTCCATAATAATTAATGGCATTTCTATTTCACTAGAATAATAAATAAAGTCTCTTCCGTGTAAGGTATACTGGTCCATATAATTATATTGTATTTGTCCAAAATCCCATTTATAATACTTTAAAATATCTAAAAAACAATCTAAATCATCATGAAAAGAAAAGCCTATATATTTGATTTTACCTTCTTCACGCAAATTTTCTAAGAATTTAATTATTCCTAATTCTTTTACTTTTTTGAAGCGTTCCTTATTAAGAGCATGAAGCAAATAAAAATCAACATAATCTTTGTTAAGTCTAGTTAATTGTTCATCAAAAATGCGTCTCGCATCTTCTACATTTTCAACTTCCCATATTGGAAGTTTTGTTGCAATATAATAATTCTTTCGCGGATATTTATCTAATATTTTTCCTAAAAATACTTCACTTTGACCATTGTGATAAGGATATGCCGTGTCATAATAATTTACACCATGTTCCATTGCATAATCAATCATTGCTTCGGCTTCAACTTCATTAATTGTGCCATCATCATTCGTTGGAAATCGCATACAGCCAAATCCTAATCTTGATGTAGTAATTTTTAACTTTTTAAATTTTGTTACATCCATTTTGTTAGTTTTTTTCATCCTTGTTCCCTTCTCCTTGTTAAAAAATGTAAGTCATTGTCTAAAACATCAATAAATAACACTATCTTTTTTAATATACGTATTAAATTTGACATTAATCAAAATAATTGGTCGTGATAAAATCCACTCCCATATCAATTAATTCTAAAACTCTTTTTTTCTCATTTACTGTCCAACAGTTAACTTTTATTCCCTTATGATGAAGTTCATCAACTATTCTTTTATTTAAAGCACTATGGTGAACATCAAAATCAACGTTGTATTTTATTAAAAGATCTAAGACTGTTTCATCATACTTCGATGACAAAAATTGTGCGCGCTGATTAGGCAAATATCGCTTAACAATTTCAAGATTTTCAATGTAGAAAGATATAAAAATTACCTTATCTAAATAATTATATTCTTTGATAATTGCGATTACTTTTTTTATATCTTCTTCTTTAAACACATTTTTAAATTCAATAATGCATTGTTTTTGATATCTAATGCACACTTCTAAATATTCTTCCAAAGTTGGAATCGTATAATATGGTACTACCTTTTCATTTTTTACATCATATAAAGGTACTTTCTTTAATTCTTCTAAGGTAGTCTCTTCAATTTTTATATTAATAGGTGAGATTCGAGCAGTATCATCATCATGAAAAACAACGAATTTTCCATCACTAGTTGGGTGAATATCACACTCAATTCCATAAAATGATCGACATCCTGCCGCAATAAATGCTGGTATCGTATTTTCTTTTTCATAACCACTTAGACCACGATGAGCAATCATCATAGTTTTAGACTTTTTTTGATGTTTAGTAGTACAGTTTATATAAACTATTAAACATATAAGTAGAATAATTAATAAAAAACAAATTGCTAATAAAAGATAAAACTTTTTCATATGCCGCTTCTCCTTTTTATTTTAATTTTCTTGCAAAAACCACTGGTTCATGTGTAACATTAACAAATAATTTTTTTAAGACTTCTTCATCATAATAAGGTAAAATAATAGTAGAATGAGCCTCAGCATTTGCAAGTTTTGATAAATTTTTAAGAGCCTCTTCAGCAAATGGGTTTGTTGTAGCGGCAATCGCAAGCGCCAATAAAACGTCGTTAGCATTTAACTGTTCATCATGTTCTCTTAAAATATGTGATTTTAAATTCACAATTGGTTCAATCACATTAGGAGAAATAAGCGGTAAATCATCTCTTATATTAGAAAAATATTTCACTGCATTAAGAATTGCAGCTGCTGCTGATGTTAATAAATTAGAAGTTTTACCAGTTATGATTTTTCCATCAGATAATTCTATAGCTAAAACGGGCGTTCCACACTTTTTAGCTTTGTTTATAGATACACTAACTATTTTTCGTTCATCTACAGAAGTTTCTAATTGTTCCATGATGTTCGCAATTTTAGCGACTACATCTTCTGATATTTTTCCTAATTTAGCATCACAAATAGCATTTAAATATCGTCTAATCACTTCATTTTGACAAGCTTTTCGAACTTTTTCTTCATCTTTAATACAATATCCTACCATATTTACCCCCATATCAGTTGGCGATTTATATGGTGAATATCCATAAATGCGTTTAAACAGCGTTTCTAGCGTTGGAAAAATTTCCACATCACGATTATAATTAACAGCCGCTTTACCATAGTTTTCTAAATGAAAAGGGTCAATCATATTGACATCGTTTAAGTCAGCTGTAGCAGCTTCATATGCTAAATTTAAAGGATGTTTTAAAGGTAAATTCCAAATTGGGAATGTTTCGAACTTAGCATATCCTGCCACTATACCGCGTTTGTTTTCATGATACAGTTGTGACAAGCAGGTAGCCATTTTTCCGCTACCTGGACCCGGAGCAGTAACGATTACAAGTGGTTTAGTGGTCTTAACATATTCATTCTTACCATAACCATCATCACTTACTATTTGTGAAACATTAACGGGATACCCTGCTATAGGATAATGTACATACACATCTATTCCCATATTTTTTAGTTTTCTTTTGAATTTATCTACTGCAACTTCGCCATTGTACTTAGTTATAACAACACTTCTTGCTAAGAACTCCATTTCATTAAATGCCTGAAGCATTCGTAAAACTTCATTTTCATATGATATTCCTATGTCTGCTCTTATTTTACCATTTTGGATATCATTGGCATTAATGACAACGATAATTTCTAAACTTTCTTTCATATCAAATAGCATTTTTACTTTTGTATCAATTTCAAATCCTGGTAAAACCCGAGAAGCGTGATAATCATCAAATATTTTGCCACCAAACTCAAGATATAATTTATTGTCGAAGGCTTTAATACGTTCATTGATTTTTTCTACTTGTAATTTCTTATATAATTCATTGTCAAACGCCGTCATTTTATGACCTCTCTTGTAAGTATATCATTAATATTATACTATAAATGGTGGTTATATTATAAAGTTTTGCAATAAAAAAAGCTACTACATAGTAGCAGCTTTCACTAATTATTAATAACTTTTTTATCACTAATAAGAAATATACTTACTAAAACCTGTACTAGTGATATAACAGCCCATATCGGCAAAGCGATAAGTGTACCCTTTAATCCGCCATTGATAATTATAGTAATATAAATTATAGTAATCGCAATTTCCGATGCTATTGCAAAGCCTAAATATACATATGGCATTTTCTTGGTGGAAATGTCTTCTTTTTTACTATTAATAATACTTAATACACCAAATATTGTGTATTTCACCATAAGTATAAATGACACTGGTAAACCAACTATTGAAAATAGTATTTTAATAAATATTACTACGATTAAGCCTAAAGCCTCTCCTAAGCTATTCGCTTGATCATTGTTTCTACTTGTAATAAATACATATAAAACAAAAGCAAAGCATAGCAAATAAATAAATGCCATAACTAATAGTATTATTCCAGCAGCAAAGGTTTTTTTATGATTAATGTTATTTTGTTTTTTTATTTCGTCCATACGGATCCTCCACTAACTTATGTGCTATTATTATAAACTATATAAAAGTTTTTATGCAAGAATTAGGCTGTATAATCTGCTTGATAATAGCCAAATGTTAAACACATACCATTGTAGTATATCGCTAGATAATCACCTTTGAACATATCATTGGTAGGATCAGTTATACTATTTCCAAGAACATCTTTTAATGAAGCTCCATCTGGAGTATAACAAAAACCAGTTGTCGTAGTAGCGGCATTAGTTTGGAAAGCAGCAGTTTTTCCAAAAGTGTTATCTAACATTGCTTTTAAATATGGATTGCTAGCACCAAAATCAAATGGTGTTGTATCATCAATTTGTAATTTTCCCGCTATTTTTTCACTTGTAAATGTTTGAGCATTACCACTCTTATTTACACAAATTAGGTTCATAAACTCTAAACCATTATTTGATACTATGAACGAACGTCCAAATGGAAGGAAGAAATTATTTAATGATCTAATAAGTGGTACTATAGCAGTTGTTTTCATGATAGTAAACCAACCCTCTTGTCCTGTTATGAATGACTCAAGTTTGCATGATCTAAATACTGTTTCAGCGATTCTTCCACCTTCTGATGATGTTGGATCAACATGGTCTTGAATAATGATTGGACCACCTGCAGAAATCATTTCGGAATTTTCAATATATACTTTATTTGAACCCCAGTTATAAATAAATGAATTGAAATTATTGTATGCTTTACAATAAGATACAGTGAATGTGTCTAATGTGTAATCAGGGAAGTAACTAATAAAGAATCTTGTAGCAATATTATTATAAGCTGTAAAATTAGAGTTATTAACTTTAACAAGGATAATACCACCTGATTTAATAACATCTTCAACTTTTGGTGCATTACCAATCAAATTGATATTTTCAATAAAGGAAGCTGAAACATCACTACCTGTAAATCTAAGTAATGTTGCGTGGCTTACTACTTCACCAACTTCAGTTATTTTGCCACTTTCTCTAGTTACCTCACGAAGATTACTAGCTGATAGAGTATAGTAATTTCCATATACATGGAATTCTTCATTTTCGCTTAGTACGTGGCCATATAAATCATAGTAATCTTTCATCGAGCCTAATGTTCTTTCATAATCAGTATCCGCTTTAGAAAGTTCACTTTCTGTATAGAACATGATAGATGGTAAATCAGTGCTTTCAATATTAATGTCTTGTTGTAAAATTAAATTTTTTGGATGATAGTTTACATCTAATCCTTTACTATTCTTAAACTCTGTCCATGCTGCAGCTTCGTCACCTTCTGTTCTGTTTTCAAAGTAGGCAAAATCAAGAGCATCATACACGTTATATCCATCTACTACTTCAACTTCAAGGTATGTTGTGTAAACTTCAACTTTACTTAATTGTTTTTTTGTTAACCCTTCAGGATATATTTCAATTTCAAATTTTTTGCCAATAGCATCTTTACTAAAGTCTATTGTACAATTAATATAATCTATACTTTCAATATAACTAGTAACATCAAGATTAGGATTTTCTAAAAGTGTTACCTTTATATTAAATTTCCATTCTGATACTTCGATTTCGATAAATTCTTCTAATTCAACATCATAAACCATATAACTAACGTTAGGTTTTGCGTTAAACGCATTGTCAGAACCAACCATAAAAGTTTTTGTTAAATCAAAAAATTCGGTTCTCTTATTTTCTTTTTCGCTCTTATTAGCGAAATATTTAACAAAATTAAGACCCATTTCAACATTTTCAACATAAACTATTTGTTCCCATTTAGCATATATTGTGATGTTTTCGTTAATTTCTTCATCAAAATCAAACTCAAGCGTGCATTTTTCATTTTTAAACCATCCCTTAAAGATATGTTCTTCTTTTGTTGGATCAGCTGGTTTAACAAGCTTTGTACCCTTCTCTTGAGTAACGTCTTTAATGGCAGTGCCTCCATTTGTTTCAAACTTGATTGTAATTATATCAAGTTTGTTCCATTTTGCGTATAATGTAATACTTTTAACAACTGGTGTATTAAAGTCATACTCTTCTGTACAAGCCTTGTCTTTAAACCATCCTGCAAATTCGTAATCTACTTTTGTTGGATCAGCTGGCTTTTTCACTAATTCATTAGCTTTTACTTCTTGATTTTCAATGATAGAACCACCATCAGTATTGAAATCTACGATGTAAGTTTTATCTTTATTATTAAAACAAGATGTTAAACATAATGCAAAAAAAGCACAAATAATAAATTTCATTAACTTTTTCATGTTAAGTCTCCTTTTAATTTAATTAATTTTTTATATATCTTCACGACTAGGTTTAGCACTAACTTTTATAGTTATACTTTTTTTACTATCATCATTAGCACTAACAATAATATTGATTGATGCTGTTTTGTTAAATTTAACATATAAGCAACCATCTTTTTCAATAATTGTTATATTATGATTCGTAGCGGCGCTCTTATCCCACCAATAAGATACTGTTTTAACAGTAGCATTATCTGGCTTGACATAACAATCAACAACTATTTGATTATCATAATTTTCATCATATTTAATTGAAATAGTACCATCATACTTAAGTTTAGGATTAGTGTTTTTTACATAAGCATATTTTTGAGTACTAACTTTATCTTCAGATCGGCAAATAATTTCTTCTACAGGTATTTCGGGATTATATATGAACATTTTCATTCCTAAAAAACTTACCGCAACGATTGCTAGTACATATACTACAGCGATCGTCATAATAACTGATTTTTTCATTTTTATCTACCTCCTTGAATTTCATAATAATATGCTTTGACATATTTAATAAACATACCAAGGGCAAAAAGGAAAAACAACAAGCTTATTATTAATAACTTTGTAAATCCTTGATAATAATTTCCACGCAAACTAGACTCTTGAATCAATTTATAAGATATTAATGTATAAACAATTGAAATAACAAACGCTAGTAATGTTGATTTGTTCTCATTAGGATTATTAACTGTTGTCCCCGTTGTTGCATATTGTTCATTTTGGGGATTCATAATATCTAATTGAGCACTCCAAATCATGTGACCATAATGAAGTAGTAATATCGCGAAACCAAAGATTATTATTTCACCTATTTCAAAGCCCGTATTATCAGGAGTAAAATTCTTAAATCCCAAAGATCCTCCGTAAATAAATACTGTGGCGAATACCGTTGGGATTGATAAAACGGCATTAAAAATTATTTTTGAAAGTAATGGAAAAACAATATTTATCGGTTTGGTCTTTTTTAAATATGCAGCTCTTCCTTCGCGACTATAATAAGTAGCAACCAAACCATTAGAAGCGAGTAAAGGAAGAGAAATAAGTAAGACATTGAAAGTAGCAATCATTATTTTACCGCGTTCACTCGTTGACATGGAACTAAAAAGTGTATTTATCAACAAAATGAGGATAGGTACTATAATATATACCATTAAATAATTTATTGATATTTCAATAGTTCTAAGATTAATCTTCAACTCTTTTTTTACAAAGGTAAAATATTTAGAACTTTTTCTATTGACCTTAAAAAATGATTGTACTTTATCAAGTTCAAAATTCTTAGACATCATTCTGAAGAACAATGGTCTCGACAATAAATATGCGAGCAGATACAATACGGCATCAATTCCTACAAAGCACACAAATTTAAACATTGAAACTAAATTTAGATGGAAATAAATGCCATCTTTTTCGCCAAATATTGCATTTACCAAATATCTAATAGGTACTAGACTATTGCTGATAATTTTTAAAAATTTAGATACACCGGCACTAATTGCACTCCATTGCTGGACAATGTTTACCTCTTGTGGGATCATTTTAATTAAAATGACAACTCCATATATTAGTAATCCCAAAATTAAACTAAAAAGAATTATTTCAATAATCGGGTACTTTTTAATAAAGCGATAAATAAATAACATCGGAATAGAAAGTAATGCACCTAATAAAACTGGAAATGCAATGATGAAAATAAGCGGTACCCACATCCACAAAAGAATCCACGCACTACAACTATCGATAATAATCATAAATAGCACAGATGAGAAAGTAATCGGAACTAAAAAGCTAAAACTTTTATACATTTCGTATATAAAATAAACGAACAATTTGGATACAAATATTCTATTAGCTTTAACAGGTAAGGTTATTAGCACCTTGTTGTCCTCAGAAAAATAAAGATTCTTTACAAGTTCCATCGTACATGTTAATAACGACAATAGAATTGATATTGATAAAACCAAGATAACTACCACTGGTGCTTCATATCTTCTAAAAAGTCCTAATTTTTCTGAAAAAACCAAAATAACAGCCGTAATGGATGCGACTATTAGAAATTTTAGAATAAAGAATACTAAATTTCTAATTACAAGTTTCTTATTTTTTACCCAAGATAAATCAAGTTTATCTTTAAGTTGCATTACAACTAAAGTTTTAAGACTATGCATTTTTTGTATCCTCAATGTATTCAGTAGGAATTTCTTCACTACCATTAATGATGTCCATATAAAACTTTTCTAGAGTCGTTCCACTTTCTTCAATTTCTTTCAATGTTTTTACACATTTGATGTGACCTTTTTTAATTATTGCTATTCTCTCACATAGTTTCTCAACAATATCTATTATGTGAGAACTGAAAAAAACAATATTTCCTTCTGCCGCATGTTGTTTCATACATTCTTTTACTTGGAAAATACTATTTGGGTCAAGTCCCGTAAGCGGTTCATCCAAAATCCAAACTTTAGGATTGTGAACAAGAGCCGCCATAATTGTAATTTTTTGTTTCATACCATGTGAATATGTTGCAATTTTTGCATCTATTGATGATTCTAATTCAAATAATTTTATATATTTTTCTATTCTAGCATTGCGGTCTTCTAAACTAACTTCGTATATGTCCGCTATATAATTAATATATTCACGACCACTTAGTTTTTCATATAAAGCATAATGGTCAGGGACATAACCTATATTTGATTTGGCTTTAACAGGGTCATCGCTAATACTGTAACCACAAATATCAATTTCCCCATCAGTTACGGGTTGAATACCTACCATACTCTTTATGATAGTTGATTTTCCAGCACCATTTGGTCCCAAAAAACCAAATATTTCTCCTTCATGTATTTCTAATGAGGCATCTTTAACAGCAAAGACCTTACTAGAAGCATATCTTTTAGAAAAATGCTTTAGTTCTAGTTTAGCAGTAATATTTTCACTCATCATTTTCTCCTTCTCACGTTTAGAAAAAACTGATTTTCTCGCATATTCGTGTATTTTAATTTTTTTAAGTTTTTCATGTAGTTGAAAGTGACGATCTGCAATTCTAAAAAATTCTGCATATACAAACCATACTGACAACCCCAATAAAACATATACTAAGAAATATAATCCTTGATAAATTGGATGAAGTTCAAAAACAATTCCAAATAATTCAAATTTCCAATTTATTTTAAACAAATTTTCAGCCCATGTGCCAAGTTTTTCAGCCACAAAAGGAGAATTTATAAAGAAATAATCTTGTGAATGGCCAAGAGCCGTAAAAACAACATTTAAAACTAATGCCAAAACGAAATAACAAAAGAACCACAGCATTGAATAGGCAAATTCTTTAATAGTTGGTCTTTTGAATCTTTTTAACGCAACGGCTAAAAGTGGCATAAAAAATGCTATCCAGTGATTATACCAAAAGCGACATACTGTTTCTTGAAGGATATTAATATCACCATAGTTTGGCATAAGCATTGCAAGTAATGCCCCTAAGACATTAATGAAATATGTAAAATAGAACAAACGTTTCATTTTGAATACCAAACATATTGGTATAATGAACATCGCTGTATTACAAAGGTGAAATGGCCATGTCCAAGGTTCACTAAACGTTTGATAGTTGTATGGCAATAAATAACCAATAAGCGTAGCCAAACTTATGTAAATTAAAGCACAGTTGATAACACCTTGTGATTTGTTTCGTAATAAAAAATATAACGCTACAGGAAAAAGAATATTACCATAAAGTAAAATACGATGAGCAGGGGTTAAACTTTTTGGAATCATTTGTAATTTTGTTAATCCAAACACGAATTGCGGAAAATATACCGGCATAGATGCCAACATCATAGCGCCAAAGATTCCTAATGAGACAAGGATACTCTTATAATTAATCTCTTCTGTTTTAAATTCTTTTACATAGTAATAAATTGATATTACTAAACCTAAAGCTTCTTCAATTATCAAAAGTACTGTAAGTAAAGTGTTGTCTTGACCAGTCAACAGCAAAACTGAAGGTTTTAGTAAAAACAAATTAGCTACAAAGATAAAAGGTGTAATATACTTTGTACTATTTTTAATTGTTTTTATTTCGAAAAAAGGTCGAAGCACAACGATTAAAACTGCTGTATATTCTAACCAAATTCCTAAAAGGACTATAAAAGTCAATAATTTAGACGATATAATACTTGATGATAAACCGATATAATCAGAAATATGTTCCTTGTATGAAAACATTCTAATAAACAATACTACAAATAATAGTATTGATACCGCAAAGGGTAATATCTTTTTAAAATCAATTACTATCTTTCTATTACCAGACATAACAATCTCCTTAAGATATAGTAATACATTATATACTAATATTTTACACTATTCGGACATTTTTTGCAAGTAGACATGCGGCAGATGGCACAAAAAGGCAATTAGAAAGCACAAAAAAAGAACCTTTTTAAAAGATTCTTTTTTTATTTTTCATGATATTTAGTTTAAAGTTTTTTTCATAATGCAGAATGATTGAATAATTTTAAATCCTGCACCTAAATAAATATATCTAGCATGATTAGTTAAACCTGTATAAAATGTCATAAATTTAGCACCATTAAGTTTTGAATGGTAGGCAAGAAGTGAGAATAGTGCTTTTCCTAATCCTCTACCACGTACAGATTCTAAAATAGCGATACCATCAAAATGACCTCTACCACTTTCTTCATTCCACATCGCTCCAGTCCATCCTTTGACTTTTCCATTTTGAACAACTACTAAGAACGGATAAGGATTTGGTAGAGCCAAGTTTTCTTTAATAACTTTTTCAAAATCATAAAGGTTTAACTCTTTGCAAAATTCATCTACACCGAAGTGGCGTTTAGGATCATAAATTTCAATTGAAATGCCATCTTTTTTATTTTTTTCTAGAATATCAGCAATACTGCTAGATATTTCATAATCACAAAGATCAATATGAAAAGCATCTTGAAAACCCGTTGCTTCATATTTTTTACTTAATAAGAAGAAATACTCATTACTATTTAATCTTATGCCAGGTGCACAGGGGTGATCGTGATGGTCAGTTCTTGGGATATACCAAGCATAACATGACGGCAAATAGCCATATGCAAAACTATATTTACGATTATTCTTTTTAAAATAATCTTCTACTTTTTCTAGTAAAAGTGAGCCTACACCATGATCGCGCTCTTCTTCTTTTACTAATAATGCATTTATGCAACCAGGAGCATTAGGATTAAGGGCTAAATCACCTTTCAAAATCCCGATTATCATACCTATTAAAGTTTCTCCTTTATATGCTAAAAATACACCTTCGTAACTAAAGCCAGGTATTGATTCAAGTTTTTCTTGATATTCATCTAATGATAATGGTTTATAGAAACCTTCTTTTTGGGTTACTTCATTCCATAAATCGTTCATTTCTTTAATCGCATTTTTATTGCCTGTAATTATTGTATACATAAATAGTCCTCTATTGATTTGTTAATTTTCAATGTTTACATCACTTGAATTAGTTAAGCCTACCACTTCATCAACTGGAAGTGAGAAAACAATTCCTTGGGCAGGGGTATGTGTACCAACTTCATTATACAAAGCATGAAGGATATTAGCTTTTATAGCAGAACTAGCTAGAATCATTACCAGTTCTTTATCAGGATGAATCGTAATATTGAATATTTTTTCTGCATCTTTAGATGCGGTACCTCTCGCATGAAGAACAGTACCTCCTCTTGCTCCTACTTTTTTAGCAGCTTCCATCGTATGTTCAGAAAATCCGTTATTAACGATGCATAAAATTACTTCGAATTCATTAGCCATATTACTTTTCTCCCTTCTTTGAAATTTGATTATTACTTAAAAATTGGTATACAGAAACGCCAATTACGCTTTTCAAAGGAACCGTATATGCAATACCTTTTCCGTCTTTCATTTTATTAAATTTTTCTTCTAGCGTATCCATAATTTCTTTAATACGATCTTCTCTAATTATTGAAAAGATAACAGCTTTTTCGGTTTCAGCAAGGCCTAAATACATTAACATTTCTGAACTAGCTGTTCCTTTACCGTTTACAACCATTTGCATGTTCACATCAAAGCCTTCTAAGAGGTCCGTATAAAATAAAGCTTTACTTCTGTTAACTATCGTAACTAATAATTTTAGTTTTTTTATCATTTTACCAGTTGTATTTTTAATTTCAGATTTTGTCGGTTCTTGTTTTAAAGAAGTGCTTTTTGCATTGTTTTCGGCTTTTGCAGCTGCATTTATATTTTTTTTGACTTTATTCTTCATATTAATCACCTACATAAATTCAATGATCTGATCATCATCAGCTTCCAAAATGCGGCGCATAGCGATTTTTTCACGCATCATTTTAGTCATTACTGCTTTAAATCCCAAAATTTGAATTGTAATAAGAGGGGTCATAGCGACCATCGCTACAATACCGAAGGCATCCGATAGCACATTTCCTCCCATAACGGAACATACACCTATCGCAAATGGTAAAATGAAACTTGATGTAAGTGGTCCACTGGCAACTCCACCAGAGTCGAAAGCGATAGCCGTGTATAATCCTGGAACAAAGAAAGAAAGCCCTAAAGAAATTAAATATCCTGGTATTAAGTAGTACAAGATGGAAAAACGATAAATAATTCTAAGCATTGATAGACCAATTGACAAACCAACACCAATTGACAAAGCAATTAGCATAGCTCTTTTGCTTACAGTACCATTAGTAATTTCTTCAACTTGTTTATTTAATACGTGAACAGCAGGTTCTGCTAATACAACTACTAACCCTATTAAAAATCCGAAAATCACTATTAAGTACTTTGGACCTTCGACCAATTGACGTCCCATTATATTTCCTATCGGCATAAATCCTATACTAACTGCCGTAAGGAAAACGATTAACCCTATATAAGTGTATAAAATACCAATAATTATTTGTACAATTTTCTTTTTAGGTAATTTTAAGAAAATAAATTCTATTACAAAGAAAAAGACAACGACAAGTCCTAAGGCAATCGAGACTTCTTTTGTGACATTCAGCATTGTCATAAGTGATGATAAAAAGAAATTATCCGAAATTTCATATGTTGTTTGAATCAGAACATTGCCTGATTTCATCGAAAAAATACTTAAACATAACACCGCTATAATAGGTCCTGCCGAACATAAGGCGATAAAGCCAAAACTATTCTCACTTGCTTTTTTTCCACCAATCGTAGAAGCAATCCCCATACCTAAAGCCATTATAAAAGGTACAGTAATAGGACCTGTTGTAACTCCACCAGAGTCAAAAGCTAAAGGAAGTAAATCACTTTGTTCATTAACTATAACAAGCGCCACTAAAGCAAATATTAAAGTATAAAAAAACATTAATAAACTTGATAATTCTTTGTTAAAAACTATTTTTAAAACTGATACTAAGAGCAGTACGCCGACGCCTAGTCCGACACAAACGATTAAAACAGTTCCTGAGACTAATTCCTTGACTTGTGAAGCAAGGACTGATAGATCTGGTTCTGCAATTGTTATAAAAACGCCTAATGCAAAACAAACTATCAACAAAATATTAATACTTTTTGATTTGGTAAGGCCGACACCAACTTGTTCTCCCATCGGTGTCATTGCGAGATCTGCTCCTAAATTAAAAAGGCCTATTCCTATCACAAGCATGATTGCAGAAACACAGAACACAATCATCTCTTTAATAGAAAAATTAACGAGGGGGGTAAAAGATAAAAGAATAACAATTCCCGTTACAGGCAAAACCGATACTAACGCTTCTTTTATTTTTAGTAGCAATTGTTTATTCATATGATACCTCCTATTTTTAATAATATTACTTATTTATTATATCAAATTAGAATCTTTTTAGCAATTAATTTATTAATAAATATAGTTTAGAGATTTTTTATAAACTTACTTCTCTACTAATTATTTTTTTATATACATCTAGCATTTCTTCTTCTGTTACAAAATTTTCAAGTTCATGAATTGGAATCCATTTTAAACTACTATTTTCATCAGGTTTAATTTGAAGATTGGCTTTATCAGAAGCTATAAATAAATATGTTACGTTTAAATGCAGATGATGCGGGACCATTTTGCCATTTTTAAAATGCGGTTTTACAGGCAGTATTTCAACTGAAGCTATTTCGCCACTTATAGGAGTAATGTTTTCTAAACCTGATTCTTCTTTTATCTCTTTGCAGGCAACTTCAAACAAATCACATTCCCCATCTGCATGCCCTCCCAACCAAGCATACGATTTATAAATAAGATGATAAGCAAATAATACCTTATCCTTCTTTTCATTAAGAATAATTGCTGAACTCGTCATATGAAATAGCGTAGATTCGCGATAAAAGATTTTTTCACCATACTCTTCAAGGGCATCTATAATTACCTGTAAATCTGTTTCTTCTTGGATTGTGCGAGGTCTATACTCTGATAGTTGCTCTTTAATTTTTGTTATTTTTTTCATAATATACCCCAAAAAATATTAATTTTCTTTGATTTTTAATAATCGATTATTTCCTATATTAAGACAAAATATAATCTTTATTTTTTCTAATTATACCATATTTTTAAAAAAGCATCCATTAAACGGATGCTTTTTATTAACTATTAAAATCTATTTTTCACTTGTCATCTGCTTTTTAAAAATTAATATAGCAGTAAGTACAGCTGCTATTATGTACAAAGCAATTACAATTAACCCTACCGCCGCAACTCTATCAAATTCATATAGACAACCATTGATTGTTTTGGTCGCACCTGTTATTACTCGTCCGATGTAAATAGATGGGTGAAAAGGCAAGAAACGGCAAAATTTTTCAAATTTTCCCATTGTATCAAGTGGCATCCAAGTTCCCCCTAAAAGCCCTGCTGCTGTTATAATTACGGACACAATCCCAGGAGCAGCTTTTTCATTTAAGGCCGAGCCTATTAATAGTCCTAAAAAAACGCAGAAAATAAGAATTGGAAGTTGTGAGATAATTAAAAGTATTGCCTTTCCAAAGCTAAAATAAGCTTCATGATTTATTAAACTAATGATAAAACCACAAAGGACGCAAATTATCGCCTGAATAAAGCCTAAAACAAAACCCGGAACAGCATAGCCAACAATATAATTTGCACTTTTCATTGGTGAAGAATATAGTCTTTTTAATAACATTGTTGAGCGATCTTTAGATATTAATAACGTCATCGTTAACATAACAAATGTAAATGAAAACACCAGTATTCCTGGTATTAACGACTTTAATAAAAAAATAGGGGTGTTGCCAGCGGTGAAGTTATTTATAACTTGAAACATGATGATCATTAATAAAGGAAATCCCAAACAAAAAATATAGATTACTGGATCGCGTAACATTTCTTTGAAATTTCTTATCATAAAGGTTTTAGTCATTTTCATATTTACTACCTTCTTCCACAATTTTTACAAAAGCGTCCTCAAAATTTTGACTCTTACTCTTTTTAATTATATCCGCTATTGTACCTGTTTCTAAAAGATGTCCTTTAGAAAGTATAGCTACTTCATCGCACAAATGTTCAATTTCCTCTAAATAATGTGAGGTAAGAATAATTGTTGTTTTATTTTTTAAACCTTCGATAATACGCCATAATTCACGGCGAGCAATGACATCGAGTCCTAACGTAGGTTCATCCAAAAAGAGGATTTTAGGATTTGACACCAAAGCTATCGCGATCGACAATCTTCGTTTCCAACCACCAGATAAAGTTTTTGCTTTTTGATCTAAAACCTCTTTTAAAGAAAACTGGTCAATTAACTCTTTTGCTTTTTTCTCCTTGTCAACTCCATAAATATCTGAAAAAAACTCTAAATTTTCCTTAACACTTAAGTTACCAGCTATTGCCACTTCTTGTGGTGAAACATTTACGATACGTTTAATTTTATCCATTTCATGATCTAGGTCATGTCCAAAAACCGTAACTTTACCACTATCTTTCTTTATTAATCCTATTATTATATTAATTAGTGTTGTTTTGCCTGCACCATTAACACCCAATAATCCATATAATTTTTTATTTTCAATTTCCAAGGATATATTGTCAAGTGCCTTAATATTCTTATAGTTTTTATTAACATTTTCTATTTTTAAAGCTAGCATTCTACTCCTCCTTCAAATATTTTTTTAAAGCTAAAAATTGCTCATTTAATAACTCTTTAATTTCATTTTTTTCCCATCTATAATAACCTGATACAATCTGTGTTGCGATACCATAAGCATAAATGAAACCAGACAAATAAAACTTTCTTGCAGCTGTAGTACTAATATTGCCTATTTCGGTTATTTTTTGAATGACGCCCTCTGCAAAAGCTTTTTCTTCTTGCGTTTCAATGTACTTCCTTTCAACATAAATATATGAAAACAAATTAGGCATATCATATGCAAAATATGCTAAAGATTCTAAATACTGCAAAAACAAACTAGTCTCATTACTACTTTTGACATAATCAAAGTAAACTAACTGGCAAGCTTTGAATAATTCTTCTTTCAGTTCCTCCATGTTTTTGAAAGCCAAATAAATTGGTTGTGTTGAACATCCAAGACTTTTAGCAATTTCTCTTGCATTAATTGCATTAATACCTTTTTCATTAAGAAGTTCTAAACTTTTCTTAATAATAATCTCTTTAGTTATTACTTTTTTAGCAGGCATATTTACCTCCTTTATTTAGTATAAAATAACATGTGTTATTTTATCACATTATTATACTCTTGTCAAGAAATTAACTACTAGAGACCTGATTAAAGCATTAAAATAAATACAATAAATAAAAAATAGGTTATTTTATAAATTTTCAAATAACCTATTTCTAATTTATATATTATTGATGTCTTTTTTTCGTTTCTGGAACTTCTTCAGATATAATTTCAAGTAATTGTCGTAAAAACTCTTTATTTTCAACATTATCTACAAGGAGCATTTCCTTCGCCCGAGCGTATGGTAATTCTTTATCAGCACTTGGCATCATCGCAACAGCTCCTTTTGTAGGTTTTACAAGAAAACGATTTTCATATATACCACCTATAACCTTCCCATGATTATAAATAATATATTCTCCCATCATAGGGCGATATGATATATCACTTAGTTCTGAAAGCTGTTCTAAAATAAACTTCAAATATTCACTGCTAGATGGCATAAAATTACCTCTATATACATTTATATTTTTTTGATACTAACAATAATCGATATTTAATAACATTATTTACATGCGCCAAAATTCTTCATCGTTAACAATAATACGTTTTTCACAAATATCGTTAGACTTTTCTTTTTCATAAAGAACAGGCACTAGTTCAATATATTTAGAGTCCTCAGTTACACAATCTACGCCATCTTTTGCTAGAGTAAAACGAGAAAAACGGAAAGTGTTCTTTGTCATATATCCTATATTAGCTTTTAAATCAAAACTACCACCATTGTATCCAGCTTCTTTATTTGCATATAATGGTTCATTAGATATTAACATTTCTCGTAGTTGTTTTACAGAAACATAATTACCATTTTTATCTTTATAATATAAATGATAAGTAGGATCTAGCATAATTCTTTTCCCGGAGGGAAGTAAGCAATCTACTACTACATGGCAATCCTCAAAAGGTTCTTCATATGGCATACACGTTATATGTTGTGCCTTTATTCCATTCAAACGCAGCAATGAAGCTAATAGAATCGCTAATCCACGACAATTGGTTTTTTGATTATGCTCTTCACAAAACTTTATAATATCAACAATTCGACTTTTCTTACTTAATCCGATTGTTCCATTATGCCCAAAATTACTACATACAAAATCCATAACGGCAAAAACAATTTTATCATCAGTGTTTTTTAAACCTTTAATATAATCATAGTAATTGTAGTTATTTAAAATTTCAGGGACTTCCTCATTTAAAATGTAAGTATTAGTGATATTATATTTTATAGTTCTATCATATTTTGAATATTCCCTTAAAACTTGTATTCTAGTCTTATTTGTTTTAGGAACGGTTATCATTTGAGGGTTATATTCATATGGTTTATCATCAGGAATATCACTTATTTTTTCATAAATGGTATCAATATTTTTTCCTTGAAACGTATAATAACCTTCGAGTTTACCATCATTATATTTGAGGTGAAAAATCATTCTATTATATACATCATTTATCTCATAACAAAGGTACTCATTCTTTTCATAGACACAATTAGGCGTAACATTAAAATAACCAGTCATACTAAAAGATATTTTCACTTTTAAAGGATTAATGCTAATTACATCAATAATTTCGCCAAATGCCTTTCCTTTCCATTTTCCGACAACTCTTTTATCCACGTTATTCTTCTTCCTTTCACAAAATGTTATAAGTATCTTAAAAATACAAGAACAATTTTAATCAATATCATTTTCATTATCGAATCTTTTTCTGTCAAATACTGCCCGTTCGCCATAGACAAGAATAGGAACAAGTGTCATTTGTTGTAATTTATCGTAAACCTTTTGACTAATTTGTTCTTGATTTTCGCATAAATTGCCAAAATCATCAGTATATTCAAACTTTAAATTATATATTGTGTAATTGTAAACACTTCCGTTGGTGTTTTCTGTTACTTGTGTTTCCAAAAGATCAATTATTCTACCGCTTGCAGGATGACCCCTACGAGCTACATCGAATGATTTTTTACCATCGATAATCATTTTTATACCGCTACCAATAAAACCTAACGAAGCAAAAATTATTATTCCTCCAACTATACACATAAATATAGTAGCGAATTTATCTTCGGGGTCATAAGAATTAATACCTGAGCTAATTACAATAACAGCAACTATTACACCAATCAAAGCGATTGCTATTCTGATGATACCACCTACCATAGTTCCCCGATTAAATTTTTTCTTTTCCATGAATTAACCTCCTTGCATCTTTTATAAAAGTAAAGTATATATTAAGATACACTAACACGTTTGTTAACATTATATCATAAAATTCCAAAATTTTCAATTATCAAAAGTGACAGATGTAAATTTCTGTTCGTGTACACTAGATTGTGTACACGAACACTGACGGTTTGTCAATCATCGTATGGGTTTTGAGAAAGGACT
>URLJ01000021.1 GCA_900548675.1 uncultured Mollicutes bacterium
TTTTGGGTTATTAAAATTATATCAGGATTTAGATCTTTTTTCAATTCAAGAAGTCTCACATCAATTGTAACACAACATAAAAGCTTTTAAAGAAAAATAACATATTATTTGCAAAATATTAAGATTTAGTGTATAATAAGTACGTTGCAAGTCTAGCAACCGCACATAAATGGGTATTTAAGCATTATTATTAATAATCTCCATAATGGCGTGTCTTAAATTTTAAAAGGAGGTAAAATTAGATGTATGCAATCATTGTAACAGGTGGAAAGCAATATCGTGCTGAAGTTGGCGATACTCTTTACTTAGAAAAGATCGAAGCTGAAGTTGGTACAGAAGTAACTTTTGACCAAGTTTTACTAGTTGGTGACAAAGTTGGTACACCTTATGTTGAAGGTGCCAAGGTTGTTGCAACAGTTGAAAAACAAGGTCGCGGTAAAAAGATTATTGTTTTCAAGATGAAACCTAAAAAGAACTACCGTAAAAAACAAGGTCATCGTCAAGCTTATACAAAAGTTATTGTTAAAGAAATCATAGCTTAATATGACAAAAGTTAATTTTATTAAATCAAACAATATAATTATTGGTTTTAAAGCATCTGGACATGCAAACTATAATAGTTATAATAATGATATTGTTTGTAGCAGCATTACAACTGCAATTTATACATCACTAGGTCTTTTGATGAAACTTATTTCTAAAGATTGTTATCATTTTTATGAAAATGCGAATGAAGCACTGATTGAATTTGAAATAATTAATTATCAAAGCATAAGTGATGAAAAATTTAAAATTGTTTCTATGATATTTGAAAATCTAAATGAAGTACTAGAAAATATCCATGAACAATATCCCAAAAATTTAATAATAAAATAAGCCCAATAGGAGGTGGCCTGAATGTTAAGATTTAATATCCAATTCTTTGCATCTAAAAAAGGTGTTGGTTCTACCAAAAATGGTCGTGACTCTATCGGTAGACGTTTAGGTGCAAAATTATCAGATGGTCAATTTGCTAAAGCCGGTTCTATTATTTATCGTCAAAGAGGAACAAAAGTTCATCCAGGCAATAATGTAGGAAAAGGTAAAGATGATACTTTATTCTGCATGATTGATGGTGTCGTTAAATATGAAATAATTGGTAAAGGTAAAAAACAAGCATCTGTTTACCCATTACAATAAGAATACTAGCACTTCGCCATTTTGATAAAAATGAGAGAAGTGCTTTTATTTATAAAAAGGAGGTATAATATGTTCGTTGATAGCGTAAAAATATCGGTTAAGGCTGGTAAAGGCGGCGATGGAATAGTTGCTTTTAGAAGAGAAAAATACGTCCCTAAAGGAGGCCCATCAGGTGGTAAAGGTGGTCGTGGTGGCGATGTGATTTTTGTTGGCGAGAGCGGACTAACTACTTTACTAGATTTTCGTTTTATGCGCCGTATTACTGCCGAAAATGGCGGTAATGGTATGAATAAAGATATGTATGGCAAAGATGGCGAAGATACATATGTTAAAGTACCTATCGGTACTGTCGTAATTGATGCTGACACAAATAATATAATTGGCGATATTACTAAACATGCTCAAGAAGTAATTGTTTGCCATGGGGGAAAAGGCGGAAGAGGTAATTCATTCTTTGCCAATGCTAGACATCCAGCTCCTGATATCTGTGAAAAAGGCGAACCAGGCGAAGAGAAAAATATTCAATTAGAATTAAAGGTCCTTGCCGACGTAGGACTTGTCGGTTTCCCAAGTGTTGGAAAAAGCACACTTATATCCGTTATAAGCGAAGCAAAACCTAAAATTGCTGCTTATCACTTCACCACTATAAATCCTAATTTAGGTGTCGTAGGTGTCCCTGATGGTAGAAGTTTTGTCGTAGCGGATTTGCCAGGATTAATAGAAGGAGCTCATCAAGGTTTAGGTCTTGGTATACAATTTTTAAAACATATTGAAAGAACACGTGTAATAGTACATATTATAGACATGAGTGCAAGTGATGGACGTAATCCTATCGATGATTATGCTAAAATCAATCATGAATTATCTTCATATAATATGTCTCTTCTCGAAAGACCACAAATAGTAGTTGCGAATAAAATGGATTTACCTGGTGCTGATGATAATCTTAAAAAATTTATCGATCATTACCATCTTGATGTTATACCAATTTCTGCTATTACTAGAACTAATCTTGAGCCATTATTATATAAAATTGCTGATGTACTTGATGAAGAACGTCAAAAAGCTTTATTAAAAGAACAAGAAATAGATACTAGTGAACAAGTAGTTGAATATGTTTTTAAGAAACCAGAAGAACCGTTCACTATTACAAAAGATAAAGATGGTGTATATAATGTGTCAGGACCTGATATTAAAAGAATTTTTGAAAGAACAGATTTTTCAAAAGATGCCAATGTTAGATTATTTGCTTTAAAACTTAGAAAAATGGGCGTAGATGCAAAACTACGTGAATTAGGGGTCGAAAATGGCGACACTGTAAGGGTGCTAGATTACGAATTTGAATTTATTGAGTAGGTGAAAATATGAATGCAAACCCTTCTAGAAGAGCTCGAATTTTAAAAATAGCCCAATTCTCTATCTTACTTGCGATAGAAGCTATTACTTGTTTCACTATTTTAGGTTCACTTCCCATTACTCCAACTATCGTTGCAACATTATCAATGATTCCCGTCATCATTACATCAATTTTGTTAGATTGGAAGTATGGAACATTAATGGGATTTGTAACAGGCATTTTCAGTCTCATCGTTTGGACTTTTATGCCACCTGGCCCTGCAGCCTTCGTATTTACACCATTTGTAAAGCCTGGTAATTTTTTTAGCCTCGTTATATGTTTAGTACCTAGGACTCTGACAGGTACGTTTAGCGGATTAATATACCAAGGTATCTTAAAAGCTTTACATGCAAAAAAATATAAGTATCCTCTCGGAATATCAATTGCGGCTGCTGTCGGAAGTTTAACTAACACAATCCTAGTATTATTAGGAATTTATCTTTTCTTTGGTAAACCTTATGCAGAAGCATATGGGATGTCTTACGAAGCCCTCTTAGGTGCAATAGGCGTAGTTATTGGAACCAATGGTGTTGCAGAGTTAATTACTTCCATCATCATTAGTAATAGCGTTTGTCTGATTGTTGGAAAATACATTACAAAAACAATGGAAGACTACCGTTCATAAAACGAAGTATAAAAGTGCTGGTACACAACCAGCACTTTTTAAAAACTCTTTTTTGCCTTTTTTTAACAATTTTCAATATTTTATGATATACTATAAAAAGGTGATAAAAAATGTACGAACAAATCGATAAAACTCTTTATACGCCAATGATGCGTCAATATCTAACAATAAAAGAAAACTATCAGGATACACTAGTATTTTTTAGACTAGGAGATTTCTACGAAATGTTCTTTAATGATGCTCTTGTAGCCAGCAGAGAATTAGAAATCGTTTTGACTAGCCGCGATGCAGGGGTCCATAACGAAAAAGTTCCAATGTGTGGCGTACCATTTCACGCTGTCGATGGCTACATTGAACGCTTAACAGAAAAAGGATACAAAGTAGCAATCGTAGAACAAATGGAAGCACCAGGGAATAAAAAAATAGTAACTCGAGAAGTAGTTAAAATAGTAACACCAGGTACTAATATTGACGAAAAGTATTTGTCAGAAAAAGACAATAACTATATTGCAGCTATCGCAAAATGTGATAATAGTTTTGTAATGGCTTATACTGATTTATCAACTGGTGAAGCATATGTTACAAATCTACCCAATCATCCTGAACATTTATACAATGAGCTTGGCAAATTAGGAGTCAAAGAAGTAATTACAGATTCAAAATTTCCTAAAGCGTATTTCGCATATATTAAAAACAATCTAAATATTCTTATTACAATTAATGATGATGATAAAATTGAAGATTATCTATTGCCACTAGTAAAAAATCTAAACCCACAATTACAGAAACTATCTTCAAGACTTATTAATTATCTCGTTAAAACTCAAAAACGTGTTTTGATTCACTTAAAACCTTTTTCGTTATATCAAAGTAAAGATTACTTATCACTTGATGCTAATTCTGTTCGTAACCTTGAACTTGTATCTTCTATTAAAGGTGAAAAGAATCGTCGAAATTTGTTCGCAATATTGGATAAATGCGCAACAGCGATGGGAAGTAGATTTTTAAAACGCAATATTATCTATCCTTCAACAAATTTATCGCTTATACAAAATCGCCTTGCGATGGTAGAAGAATTAATCAAACATGATAATTTAATTGATATTTTAAAACAAAATTTATTTGAAATTTACGATTTAGAAAGAATCGTAGGTAGAATCAGCTATGGTAATTTGAGTCCTAAGGATTTAATTCAACTAAGACGCTCTCTTAAAGTCTTACCGCTTGTAAAAGGCAGTCTTGAAAAATATAAAACTCCAACTTTAAATAAACTTGCTGATAAAATAATAACTTATGATGAATTAGTTAATCTCTTAGAAAAAAGTATCCGTGATGATGCACCTTTTGTAACAAGAGATGGTAACATCATAAAAGAAGGATTCAGTCAAGAATTAGATCAAATTAAAAATATTAGTTCAACTAATAAAGCCTTTTTAACGAGCCTCGAAACTAGTGAACGATTAAAAACGGGCATTAAATCATTGAAAGTCGGATATAACAAAGTATTTGGTTATTATATCGAAATTACAAAAGCTAATCTACCTTTAGTAAAGGATGAATTTGGTTACATACGCAAACAAACTACATCAAATGCCGAACGTTATATAACAGAAGAGCTGAAAGAAAGAGAAGCTTTAATATTACGTTCGGATGAAAGGGCTCTCGAATTAGAGTTATCATTATTTGAAGAGGTTCGCAATACTTGTAAAACGTATTGCCCTTCTTTACAAGTTACTGCCTCTATTATAAGTGAACTAGACATGATCAACGCTTTCGCCATTACGGCAAAAACAAACAATTATGTAAAGCCAACTTTTTCTTTATATAGTGATTTAGAAATTGTCGAAGGAAGACATCCTGTGATTGAGCAATATAATGACTTTCAATTTATTCCAAATGATTTAAAAATGTATAATAATGATTTAATACTACTCATCACAGGTCCTAATATGAGCGGTAAAAGCACTTTTATGCGTCAAACAGCGTTGATTGCAATTATGGCTCAAATAGGATCATTCGTGCCTGCTACATCTGCTAAAATGCCTATTTTCGATCATATATTTACAAGAATAGGTTCATCTGACGATATTTCAAGTGGAGAATCTACTTTTATGACTGAAATGATGGAAGTTAATTATTGTCTCCAAAATGCTACTCCTAGAAGCTTAATTATCTTTGATGAAGTAGGTAGAGGTACTGCTACATACGATGGCATGGCTCTAGCTCAAGCAATCATTGAATACCTTCATGATAAAATAGCCGCTAAAACATTATTTTCTACTCATTATCACGAATTAACTTCATTAGAGCGTGATATGCCTAGCCTTCATAACGTACATGTTGAAGCGAGTGAAAATAATGGTAAAATAGTTTTTTACCATAAAGTAAAACAATGCCCAACAGATAAAAGTTATGGTATTAATGTTGCAAGTCTAGCAAATATTCCGGAAGAAATAACCATACGTGCTACTGATTTACTAGATAAATTGACAAAAAATTCAAATTATGAAATTGACCTTCTTTCTAAGAAAAACTACGTTCCACCAGTAATTATCGATGAATGTAGTGAAGCAGAAAAAGAAGTATTAAAAGAACTTAAAGAACTTGATTTAAATAGTCTAAATCCGCTTGAAGCTCTTTTGAAACTAAATGAATTAAAAGAAAGGGTGAACAAATAATGGAAACAAAAATTAAAATTCTTAGTGAACGCCTTTCAAATATGATTGCTGCTGGCGAAGTTGTTGAAAAACCAGCTAGTGTTGTAAAAGAATTAGTAGAAAATAGTATAGATGCTTTAGCATCTGAAATACGTATCGATTTAACAGATTGTGGTCTAAAATGCATTACCATTACTGATAATGGTTTTGGAATGAATAAAGAAGATATGAAAATGGCTCTTAAAAGACATGCGACAAGCAAAATTAGTACTGAAGAAGACCTTTTTAATATTACTTCTCTTGGATTTAGGGGTGAGGCACTTCCATCAATTGCATCAGTTTCAACTTTCCGCATATCATCTTGTCAAGATGATGTTCATGGCTATTTTTATAAATTTGAAAATAGTACTGTTATTGAAGAAGGACCATGCAGCATGAGAAAAGGAACACAAATTGAAGTCAGTGATTTGTTTTACAATACTCCTGCTAGATTAAAGCATCTTAAATCATCTTATACAGAACTTTCGTATATATTAGATTACATTACTAAAATTGCTTTGTCTCATCCAAACATACAATTTAAACTTCTCAACAACGGTAAACTTTTATTTAAAACTAATGGTAATAATGAAATCCTCGACATTATGACCGAGGCTTTTGGAGCTTCCATTAAAGAACATTTAATATATTTTAATAGTTCTGATTTACCAAATAAAACAACTACACTATACCGATATAACGGTTATACAACAACAAATGCTGTTTTTAGAAGTAATAAAAACGCTATAAATATTATAATAAATGGTCGAATAGTAAAAAATCTTAATCTATCGTACGCCATTACTAATGCTTATTCGACAATATTACCTATTGGAAAATATCCTCTTACAACCCTCATAATAGAATGTGATCCAAGTATTATTGATGTTAATGTTCATCCCTCAAAACTTGAAGTTAGACTACTCGATGCTAGCAGTTTAGAACATGATATAACACTAACTATATTAAATGCCCTTAAAAAAAATGAATTATCTGTTTTTAATTCCCAAAAAAATGATGCTGATACCACAAACAATGTATCAACATCTAACGATAATCACGTTGTAAGTGAAGAACCTAAATTAGATTACAACGTTGAAGCAAAAATTGATAACGATGAAACTAACGAAAATAATCTTTGGGACATGTTCGATACAGAAGAGATCTCAGACGAAAAAACTAATTCTAACTCTATGGATGATGACATTCCAAACGATCCATTAGTGGAAAATGAGAAAATCGAAAAAGTATCCGAACAATTAACTATTGATGAAAATATTAAAAAAGAACGATCTTTTTTTAAATCTTTAAAGTATATAGGATCTTTTTATGAGACTTACTTAATTTTAGATGGTGAAGAAGCACTGTACTTGATTGATCAACATGCTGCTATGGAACGGGTAATGTATGAAAAAATAAAACATTCTGTCGCTTCGTCCAAAATGATGGGATATAACCTCTTAATTCCTGTTTTATTAGAGTATAGTCAAGCAGAATTATGCGAGATTACTACACCATCTTTTATAAATGAACTTGAAAAACTAGGTATTGAAGCCGAATCTTTTGGTGATAAAACAATTATTGTTCGCACGATTCCCGAATGGATTCCTGAAGGGTTAGAAACAGAGTTTGTACGTGATATTATCGAACACTTGCGTAAAGGCCTAAAAGCCGACCGCAATGTCATGATAGATAGTCTTGCGAAAAGTCTAGCATGTAAAAAATCCATTAAAGCTAATATGCATATTCGAACCGATGAAGTCAATAAATTATTATCTGATCTTGATAAATGTGAAATGCCTTATACATGTCCTCACGGCAGACCTACTATTATTAAATTCACTTCATATGATTTAGAAAAATTATTTAAAAGGGTAATCTAATGAAAGTAATTGTCATAACAGGACCTACTGCTGTAGGAAAGACTAGTATATCATTAAAAATTGCTTCCATATTTAAAACAGAAATAATAAATGGTGATGCTTATCAAATATATAAAGGAATGGACGTAGGCACATCTAAAGTTACAAAAGAAGAACAACAATTAATCAAGCATCATATGCTTGACATAATTCCCCCAACAAAAGAATTTTCAATCTATGACTATCAACAAATGGGGCGAAAGGTTTTAGCTGATTTTAAAGAAAAACAAATGTTACCTATTATCGTTGGAGGAAGTGGCCTTTATTTGGATGCTCTCATCTATGACTATAAACTTAATGCTAAAAAGCGCGATTACAATACTGAAGAAAAATATGCAAATTATTCTAATCACGATTTACATAAATTGCTGAATGATAAAAATCCGACTCTTGCGGCAACTATACATGAAAATAACCGAAAAAGAGTCCTTAGAGCAATAGAACGAAACGAAAGTGAAGTTAACACTGATGAAGCAACAAATTATAATGCGATCGAACACCCACTGTACGATGTACTCTTCATTTATTTGACTGATTCAAGAGAAAAACTATATGATAGAATAAACAAGCGTGTTTCAAAAATGATTAATGAAGGCCTCCTAGCAGAGGTTGAATCGTTTTTCCCTGATAAATTGTCCACTCAGGCGCGCTCAGCAATAGGGTATAAAGAATTATATGAATACCTTGAAGGTGACATTTCCTTAGATGAAGCTATTGAATTAATCAAAAAGAATACTCGTCATTATGCAAAAAGACAAGAAACATGGTTTAGAAAACATCCAAATACTATTAAAGTAATGATTGATACAAACGACCTAAATAATACCATTAGCGAAATTGAAAGCATTATTAATAATTTTTTAAAAGCATAAATGTAAAAATTTGTGCTTTTTTTTGTTAGTTTTAAATAAAATATAATAGGTGTATTTTAATGAAAAAAACTATATTATTAATAACTTTGTTAACTCTTTTATCTATTGGAAGTTGCTACTATACCAATAAAATTTCTTTATCATCGAACGTAAATACAGCAGAAGTATATAAAACAATTTCGATAGATGCTAAGGCCGCAATAGCATATAACATTTCAAAAGAAGAAATAATAGCTGGAAAAAATATTAATTGTCCGCTTTTAACGGCTAGTATTATTAAAATTTTAACTTGCATAACCGCAATTGAAAATATTGATATCAATAAATATATATTAATTGATGAATGGATAACAAGCGCTGTCGGCTCAAAAATATATTTACAAAAAGGTGATTTTGTTTGTATTAAAGACTTGTTATATGGATTAATTTTAGAAAGTGGTAATGATGCAGCACTCGCGTTATGTTATGCTTATAGTCCTAATCCAAACGACTTTATTCTTAAAATGCAAGAACTTGTAAATAAATTAAAATTAAAAAATACAATAATTAATAATCCATCAGGACTAGATGAACTTAACGAAAACTATAGTAGTTGTTATGATATGGCAATTATAACAAAGTATGCGATGGGTAATAGTCTTTTTAGAGAAATTTTTGGAACTAAAAAATACAATGCGCAAGTGAACGAAAGAACATTATACTTTCATCATAAACATCGTTTAGTACAAAATCTTCCTTGTGTTATCGGTGGAAAAACCGGATATACCAAAAAAGCTGGTAGAACGCTCGTCTCAGTTTTTAATAATAATGGTGAATTAATTATTGTAGTCACAATGCGAGCTTCTAATGATTGGCTCTTACATCAGGAGTTATCTCAATATGATGAATAAAATATGGGTTTTGTTAATTTTCATTGGCGTATGTTCAAGCATACTAATGGGAAATTTTACAAATATGGGTAATATAATGCTAGAAAGTACCAAAGATGCGTTTCAAGTCTTTTTGAATCTAGCATTATTGACATGTTTTTTTTCAGGTATTTTCAATATCGGAGTGGAAAGTGGATTAATAGATATACTAACTTGTACTTTTGAAAAACCATTGCGTTTTATATTTGATGATAATTTAACTGCTGAAGAATTACGAAAAGTTACCGCAAATTTTTCAGCAAATTTTTTAGGAATTTCCCAAGCAGCCACTCCTCTTGGGCTAGAGGCAATTGCAGAGATGAATAGAAATAATGTTCATAAAGATATTGCTTCTCGCAATGAAATAATTTTAGTTCTTATAAATGCTTCGGCACCATCTATTATTCCGACTACTATCTATGGGCTTAGAGCTTTGGCTAAAGCAAAAACTCCTTTAATTCTTACCTTCTTAATGATATTTTTATCTTTTTTTTCTTGCTTTGTAGCTATTTGTTTAGAACGACTTTTTTATAAAAGATCCCTAAGAAAAGGTGCAAAGAAATGATAGTTATCCCTATATACATAACTTTTATAATTCTATATGGTTTTTTTAAAAAAAAGGATTGTTTCGATTTGTTTTATGATGGGGCATTAAATGGTGTAAAAACATCATTAAAACTTTTTCCTACGATTTTAGCGTTAGTTTTTAGCGTGAATGTACTTGCTAAAAGTGGTTTTATTGAATTAATAGCAAAAATTATACACTTCAAAAAAATTCCTATCGAAATATTCATTCAAGCCCTTTTAAGACCAATATCGGCTAACTCTTCATTACTTATGATGAATACAATTTATCAGAAATATGGTGCCGATTCACAAACTGGAAATATTGCGACATTAATTCAAGGATGTAGTGACACTACTATTTATGTACTCACTGTGTATTTTGGCTTTATAAAAATAAAAAATACCAAATACGCCTTAAAAGTTGGATTATTGACAGATTTAATAACTTTTACAACTGCAATAATTCTTGGGTATTTATTTTTTAAAAAGTAAAAATGCTGTTTTTTTTTATAAATTAATTTATAATATTTGTAGTAATAATTAATAAGAAAAGAGAACTAGTATGAACAATGAAGCAATGCAAAGAGAAATAAAAAATGGCGAAAGACTACAAAAACGACTTGTTGCAGCAGGTGTGGCTTCACGAAGAAAAGCTGAAGAGTTGATTCGCGATGGCCGTGTAAAAGTAGATAATGTTATAATAACTGAAATGGGATATATTGTATCGCCAAAAGCCGAAATAAAAGTGGATAATGTTGTAATTAATAAGGAATTAAAAAAATACTACTGTATGAATAAACCACGAAGCGTCATTTCTAGTGTTAGCGATGATAAAGGTCGCAAAACAATTATCGACATTATTCCTGATAAACTAAAAACTGAACGGCTATTCCCAGTAGGAAGACTTGATTATGACACTAAAGGCATCATTTTAATTACTAATGATGGCGAATTTATGAATGCCTTAGTAGGACCAAAAAGCGGTATTCAAAAAGAATATTTAGTAAGAGTTGAAGGGGTAATAAAAAAAGAAGAACTAATACCTTTTGAAAAAGGTCTAACCATTAAAGGCCAAAAATATTTACCTGCTTTAACCCTAATTGAATCCGTCGATTATAAAAATAAATCATCACTCGTACGCATTATTATAACAGAAGGGAAGTACCATCAAGTAAAAGAGATGTTCGCTGCTATCAACCATCCTGTAAAGCGTATGAATAGAATTAGATTTGGTAATATAACCATTGAAGGCTTAAAAGAAGGCGAAATTAGATCTTTAACACCACATGAAGTAAAAGTCTTAATTGAATTATCCAAACATGATAAAGTACTAAAATCTGTTAAAAATGAAATAAAAAATTGTCGTAAATATTAGGAGTAAAACATGTATAGATTTAACGTAGAATGGGATATTTTGGAGTTTTTAAACAAATATAGCTCAAATATTCTTACGATACTATTTTGGACGATATCACTTTTGGGCGGAGGAGAATTTACTCTTTTAATAATTCTTATTTTATATTATTGTTATGATAAAGAAAAAGCTGAAAAAATAGCCTTCGCAAGCATTTTCGCTATGTTAACCAATGGAGTTATAAAAAACTTTGCGAACGCCACTAGACCTTTTGAAGGCGCAAACGGAAAAGAAGAACTTAGAAAGCTAAATGGTAATAGAAAAGGCAAATTATCATCAATTATAAATCATCTTGATGATGGAGCCACAGGACCATCTTTTCCAAGTGGACATAGTCAAAATACAGGAAGTCTTTTTACATCATTGAACTTTTATTTTAGAAAAAAATGGATACTTATCATCTCCATCTTTATGATGATTTTAATCCCAGTGTCACGTTTATACTTAGGCGTGCACTTTCCAAGTGATGTTGTTGTAGGACTTACCTTAGGTGTGTTGATAGCCATTGCTTCATACTATTTAATAAAACTATTCGAAAAGAAAAATATTAATATTTATTATCTTTATGCGACTACAGCTGTTATATTTCTACCATTCTTATTTGTTTTTTATAAAAGTCCTAAAGCAGCTGATTTTTTCAAAACTTATGGGCTATTTATTGGATTCTTTTTAGGAACAATAATTGAAAAGAAATTTATCAATTTCACAACCGACGTATCCTTATATAAAAAAGGATTACGTTTACTCATTAGCGTCTGTTTACTACTTGTGATGAAGGAAAATCTAAAAGTAATTTTTAATTCAATATCTTGGGATAACAATATTTTAGGAATGATCCGTTATAGTTTAACAATTTTTTCAGTAATAGGCTTTTTACCATTTTTATTTACTAGGAAGAAATATTATGAAAAAAAATATTAATATTGAAAACATCCTTTCTAAGAGCGATTTAGACACATATCTCACTGAAAATAAAAATTCAAACGCTAAGAGAAGGGTTTTACTCCACAGTTGTTGCGGACCTTGTAGTAGTTATTGTATTAATTATTTGTTAGAAGGTTTTGAAATTGATGTATTCTACAGCAATTCCAATATCGATACAGAAGAAGAATTTATGAAACGCTTAAAAAATCAGGAAAAGGTTTTAGGTTATTTCAACAAAAAAAACATAAATCTAAGCGATTTCGAAATAAATTATCCTAGTTCACCAATTAATCTAATCGTTGACAAATATGAGCCTACTGAATACTATCAAACCGTTAAAGGTTATGAAAATTTAAAGGAGCGTTCAAAAAGATGTTATTTGTGCTATTATTTTCGTTTAGAAAAAACAGCTAAATATGCTAAAGAGCATCATTACGATGCCTTTACCACAACACTATCTGTTAGCCCCTATAAAAATAGTGATTGGTTGAATGAAATAGGCTTTACTCTATCTAAAAAGTATCAAATTCCTTTCATTTACACTAATTTCAAGAAAAATGAAGGATATAAAAAATCAATTATATTATCAAAATATTTTGACTTATATCGCCAACATTATTGTGGATGCGAGTATTCCAAAAGAGAAACTGAAGATATTATTGATGAAATTAAAAGCACTCAAAGATAGCATAAATGAGTGCTTTTTTTGCTTATTTTTAAGTAATTTGCTATAATTATTATAAATATCGAAGAGGTGGAACATGAGTAATTTCAGTAATCTTAATCAATACATTTTGCCTACGGACATCCTAATGGATATGCTAAATACATATAAATATTTAGGATGTAATAAAATATATAAAGAAAAACTTTCAAATAACTACGATGTTATTTTGGGACAAACATTAGAGAGAGATACCTATTTTTTAGCATTAATCATGGGAATTGATATAACAGATACTAGAATGCGCCTATTAATTACCAAAAACTCAACACCACGCACAAAGGATGAGCAGGTTGTTAGTAAGTTAAAAGATGTATTATTTACCATACGAAAATCTGCAAAACTTTATTCATTTAATTCGAGCGACCTTCTATCTATGATCAATACAATTTATGGAAAAAACTACGCTGCTTTCAAACCCGATGTTATTAAAGGTGATAGAAAAAAACAAATTGCAAGTAGAAGTTTAAGACATTTATTTGATGCAACAATCGATGAATACAACCTATATTTTGAGAAAAACAAATATGAACATATTTTTTTATCCCTCATGAATTATGTTGAAATTACAAATTTGAACGTTTTTACAGCTGGAAATAAGCTTATATCGTTACTAGCTCTATATTATATGATATTACGTTCCGATGTCGACTGTTTTTTATACGTTAGTTTTTTTGAAATATTTCACGACTATGAAAAAGAATTTAATCAAGAAAGAATAAACGCCAGCATTAATTATCACGAAGGATACATTCAATTATTTGGTTTAACTCGATTAACATTTAAAATAATTGAAGAAGGTTACAAAAAATTAGATCAGATTACTAAAGAGTATTTTTATGAAGAAAAATTCAATAAGAGCGATAATGTCGAAAACACTATAAGAAAACTTCCAAGTATTTTCACAAAAGACGACATTAGAGCGGTCCACCCTTATGTTAGCGAAGCAACTATTAACCGCGTTTTAAACAAATTAAAAGATGATGACTACATAAGACCTTTATCAAAAGGACGTAGTGCTAGATGGATTAAAACAAATACGAGAAAAGAATTTATAGATAATATCGTTGATTAAAGAGGTTTCTAATGAAAATAAATCACAACCACCATACACACATTTATCTTTGTAAACATGCTCTAGGGACTCCAGAAGATTACATAAAACGCGCTATCACATTAGGATACGAGACAATCGCGATAACTGATCATGGACCGCTGACAGAGGAATTAAAGAAACAATTTTCCTCGAGAAGAATGTCTTTTGAACAATATGAAGAGCTTTACAAGCCCCTCCTAGAAAAGGCGAAACATGAATATACAACTATAAATGTTTTGAGCGGCGTAGAAATCGAATATTACGACGAAATGCTTGAGGTTTACCCATATTATTTAAAAGATATGAATTTTCTTATTCTTGGTCAACATAACATTCAAGATGAGAATGGTAACTTTAAGGACATTTATGGTAACGCTAAAGATGAAGACATAATAGAATATAAACGTCGCGTGCTAAAAGGGTTAGATACAGGTTATTTCAAAATATTAGCTCATCCTGACATTTTTATGTTTTCTTATAAAAAGTGGAATGAACTAACAGAAAAAATAAGCAAGGAAATAATAGCAAAAGCATATGAGAAAAATTGTATCCTCGAAATTAATGCCAATGGTATTAGAAGAGGTATAACTTTTAAAAATGAAATTGGAGAAGAAGTGTATTTATACCCACGTATAGAATTTTGGCGTTTAGTGGCAGAATTTCAAAAAGAACATGATTTAAAAGTAATGGTTAACGATGACTGTCACCAACCACTATTTCTATGCGATGAATCAACAAAAGAAGCTTACAAATTTGCAGAAAAATTAAAAATAAAGTTAGTAGATCACTTTTAAAACAGTTCCTAGAAAAAATGTAATACAATTATTAACATAAATAAATTTCAACCTCTCAAAAGAGGGATAATAACAACACATTAGATGACAATCAATATTTTGCATTGATTAATCTAATGTGTTTTTTTGTAATTTAGTGTTCTTAAAAAAGGCTTAAAAATAGCCTAAATTCACATTTTTTAAAAACACTAGTAATTATTCAAATGAAGAAGAAAAACGCATTGAAGACGAAAAAGGGCAGCAATGTGGAAATGTTGATAAGTATAGGATGAATTTACCACTTTTTGTTTTTCTAAAAGAAAATAAACTATATCAAAAATAAAAAAATGATATAGTTTAAAATAGAAAAAGATGTCGAATTATGAAAATAAATGTATAAAAATGTGAGAAAGTATTTCTTTAAAGTTAAAAAATGTGTTTTATATTATTTGTTTTTACTTCCTATAATATATATTATGTTAACTTGCAAAAAACAAAGGCAATAAGCCAATAAATATATTAAATTAGTGATTGTTGATAACTATAAGTAAATACACTTTTTATAGCTATATTTAAAACAACCTTTATATTTTTAAAATTAATTTTTATTCTCTTACACAAGCATATTTTTTATTTAATTGCTTTAAATTAATTCTTAATTATAGTGCCAAAATTTTGCATTTTTCGCGTTTTTATCTTTCATTCAAATAAATATACGTTTTCGTTAAAAACGCATTTTTGCCATGTTTTTAGCTTTTTTTACTTTATGAAGCCCTTCTGTGGGCGTTTGAGTTTTTAAAACACGAATATTTACCTTTCATCGTTTTCCAAGACGCCTTATAAAACTTTTATCTTACAATATTTAGTTAAAAATAAAACACCAAGCTATAAATCTAGCTTGGTGTATTTTTTTATTTACTGTAAAACTCTAACACATCTTTATATAATTTATTTTTCACACTCGACTCATTATGACACTCATGTCTTACTTCAGGATATAAAATTAATTTTGCTTTTATTCCTAATTTTGTGAAATCATTATAAAGTTTTTTAGGACCCTTACCAAATCTACCCACAGGGTCTTCTAAACCAGCAACTAAGAGAATTTTAATCTTTTTGTTTATTTTATTTCTTTCGGCTTTCTTTTTGGAAACTAACAGCATTTTTGAAATAGAGTTATAATAATTTACAGGAAAATCTCTATCACAGAATGGATCGTTTTCATATTTTGATATAACATCCTTATCATGAGTTAACCACCCATACTTTGGATGCTCTTCTTTAAATTTTTTATTGAATGAGCCTGTTCCCATCTTGCTGATGAATTTCGAATACTTTACTTCACCTTTCTTAGAATGAGTTAATAATTTCGCAAAAGCATATTTACAATTTGGGGCGTCAGTACCTGACATTACAACTTTTTCAAAATCATCAGGGTATAGTTCAATGTATCTTTGTGTAGCCATCGAACCCATACTGTGAGAATATAGGTAATGGGGCATCTTTAAGGTGCTTGTAATTTCATCATAAACATATTTGATATCTTTTACAATAGCATCCATAAAGTCATACTCTTTAACTACACCAACATTTTCAGGTAATTTTGCAGTTCTACCATGTGCATAATGATCTGCACCAACGACTATATAGTCATTATTTGTGAAAAATTCAGCTAATTCATTATATCTTTCCATGTGTTCAGCCATACCATGCGAAATTTGAATAACTGCTTTCGCTTTTTCTTTATTTTTTGGTTCCCACATATAAACATATAAATCAACTGTATCATCAAATTTTAAAGTTTTGATAGTATAAGCCATTATTTTTCCTCGCTTTTAATATATTTCATTAAACTTACCCCTAGATTAGGGTCTGGAGCTTGTAATTTAAAGTTTTCAGCTATTGTTTGAGCAACACAAGCATGACTAACAAATGCAGGTGCAGTAGCTCCTTTTATAGCGTTATGGTAACATATTAAAGGTACGTACTCACGAGTATGATCTGTTCCCGTGTGTGTAGGGTCGTTACCATGATCGGCAACTACCATCACTAAATCTGTATCTTGCATTTTTGAACAAAACTCTTTTAAATCTTTATCAAAATCCATTATTGCTTTTGCATATCCATATGGATCGCGACGATGACCATATAATGCATCAAAATCTACCAGATTTGTAAAGCATAATCCCGTAAAGTCTTTATTGAGCATTTCAGTGGCAATTAGCATACCTTCCTTGTTATTTTTCGTTCTGAATGCGCTTGTAACGCCTTCGCCATCGAAAATATCATTAATTTTTCCTATCGCAATAACATCATATTTGTTTTCAGCTAAAACATCTAGCATCGTTTTAGAAAAAGGTTTTATTGCATAGTCATGTCTATTAGTTGTTCTTGTGAAAGTATCAGCAGTTTTGCCAACAAAAGGGCGAGCAATAATGCGGCCAACCATCCATTTGGGATTTTCAATAGTGATTTTGCGGGCATATTCGCAAATTTTGTACAATTCCTCTAGCGGCACGACTTCTTCGTTAGCTGCAATTTGTAATACGGAATCGGCAGATGTATAAACAATTAAAGCGCCTGTTCTAATTTGCTCTTCACCAAGTTCTTTCATAATTTCCGTTCCACTAGCTGCAACATTCCCTATAACAGGTCGATTAGAATATTTTTCCAATTTTTCAATAAGTTCTTTTGGAAAGCCTGTATCAGTAAAAGATGGAAAAGCTTTTGTAACTT
Organism: uncultured Mollicutes bacterium; assembly: GCA_900548675.1. GTDB lineage: Bacteria > Bacillota_I > Bacilli_A > ML615J-28 > CAG-313 > UMGS1109. The sequence continues at coordinate 17,833 of URLJ01000021.1, forward strand.
TTAAACCCATAAGTTCAAAATGCCCTGTAAGTGTATCTTTTCCTACACTTACTTCTTGTAGTTTCGTAACAAATGCTTTTGGAAAAGCAACAGGTTTTAGTCGCTCACTATTAATTAGTGAGCCCATTCCTAGTTCTTCTAAAAAAGGTGCCTTAAAAGAAGGAACGGTGTTTGCAATGTGCTCTAAAGTATTAGAGCCTTGGTCGCCATATTTTAGAGCATCAGGCAAAGCGCCAACGCCTAAAGAATCAGTTACAATTACAAAAATACGTTTAAATAAATGTTTTTTGTTTTCGTTTTCTATTTTAATATTTTCATTATTCATTTTATTTCTCCCTTGGGTGAGCATTTTTATATACTTCTTTCATTTTTTTCATTGATAAATGTGTATAAATTTGAGTTGTCGAAATATCTTCGTGCCCAAGCATTTCTTGAATAAGCCGTAAGTCAACCCCTGCTTCTAATAAATGTGTTGCAAAAGAGTGTCTTAACGTGTGAGGAGAGACATCTTTTGTAATTCCACATTCGGCAGCGAGATTTTTTAATATTTTAAAAAAGCCTACTCTCGTCATTGGATCACCAATTTTGTTTAAAAACACAAAACCTGTGTCTTTACCAGGTTTGTTTAATAAGGGTCTGGCATTAATTAAGTAGTTACGCAAAACTCTGCTTGCGTAGTCATTAATAGGAACGATTCGTTCTTTATTTCCTTTTCCTCTAATTTGGATAAGTTTATCGCTCAAGTGTAAATTACTAATTTGGAGATTTATCAATTCGCTAACTCGTAAACCGCAGGCATAAACTAGCTCTAGCATAGCTCGTGTTCTGATGTTTAAAGGTGTATCTTCATTAACACTTGATAAAAGTTTAACCACTTCGTCTACTGTCAAAACAGCAGGTAATTTCTTATCTAATTTAGGTGAATTTATGTTTAGTGCTACATTTTCTTTTGTATATCTTTCTAAAAATAAGAACTTATGAAAAGACTTTATACTGCTTAAATAACGACTCATACTAGTTGATGTATATTTACTCTTTTTAAGAAAGAGCAAAAAACGATTTATTTCATCGCTAGTAATATCACTTGCATCAGTTATCATGCATTTTTTCTGTAAAAAATCTACATAATGTTCAATATCTTTTACATATGCAGCAACCGTATTAGCACTCATCATTTTTTCACTTTGTAAATAATACCGGTATTCTATTACTAAATTTTGCATCTTTATCTCCATATTAATGTTACTATTACACTATATATAGATACCATTAAAATAGCTAGTAACAAGACTTTTATATAAGAATATAAAAATGATTCAAAAACATTTTTTTTATAATTTCTTACTTTAAATAAGAAAGCTGATAAAACGATTATTAGTGGCACAATTATCAAATAATCACACAGAATGTACTTAAAAAGCTTAACACTACGGAATAGTAAATTATTTTTAAAGGCTATTTTTAAAATCGTGCCATTAATATACCCTTTCAAAAAAACGATTATCAGGCTTAAAAGGGCGCCACAAGGTATAAAACCTAGAATCCACAGAAACATCACCGGCCCTACTTGGATAAAGAAAACTCTCATAAAAAAGCTTACACGGCTTAAATCATTATTTGTTATACTGCTTAAATCTAATTTTGTCTGGTTATTAAACAAATACATCGCTGCAATCATACCTATTATGTAAACGATAAAAACGGTAAGTCGTGCTTTAGTGAACAATGGATTCTTTTTAAAATAATATTTAAATTGGTTAATTATATTGCTCAGGAATATCACCTTCAAAATTATATTATCTCACTAATAATATAATTTTGGACGTAATAATATGTAGGATTTAAAAAAATATTCAAACCTTTTTTTAAAAGGTACTTCTTTTTTAGCATTTCATTTATTTTTGGAAAAGAAGTTAATAAATCTTGATTAAATTTTTTTTGAAATTCTTGTTCATTTATTCCAGAAACTTTTCTTAAACCTAAAATTACTTCATATTCCATCATATCTTTTATAGTTAAATCTTCAACATTAGTGATAAGAATCATATTTTTATCAATACTATCAATATACTTATTAATGTTACTACATACTTGATATCGTTTATTTCCGATGTAACTAGCACTACTAGGACCTATGCCTAAATAGTGATCATTATTCCAATATATTTGATTATGAATAGACTGATAACCATCAATAGAAAAATTACTTGTTTCATATTGAATAAAATTATTTTTTGATAAAATGTCCCTAATTTTGTAGTAGCAACTAGCTTCAAAATCATCATCGGCTTTTTTAAAAAATCCTTTTCTTGCTTTTTCACCTAGAATGGTTTTAGTCTCCAAAATTAATGAATAACAAGAAATATGTGTTGGGTTTAAGTTAATAAATTTTTCTAAATCTTGTTTTAGAGCTAATTCGTCATAATTTTCCTTCGGCATAATGCCGTACATGAAATCAAGATTGTAGTTTGTAAAATTGAAGGTTTTAAGTAAAGCAATTTTTTTCTTAAATTGCTCGTAGTCAGTATATCTACCAATAACACGCTGTATTAAAGGATTAAATGACTGAACACCGATACTAACCCGCGAGATTTCATATTTCTTTAAAAGGTCCAAAAGTCTTTCATTTATATCTTCAGGGTTCAACTCAATTGTATATTCCATTAAATAATATGACTTATTATTTTTTATAATAAATTCTTTTATTCTTTTAAGTATTTTTTCTAAATTGACATAAGATATGCATGAAGGCGTTCCGCCACCTATATAAACCGTGTCTATATGGTCATTAATTTTCTTGTTGAGGTCAAATTCTTTTAAGAGTTTTTCAATAACTCTTGTTTGAAATTCGTCAGACACTTTCATTTTGTAAAAATCACAATAATTACAAATTTTATTACAAAATGGTATGTGAACATATAACCCAAACATTAGTCGTCGAGCTCCAATATCGCAAGAAAAGCACTTTGAGGAATCTCGACACTACCAACTTGTTTCATTCGTTTTTTACCTTCTTTTTGCTTTTCAAGCAATTTTTTCTTTCTTGAAACGTCTCCACCATAACACTTAGCTAGGACGTCTTTTCTTAAAGCTGCTATGTTTTCTCGAGCTATGATTTTGTTAGAAATGGCTGCTTGAACAGGAACTTCAAACATTTGACGAGGAATTAGCTTACGTAATTTTTGAACTAAAGCTCGTCCTTTAGCATAAGCAAAGTCTTTATGTATTATTACACTTAATGAATCTACTCTTTCTCCGTTTAAAAGGATATCAAGTTTTACAAGATTAGACTCCTTATAATCGGCAAGTTCATAATCAAAAGATGCATATCCTCTAGTAGTTGATTTTAAACGATCGAAAAAGTCATAAACTATTTCTGCAAGAGGAATATCATAATGAAGTGACACTCTCGTTTGGTCAATATATTTCATATCTATGAATGTTCCTCTTTTTTGTTGACATAACTCCATTATAGGTCCAACATATTCATTCGGAACCATTATTGTAGCATTCACATATGGTTCTTCGATTCTTTTAATGAGTGTTAAATCAGGTAAAAGCGACGGATTATCAACTGCTATCATTGAACCATTAGTCAAATATACATGATAATCTACGCTTGGAGCTGTCGCTATAATTTCTATTTTGTACTCTCGCTCGATTCTTTCTTCAATAACATCCATATGAAGGAGGCCTAAAAAACCACATCTAAATCCATGGCCCAAGGCTTGAGATGTTTCTGGTTCATATGTAAGTGAAGCATCGTTAAGTTTGAGTTTTTCTAGTGCTTCTTTCAGTTCATCGTATTTATTAGCTTCTATTGGATAAATTCCACAAAAGACCATCGAATTAAGTCTTCGATATCCAGGAAGTGGTATAGGAGTTTGATTTTCTTCGATTGTTATCGTATCACCTACATGAACAGTTAAAACGTCTTTAATAGATGCGGCGATCCATCCAACATCGCCAACGGTTAAATAATCTCTTTTTCGTTCCTTCGGCGTATTGACACCAACCTCAGTCACTTCATAAACTGCCCCTGTAGCCATCATTCTTATATGATCGCCTTTTTTAACTGTACCATTTACTATTCTAACACTTGGAACGACACCACGATAAGCATCATAATAAGAATCAAAAATTAAAGCTTGGAGGGGAGCAGCAGGATCACCTTTTGGTGAAGGAACCTTTTCTACTATTTGTTCTAATAATTCTTTAATTCCAACGCCTTCCTTAGCAGAAGCTAAAACTGCGTCTGATGCATCTAGTCCTATGACATCTTCAATTTCTTTTTTTACTTTTTCAGGATCTGCAGCTGGTAAATCAATTTTATTTATCACAGGTATAATTTCCAAATTATTGTCAACAGCAAGATAAACGTTCGCAAGAGTTTGTGCCTCTATACCTTGGGAAGCATCTACGACTAGAACTGCCCCCTCACAAGCGGCCAAACTTCTAGAAACTTCATACGTAAAGTCAACATGCCCTGGAGTGTCTATAAGATGAAAAATATAATCATTTCCGTTATCGGCATGGTATGGCAATTCTACTGCATTTAGTTTTATAGTTATGCCACGTTCACGTTCTAAATCCATTGAGTCAAGAAGTTGTTCTTTCATTTCCCTTACGTCAACAGCACCAGTTAGTTCTAATATGCGGTCAGCAATAGTACTTTTTCCATGATCAATATGGGCTATAATGGAGAAATTGCGGATAAACTTGGCTCTTTGCTTTAAATCATCATTTAAGCTCATATTATTTCCTCAATTATTAAAATTCTAATTTTCTATACTTTGATTGTTATTATTTTTATTATTATCTATATTTTCAATCTCTTTGTTTTCTATACTTGAAGCGTCATTTGGTAAATTTTGTTGTTTATTTTTATTACTTTTTACCGCATTGGCATGAATTTGGGCTATTACGGCGTATGCATACCCAAGTATTAAAACAAGTAAATATAAATATGTTAAATATTGTGTTAAATTGCATTTTAATTTATAAATTTGATAAATTGATATTAACATTAAAACGAGTGCAATAACGATGTCTACTAAAACATCATTTTTAGGAGTTTTATTTTTTAATCCCCTGAATTCTGAAAATACTAAATATCCTGCGAATAAAACGTAAGCTATCGGTAAAATAATGTATAAATATTTCATAGAATCCTCCTTATACTTTCGTACATTATATCACATTAAGCTTTTTTTTGCAAAAAAAAGGAATTGCATACGCAACTCCTCTATGCTTCATCTAACGGTGGTCTTGGCATACCTACTTTGAAATTATTTTCATTCATATGTTTTTTTATTCCATAAGGGTTAGGATATTTCTTTAGATATTTAATAATTGCATCTATTTCTTCACAATGGTCGTTAGGGCTATTTAATAAGGTAATGTTTTCATTACTCATAACACTTATTATTCCATCAGCACCATGTTTGAAACCCCAAAAGTAATCTTCATCGCGGCCGATGTAAACATTCTTATTAGATTCATCGATAAGATATTTAATTAATTCTAAATCATCACTTGCTTCTTTGATCCCTATTACTTTTTCAATCTTCAAAAGTTTTAATAATTCTTCTTTTTTTAACTTTACCCCTGTTCTTTTAGGAATATCATAAATGATAATAGGTTTTGAAGATACTTCAGATATTTTCAAATAATGTTTTTCAATTCCATTGAAAGATGCCAAAACATAATATGGTATAACTACCATGTACGCATCACATTGTATTTGAGACATTTCTATTTTTTTAATTAAATTTATAGTTTCTATTGTCGATGCTGTACCAACATTTAAAATTATGAGTAGTTCAGGATAATATTTAGAAGAAACATATTGAAATAATTCTAGTTTTTCTTTTAGTTCAAGGAGATTTCCTTCTCCTGTTGTACCAGCCAAAACGATTCCTTTCGCATGGTTTTCAATTTGTGTTTTAACAAGTACATCTATCTTTTGATAGTCAATTTCACCATTCTTTTTAAAAGGTGTGATAAGAGCTGTTATAATGTCGAAACTAATAATTTCCCTTCTTTCTGGATGGGAAGAAGGCCGGTCTTGTTTTACAAGCTCTGACTCATCTTAACATGATATTTATGACAAAGTTCTTCTAATGATGCAGCATTATCATTTTTTAGATAAATAACTTCTCTCACCTTTAGCATTAAAAGTGCTTCTTCTAAAAAAAGACCAGTGTTTTCGATAAAACCATTCTTTTGATAATTGCTGAAAGGTATAAATATTGTTATAGGATCTTTTAAAAATTTTATTTTACAAATATCCTTGACTAACATTTTTGGTTCTTGAACTTTTTCCATAAAATCATTCATTTCAGATGACGGCCTTCCAATGATTATATTCATTCTTACCCCCATCAATACATTATATTCACATTTTTTAACAATTGTGCGTAATTTATTATTTACTTTTTTCTTGCAATAAAAGTTTAATTTTAGTATAATTTACACATAATAAACAATTAACGGGGAGCTTTATAGCTGAGAGGTTACTTTGTAACGACCCATAACCTGATCTGGATAATGCCAGCGTAGGGATGCTATAGTTTTTCAGTTGATTGCTAAAAGGAGGATTTATGAAAAATAAAATACTTCCAATAGCAGAGACTGCCATTTTAATTGCACTTGCTGTTGTATTGGAATTACTTTCAAAAACGTTTTTTAATTTTGTCAGAATGCCTAATGGTGGTTCATTTTCAATCGCCATGGTAGCGATCGTCGCCATTGGATTCAGACGCGGAGCCAAATATAGTATACCAGCTGGGATTATTTTTGGTTTTATTAATTTCCTAATAGATGGGTACGGCCTTCATTGGGGTTCTTTATTCTTTGACTATCTTGCAGCGTTTGGAGCTTATGGTATCTGTGGATTCTTTAAAAAATATCGTAATAACATCGGTATTTTTACTCTAGCAATTTTGTTAGCAGGAACAGTTAGATACTTGTTCCATGGTTTTTCAGGAGTACTATTCTTCGCAGACACAGTACCAGCAGAATATGCAGGACACATTTGGTTCTATTCTTTTGTCGCATATAATTTAATGTACAATTTATCTTCAACAATTGTTTCAATGGTTATATCGATAATTTTACATAAACAATTATTTTTATTTTTAAAAGACGAAAAATGAGGTTAAAATGATATTTTTAGTTATCGTAATTGCTATTTTGGTAATTTTCTTACTAGTCATTATTATCAATACTAATAATGTAAAAGGCGGAATTGATGGCTTTAAAAAGCACATTGAAAGCAATCACATTCCCTGCAAACTTGAAAAAGTTCAAAAGAAACCTTATCAATTTGCTCTAACTTTAGGTTCTAATACATACGCTGTTTTGTTTATTAGTATACCTGATCATAGCGAAATCATCTTAAATAGTAAAACCACTTGGGAATTAAGATATGGTGCAGGAAACACACCTGGTAAGATTCATCCATATAAACGCTATTTAACGCAAGTACCAAAGTTTTTAAATAGCGATGAAAGTCTTCAAAAGATTGTAATTTTTACTCCTGCTCCAAAAAAAATTGCTATGTATATTAATGAATGTGAAATGAAATTGATTAAACCAAGCGATTCGCCATATGGCATTACGATTATTAACGATCAGGAATACGCTGAGTTATTTAAAAATCTAACAAACAATCAATAATTTTTAATTAATAAAAATTTCCTATTAAAAATTAAAAGAAGTAGGCTCTTCCTACTTCTTTTTTATTTATGGAAAATTGATAAACCAATACTGCCTAATCCACCGATAGCTAAAACTATACAAGTTGCGAATAACGCTATTACAAACACAGACATCTAATAGGCCTCGTTTTAATTGAATATCCATAGTTCATTTACCTCCTCACGCATAATACTATATGTTGTATAGTATTATGTATCAAACAATATGCTTATAAGCAATAAAAAAAGTAACCATAAAGGTTACTTTTCATTTTCGGCAGATTCATCTTTTACATTTTCATCAGGTTTTTTCTTCTTAGTTTCTTCAACGACATCAAGTTTTACTCTCGTGATACGTCGCTCAACAACTTCCAAAATTGTAAACTTCAATGTTATGTTTACTTCATCCATAAGATCATCATTAGATGCTCTATAGACAAATGTATTATATTCATAGGTTTCATTTTCTAAAGGAACTTCTTCAGCTAAACTATAAACAAAGCCCCCAACGCTACTATAACCTGAGTCAGGAGTTTTTCCTAACTCTAAAGTTTCAAATAATTCATCTAGTGGAACTTCAGCCGAAACGCTGTATTCATTTTCATCTAATTTGATGATGGAAGTATCCAGCACACTTTCGTCATGTTCGTCATAAATCTCACCAACTAATTCTTCTAGTGCATCTTCCATTGTAACAATACCACTTGTTCCACCATATTCATCTGACACTATCGCTAAATGCTTTTTTTCTAATTGCATTTTACGGATTAAATCATCGACTTTCATTGTCTTTGACACAAATAGTGGAGAACTAACTAGTTTATATAAATCTATTTTTTCATTTTTCAACAAAGCTGTGAAGAAATCTCTCTCGCTCAATATCCCAATTATATGGTCTTTGTCTTCTTTATAAACTGGTAATCTAGAATATTGGTATTCAAAAAATAAATTTTTAATTTCCTCAACTTCCATATCATCGCTTACTGCTACGACATCAACTCGTGGAATCATAATATCATAGATAGTTCTTTCACCAATATCTAAAACACTTTGAATTAAATCAGCGTCATCACTATCGAGGACTCCCTCTTCTTCCATCGTGTCTATTATTGATTCAAGTTCTGATTCAGTAACGGTTGGTTGAACATCATCTTTTTTATGGTGATAGAAAAGCTTTTTAATACCGATAAAAATAATAACAAATGGATACAAGACTTTAATCAATATATATAAAGGGTTACTAAAAATTAAAGCGAATTTTTCGGCATTTTCTTTAGCTACACTTTTCGGCATTATTTCACCAAAAATTAAAACTATGAATGTCATTCCAAATGTGTTTATGATGTTCGAAATTGTTGGGTTAGTTATTAAATTTGAGAAAACTATTGCAGCGATTGTTGTCGCAGCTATGTTAACAAAATTGTTTCCTACTAAAATAGTTGATAGCGTTCTATCATAATGTTCTGCTATCCAAAGCGCTTTTTTAGCACCTCTTCTTTTTTCTTCTACGTAGTTTTTAAGTCTCATTATATTAACAGTTGAAAACGCTGTTTCAGATGCCGAGAAAAATGCGGACATAAAAAGCAAAGCAACGATTGCAAGTGATAACAAAATGAGAAATTTTGGATCCATACCAGCTGCAGCAGCTAGTTTAAGGAGTGATCCTGCTCCTTTTTCAGTCATTGTAAATGCTGAATGAAAATACCTGAGCGGACTCAAGGTAACAACACCACCTTTTCTTTATAATATGCATATATTATATCATATTACCCGTAAAATGTCAAAAAAAACACTAAACATGAAAAAAACCAAGTGTTCGTGTACACTAGATTGTGTACACGAACACTGACGGTTTGTCAATCATCGTATGGGTTTTGAGAAAGGACTCTC
>URLJ01000022.1 GCA_900548675.1 uncultured Mollicutes bacterium
GAGAGTCCTTTCTCAAAACCCATACGATGATTGACAAACCGTCAGTGTTCGTGTACACAATCTAGTGTACACGAACATAAAAATTCGTTGATATTTTGGCTTTCTTGTAGACATTCAAAGGCATTTATGGTAACATTATAGGGTAGCGAAAACTCATTGTTGAAGAGCTCAATGAACTGTGGTAAGAACATGTTTGCTTCTTCAATGGACGTTACGTTATTAAGGCTGAGTTCAACGACTAAACGGCTCTGTAGAGTTTGGAAAAGGCGTTCAATTCGGCCTTTTACTTGAGGTATAGAAGAAGTAGATAAAGAAAAACCTAAGCGATGGCACATAAACCCATATTGAGTAAAAGTGTTTCTTTCTTCAGAAGATTTACCACATTTTTGATAATTGAAAATAGTTCTATTATCAGTTAAGATTTGAACAGGAATACCATAATTTTCAAGGAATTGCTTAGTGATATGATAATAACCATTAAGAGTTTCTTGAAGGTCAAAAAAAGCACCAACAATTTTACCTGTAGCATCATCAATAGCAGCGTGAAGTGTAGATTTAAAATTACCAAACCATAAGTGAAAAGAAGCATCCATTTGAAGAAGTTCACCAAAGTATTTTGATCTTTCCTTTCTAGGATGAGCATCGAAAGAGTCTAACAAGTGATCAACAACAATTATTTGTTCTTTTTTTGAAAGAGAAAGTTTATTAGCTAATTTGAATTTGATTTTTTGACGATATTTCTTCTTAGTTTCTTTATGAGCTTTAGGAGAAATAAAAGCACGTTTGATAAAGAGAGTGTATAAGAAGTTGTAAGATACCTTAATATTGTAATCTCTTTTTAAAATTACTAAAAAGTGTTTAAAATTAATATCACAATTCATAGTTTCATAGATAGAAATAATATTATTACAAAACTCTTCTGATTTAGTATTGGAAGGTTTTCTATTATGATTTCCATGACTGAAAGCAATTTTACCTTTAAGCTTGTATTTTGATACAAGGTTATAAGCGGTTTTAAGAGATGAATTCAATTGAAGTGCCAAGTTTTTATAATTAGTGCACTTATTATTAACAAATCTTTTTATAATTTCATATTTAGTTAATTCTACCTTCTTCATATAAAGTACCTCCATGTGAAAGATTATATAACATAGAGAAATAATGTATAAAATTGTAAATATCAAAAGATAACTACTTTGAAAATATCACAAGATAATCAGACAAGTTTTTTTGTTTCAATTATTATTCTTGAAAAAAATCATTCAATAATGTATAATATTACTAGAAGAGGTGCTTTATATGAAATATGTTGCCGTCACAGGAGCTTCAGGAGGAATGGGAAAGGAAACTGTAAATGCGCTTAACAATAATGGATATTACGTAATTGCACTCGATAAAAGTATTTATCAAGAAACAAATTTGAATGTTACAAATCTTGAATGTGATGTTACTGATGAAGAAAGCGTCAAAAAGGCATATGACAAAATTTGTTCCATAACTAATAAATTAGATGCTATTATTCATTTTGCGGGAATATATTTAATGGACTCCTTGGTTGAAATCGAATATCCAAAAATAGAAAAAATCTTTAAAGTAAATTTTTTTGGCGCCTATTTAATCAACAAAACTTTTATGCCACTCTTACAAAAAGGGAGTAGAGTCATTACGATAACGAGTGAACTAGCTACGACTGATCCCTTACCATTTACAGGTATATATGGAATAACAAAATCTGCCTTAGATAAGTATTGTTTTTCTTTGCGGATGGAATTACAATTATTAGGTATAGATGTATCAGTAATTAGAGCGGGTGCTGTCAAAACCAATATGCTTGCTTCATCAACAAAAAGTTTAGAAGAGTTTTGTAATAAAACGAAATTATATACTTGTAATGCTGAAAGGTTTAAAAACATAGTCGATAAAGTAGAAACTGCTAACGTTGAACCTAAAAAAATAGCCAAAAAAGTAATCAATATCCTCGAGTGTAAGCACCCTAAATTTGCTTATAGTCTCAACTGTAATAAGTATTTAAAGCTATTAAGCAAAATGCCAAAATGTTTTCAATTTTGGATTATAAGAAAAATTCTTAAGTAATTTTTAAAGGAGGAAAAAATGAATATTTTATTTTTTTTAAAACCCAAACAACAAGTCATTTATATATACGATGATTATACAATAAGACAAGCAATGGAAAAAATGGAATTTCATCGCTACACATCGATACCAATTATAAACCATGAAGGAGATTATGTTGGAACGCTTTCAGAAGGTGATATCCTATTTGAAATTAAGAATCATCAAGATTTCAGCTTAAAAAAGTCCGAAGATATTAAAATATCGGACATAAATCGTTTAAGAGATAATAATCCAATTGATGTTAATGCTGCCATAGATGATTTAATCCTTAAAGCAACTACACAAAATTTCGTTCCTGTTGTTGATGATCGAAATAAATTTATTGGTATTGTGACAAGAAAAGACATAATCACATATTTTTTAAAGAAAAATACAAATTTTGATATTGAAAATAATGAGATGAATAAAAATGAAATCAATTGATGAAAAAACTAATGCCATAAGATTTTTGTCACAGAAAAAACTAAAATATTCAGTATATAAATACGACACAGATAAAGCACTTTCAGGAATGGAAGTAGCAAGTGTTTTAGGTAAAAATCCTATCAATGTATTTAAAACTTTAGTGACGGTTGGGGCATCCAATCACAATTATGTTTTTTTAGTCCCTGTTTATGAAGAATTAGATTTAAAAAAAGCTGCAAAAGTAGTTGGAGAAAAGAGTATCATCATGATTAAACAAAGTGAATTATACCCACTTACTGGTTATGTTCATGGAGGGTGTTCCCCATTAGGAATGAAAAAATTTTTTTCAACATACATAGATAGTTCTATTACAGGGTGTGAAACTATCATTTTTAGTGGTGGTAAAATAGGATTACAAATAGAAATTTCTCTTTCGGAATTATCTAAAGTCTTGGATTATAAATTAGCAGATCTCGCCATATTAAAATAAAATAGTCAAATGCTAAGATCATTTGACTTTTCTTATAGATTTAAATAATATGTCGAAAATTGTCTTATGATAAATAACCATTTTGACAGCAATACTTTTAAAAATATGATAGAATTATAACACGTGACTAGGGGGTGTTGTAATGGTTGTGAATAGTCCTAAAATAAAAGACTTAATAGCTTTAATTAATAAAAATAGATTTAATCAATTCTTGAAAACTAGTAGTGCTTTTTTAAGTGTTAAAAATACAAGAGGAATATGGGAACAAAACATAGAGAATAATTCCTACATATATTATGTGCATCGTGATGGTAGGTATATTGCATGTTTTTATTTAGATAAAGAAGATACATTACTATTTATCCCATCGACCAGTGATAATGCAGAAATGGATGACTTGGTACTAAAGAAAATCATGAACCATTTTACAGGAAATCACCAAGCTTTTTTAAGATTTGTACATCAAAAATGGAAATTAGTAGCTATAGAAAGGATATGTTATATCAATCATTAGGAGGCATAAAATGGATAATACCAAGGTTAAAATTTTAGAAGAATTTGTAGAAAAAGAACTTGCACAAGATGTAACAGGGCATGATATTTCCCATGCGATGCGCGTTATGCATAATGCAATGACAATAATAAAAGAAGAACATAGCGAAAATATAAACGAAGATATAATCTTGGCTGCTTCACTTGTTCATGATGTAGCAGATCATAAACTTTTTGTAGACTTAGTATGGCAATCAGAAAAGATTACTGCTGTTTTAAGTGAAGTTGGTTTTAAACAAAATGAAATTACTGAAATACTTGATATTGTTCACACGATATCATATCGAGAAGGAAATAACCCCGCTTTAAGAAGTTTAAATGCTCAAATTGTAAGAGATGCTGATCGTTTGGATGCTTTAGGTTCAATAGGAATCATTAGATGTATCGCTTATGGAACAAGTAAAGGGCGCCCTTTTTATGAAGAAAAAAATCTTCTCAAAGAAAATAAAAAAATAACTTTTAATAAAAGCACCAATACTTCATTGAGCCATTTTTATGATAAACTACTTAAATTACCTAGTTTAATGCATACAAAAACTGGGAAAAAGCTTGCTAAAAAGCGAATTAAAATCATGAAGAAATTTCTAAAATCTTTTTATTTAGAATTAGCATAAAAGTTGTTAGCATCATGAACAAATCTTTGCTAAAATAGGAATTATTCGCTTGATAAAAAGGATATAAAAAGCAAAATTTGAAGAAATATTCCTCATAAAAGCAAAAAAAAATGACATTTGCTTTATATTGACAAAATTTTCTGATATAATACTAATAAGTGAAAAATTTGTCAATTGGAGGGAATATGCCTAGTAGTTATAATTTATATCATGATTATATTGTTCAAATAAAAAAGAACTTATTATTTTGTTATCAAACATCTCCAAATCTCAATAATCGACTTCTTTTAAAAAGATGTAAAATAACTATTCAAGTAATAATACAGTTGATGTTACTGTTAAATTATATAGTAATTTTTGTAGGCCATTAAGATCTTAATGGCTTATTTTTTGCAAAATAAAGAAAAAAGTGTATAATAGTATCGAGGTAATAATTATGAAACTATTAATTGTTGTTGATTATCAAAATGATTTTGTTATTGGTTCTTTAGGTTTTTCTAAAGCATTAGAGATTGAAAATAACATTGTAGAGAAAATTAAAGCGTATCACCATGTTATTTTTACATTAGATACACATCAAAACGATTATTTAACGAATACTTTAGAAGGAAAAAAACTTCCTGTTTCTCACTGCATTGAAGGAACATTTGGTTGGGAAGTATATGGGAAGGTTAAAGAATACTTAAATAAAGCTGATAAAGTCTTTTTAAAAAATACTTTTCCATCCCTTGAACTAGCCAACTATTTGAAAGATAAAGCTTATGAGGAAGTAGAAATATGTGGATTGGTTTCCAACATATGTGTGATAAGTAATGCTGTTATGGTAAAATCGGCTTTGCCAAATGCTAGAATAGTTGTTGATAAAAATGCGACCGCTTCTTTCGATGAAAAACTAAATGAAGAAACGTTCGATATCTTAAAAAGTTTACACGTTGATGTTATAGGAGAATAAAATGGCAACAAAAAGATACTTAAAAGATTTAAATAATTACACGACTTTATGTGATTTTTATGAATTAACAATGGCAAATGGCTACTATGAATTAGGTATGCAAGATAAAATCGTTTATTTTGATATGTTCTATCGTACTAATCCGGATAATGCAGGTTTTGCAGTGTTTGCAGGATTGAAACAATTAATTGAATATATTGAAAATCTTCACTTTTCAAATGAAGACATTGAATATTTGCGAGGACTTAATTCATTTAGTGAAGGATTTCTTAATTATTTAAAAGAATTTCATTTTACTGGTGATATTTATGCTTTTGAAGAAGGCAATATAATTTTTCCTAATGAACCAATTGTAACAGTCAGAGCCAATATCATTGAAGCGCAAATACTAGAAACATTTTTACTATTAACAATTAATCATCAATCATTGATTGCTACTAAAACGGCACGAATTGTAAAAGCCGCAGGTACAAGACCGGTTATGGAATTTGGAGCTAGACGTGCTCAAGGCCCTTCAGCCGCAATCTTAGGCCCAAGAGCGGCATATATTGCAGGTGCTAGTGGTACATCATGCGTAACATGCGATGAATGGTTTGGTGTAAAAGCGTTGGGAACTATGGCTCACTCATGGGTCCAAGCTTTTCCAACCGAATACGAAGCGTTTAAAGCATACGTTAAATTATATCCTGACAATGTAGTTTTGTTAGTTGACACTTATAATGTTTTAAAAAGTGGCGTTCCTAATGCCATAAAAGTTATAAAAGAAGAGTTGCTGCCACTAGGTATAAAAAAAGCAGGTGTAAGAATTGATTCCGGCGATATTGCCTATTTATCAAAAGAAACAAGAAAATTATTAGATAAAGCAGGGTTAGATTTTGTTACGATTTGTGTTTCTAATAGTTTAGATGAACATTTGATAGCAGAGTTGATATCCCAAGGAGCTTGTATAGACTCATTTGGAGTTGGAGAGCGTTTAATAACATCTAAATCTAGCCCTGTATTTGATGGCGTTTATAAACTTGCGGCGATAGAAGAAGATGGCAAAATTGTACCAAAAATGAAAATAAGTGAAAATCCTGGCAAAATTACTAATCCACATTTCAAAAAAGTGTATAGATTTTATGATAAAACTACCGATATGGCAATGGCAGATTTAATATGCGTATACGATGAAGAAATAACTATTGATACCTATGAAATTTTTGATCCAGAATGCACATGGAAACGTAAAACTCTAACAAATTATTATGTGGAAGAGTTGCAAGTACCTATTTTTAAAAATGGTAAACTAGTTTACAATATTCCTACCATTGAAGAAAGTCGTGCCTACTGTAAAAGACAAATCAATCGCTTGTGGGAAGAAGTAAAAAGATTTGACAATCCTCATGGATATTATGTTGACCTATCACAAAAACTTTGGGATATAAAACATAAAATCATTTTAAATAAAAAACATTAATAAACAAAATATAGTGTGGTCCTAAAAAAAGGACCACTTTAAATTTAAAATAGGGTAAAAAAGGGAGTTTTTTATGTAAAATTCAAATATTTGTTCTATAAATGTGTTATAATATGATGAATAAAAAGTAAAGGGGAAGTATTATGAGTTTTAGACCATTTAATAATAATGTTAGTATTGTAGCGTTTGAAAAAAATAACCAACGTTACGCAATGACTGTTGCATGGGCCACACAAGTTGGTTATGATTATATTGTATTACTACTAGGATCACAAAGTGAAACAGGACAAGCAATTTCTAAAGGTGATTTGATTGGCGTAAGTGTTTTAAGTAAAGCACAAAAGGATATAGCAGCACAAATTGGTGAAACACATAGCACGAAATTTGATAAATTAAAAGATGTTTCTTTACACGAATTTGGAATGGCATATACAATTAAAAATTCGGTATGTGAAATGTGCGCTGAAGTTGTCGATGTCTTACATCTTGATGGTATTGAAGATGATAATTTAGTATATGCAAAAGTCGTAAAATATACAACAAATGGTAATGACTACTTAACAATGGGTGATTTTGATGATTAAGAAAAAAATTAATTTTTTCAAAATATTTTTAATTATAATAGGAGGATGTATGCTTATGGGGTGCGCAAATAAAAATGAAGATATGATGGAATTCAAAGAAAATCCAGTTGTATGTATAACTCTTAAAGATGAATCAAAAATTACATTGGAACTATATCCTGAAATAGCTCCAATTTCAGTTAGTAATTTTGTTAAATTAGTTGAGAAGAAGTATTACGATGGTGTATGCTTTCACCGCGTAATAGATAATTTTATGATTCAAGCAGGTGGATATTATATTGAAAACAACTACGTGAAAGAAAAAGATACGGTTGATTCCATAAAAGGTGAATTTAGCGCTAATGGTGTTGAAAATAATTTGAAGCATGAGTTAGGGGTTATTTCTATGGCCAGAACATCTAATATGAATAGTGCTTCATCACAATTTTTCATCTGTTCGGCAACTACGCCACATTTAGATGGACAATACGCCGCTTTTGGAAAAGCTATTGATTCGGAAAGCATTCAAGTAATTTTAGCTATAAGTAAAAGTGAAACTACTAATATTGGTGGAGGATTAACAGATTTTCCAACTCCACCTGTTGAAATAAAATCTATAAGAAGAATAAAATAGGTAGTATTATGATAAATTTTGATTTCGTTAGTCCTACAAAAATATATTTTGGTAAAGATAGAGAAAAAGAAATTGGCTTAATCTTAAAAAGCGCAGGCATCAACAAAGTTTTATTTCATTACGGAAAAAATTCCATTAAAAAAACGGGACTATATGATATGATTATTTCATCCTTTAATAAACATAATATTGAGTATTATGAATTAGGAGGAGTAGAGCCTAATCCTAAAATCTCGTTGGTTAGACAAGGAGTAGAAATCGTAAAAAGCAATAAAATACCATTCATTTTAGCAGTAGGTGGCGGTTCCGTCATTGATTCTGCCAAAGGTATAGCAGTTAGTGCCTTTAGCGGTATAGATATTTGGGACTATTCTACTCAAAAGGAAACAGTGAAGGGAGCACTTCCCTTAGGAGTAATCTTGACGATAAGTGCTGCTGGTAGTGAACTTAGCAATTCGTGCGTTTTAAGTAACCCTGAATTAAATTTGAAAAGAGGTTTTAATAGCGATTTAATAAGACCAAAATTTGCGGTTATGAACCCAGAGTTAACTTATTCTGTTGGTAAATTTCAAACAGGATGCGGTATTGTCGATATTATGATGCACACGATGGAACGTTATTTAACTGACACTACGGGTATTGCATTACCTCAAAATCTTGGTGCAGGTCTCATTAAAAGTGTGATGCAAAAAGCCAAAATAGCTATTGATGAACCAAATAATTATGATGCTAGAGCTACTTTAATGCTAGCTAGCAGTTTTTCGCACAATGGATTAACAGGATTAGGTGCAAAAATGTATTTTACTGTACATAAATTAGAACATGAACTTAGCGGTATGTATGATAATGTAGCTCATGGAGCGGGGTTATCAGTGTTATTTCCAGCATGGGCTAAATATGTTTATCAGGATTTTCCAGAACTATTTGCAAAATTTGCTGTTGAAGTTTTGGAAGTAGAAAAAAATAAAAAGACTACACTAGAAGTAGCCTTTGAAGGAATTACGAAATTACAATCATTCTTTAAGGAGATTGGGATGCCTACAACGCTTGCAGAACTTATGATAGAAAGCGATAATTTTGAGGCAATGGCTAATAATGCCACTTGTAATAATACTAAAAAAGTATTAGGTATTAAGGATTTAGATGTTAATGATATCATTAATATCTTTAATTTAGCAAGGTAAATCTTAACTAAAAAAAATGGCGCGCACGGAGAGAATCGAACTCCCATCAGCAGGATCGGAACCTGATACCTTATCCATTAGGCCACGTGCGCATATAAAAATTATAACATAAAGGCGAGAATTGTTCAAGAAATAAACTAAAAAATAGGCGAGGAAATTATGGACTTAACAAAAATATTTCAATTGTTAGCAGGAATTGGAACCTTTCTATTAGGCTTTAAAATTCTATCAGAAAACATCGAAAAAATAGCTAATACAGGGTTGAAAAAGATATTTAATAAAATTTCAAAAAACAGATTTGTATGTTTGGGTATAGGTGTACTTGTAACTGCTATAATCCAAAGCTCAACTGCGACGACTGTTATGGTTGTTGGTTTTGTAAATGCAGGGCTTATGAACCTTGCTCAAGCGACTGCTGTCATTATGGGAGCGAATATCGGTACCACGATAACAGCTCAAATAGTTGCTTTAGGAGTAGAAAGTTTTACGACATACGCAATTGTCTTTGTTTTCATAGGGATGTTAATAAATATCATCTTTAAAAGAGATCGTGTAAAAACTATCGGCTTAATTTTTGCTGGTTTAGGTATTATATTTTTAGGCTTACAATTTATGTCTAATTCAATGGCTGGTGTAAGTAATAATGAAGCTGTTATGAATGTTTTCAAGAGCATTTCTAATCCTTTCTTACTACTTTTATTGGGAATAATTGTAACAATCATTTTACAAAGTTCTTCAGGTGTTACAGCTATTTTAATTTCTCTAGCAGGATCGGGCATAGTTATTGGTAATGGCGGAAATTCTATTTTCTATGTAATTCTTGGTACTAACATTGGAACATGTTTAACGGCATTATTAGCCGCTATTGGTACGCATCCAAATGCTAAACGGGCTAGTGTAATTCATTTAATGTTCAATGTATTTGGTTCGGTAATTTTCTTTATAATGTTATTATGTTTTCCTCGTTTTGCAGAAGTTACTTTTCAAAAATGGTTCTCACTTCCAGAAACACAAATTGCAATGTTCCATACATTCTTTAACGTAGTTTGTACATTGATTTTTATTCCTTTCACAAATCTATTTGTTAAACTATCTTCAGTTATTGTTAAAGATAAGGAAAAGAATAAACGAGAAATAATCTATATGGATGAACGTTTATTAAGTAGACCAGCTGTTGCTATTGAACAACTTCGTAAAGAATGTATTCGCATGGGTGATGAATCAATAGAGACATTACAAATTGCAATGGATGGTTTCTTAAAAATTGACAACAGTAACGAAGAAAAAGTAAGAAATGATATTGATGTCGTAAACGAAATGAATCGTCAAATTATCAATTATTTAGTTCAGGTTTCTTACCATAGCTTAACTTTAAATGATGAGGTTACAATTTCTAACCTACATCACACTTTAGCTGACCTAATGAGAATTAGTGAAGTAGCAGATAATGTTCTTAAATATACAAATTCAACCATTAAAGAAAACTTGGAATTTTCTGATCAAGTAATGGTTGAAATTAAAGATATGTTTGAAAAAGTAAAAATGCTTTATAAACTTGCGATAGAAGCATATCGAGATAAAAATTTGGAGTTGCTTCCTAAAATTGATAAAGTGGAAGAAGAAATTGATGAAATGCGCAACAAATTAATTGATGAACACATCAAACGTTTAAATGAAGGTAAATGTAAACCTCAAAATAGTGGTGTTTTCATTAATCTTGTTAGTAACCTAGAAAGAGTTGCTGACCATTTAACTTATATCGCTTATTCGATAAAAGAAGAAAATTAGTTTAATAACGACTGCTGAGTTAATTCAACAGTCTTTTTTTAGTTTTTGTGCTTTATAAAGGCTATCTTTTTCATTGCAAAAAAAGTGTAGTTATGATATAATAAGAAAGAATTATAAAGCACAAAGAGACTAGAGGTATGACTATGAGTGTAAAAGAACAAGTTGTAAAAATTAAAGAAGAACTAAAAAATTATCCAAATGTTAGAGTAATAGCGGCTACCAAATACACTGATATAGTAGGGACAAAAGAAATTATTGATGCGGGAATTAACGAGATTGGTGAAAATCGCGTTGATACATTCTTAGAAAAATATGAAGCATTGAAAGACGAAAATGTCATATGGCATTTTTTTGGAGTTTTACAAACAAGAAAAGTAAGAAGCATAATTGACAAAATAGATTACCTACATTCTTTGGATAGTATCTCTTTAGCTAGTGAAATTAACAAGAGAAGAAAAACCCCTTTAAAATGTTTTGTTCAAGTCAATGTATCGTCAGAACCAAATAAATCAGGTCTTGATGAAACTAAAACGATACCATTCATAAAAAGCCTTGCTAAATATGAAAACATTGAAGTAGTTGGCTTGATGTGTATTGCAAAATTTACTTTTGACGAAGAACTTTTAGATAGTTATTTCAAAATGATGAATAGTTTGAGAAGTGAAGTACAAGCTTTAAATTTAAAAAATGCCCCATGTAAAGAATTATCAATGGGAATGAGTAATGATTACAAAATAGCTCTAAAAAATGGTTCAACAATGTTAAGACTAGGTCGTATCTTGTTTAAATAATTAAGGAAGGAAATAATAATGTTGTTTAGAAAGAAAAACAAAGAGCAAAATAAGGAATACTTATTGACATCATTCGAAAGATTACGCAATGTAATAGTAGCTAGTAAAGATGAATTACTTGATTTAGCGAGCATTTTAAAAGATGATAGAGCCTTACTCGCAAATTTTGAAAAACTATCTTTGGATGATGCCAATTATATGTTAACATTTTTAGCAGGTGTCGTTTATGCTTTAAATGGTGAAGTTCACAAAACAGGTGTAAAAACATTCTTATTTGCATCTGGGGCATCCTACGAAGATGGAACTTTAAAACAGTATATTATTGAACGTCACTCCAATAATGAATAAAAAAATAACATATTATAACAATGCAGTGAGAAATTTTGATGATGACTTCGAAAATACGCTTTTAACGAATTTTTTAGATGAAGCTGAGTGTAGTGATTTGCTTACTGCAATCAAGAAAAAATATAATGTAGCATTTGATGGTGGCTTTTTGGAAGCTGAAAGAAAAAGAGCTTTAATTGGAATTGATGATGCAAGTGAATTTGAAATTTCAATATGTAGAATTAATTATGATAAAAGATATGGAGAAATTAATCATCGACAAGTTTTAGGAACAGTTATTTCTTTAGGTATCAAACGTGAAATGATAGGAGATATCGTGTTTGATAATAATAATGAAAAAGAAGGAATTATTTATTTTGCTACTACTAATCAACTTGCTCCATATTTTAAAACAGAATTAAAATGTATAAATCGCTGTAATGTAAATATCAACATTTTAACACCTGAAGAAGTAAAAAATATTCCCCTTCAAGAAGGGATAACGGATAAAATCATTACTTCAAGTATGCGACTTGATGCAGTGCTTGCAGCTTGTATGAAAATATCACGTAATGATGCCACAGAAAAAATAACTAGTAAAATGATATTAGTAAATCATAGAATATGTGAAAATAATCATTACCTAGTAAAATGCAATGATTTGATAAGCATTAGAAAATATGGAAGAATTCAAATCATTAATAATTTAGGACAGACAAAAAAAGAACGCCTCATTTTACAAATAAAACGTTGGCACTAGGAGGAAATATGAAAGACTATAAAGACACACTTTTGATGATGAAAACGGATTTTCCAATGCGTGGTAATCTTGGAGTTAACGAATTACCTATTCAAGCATTTTGGGAAGAACATCATATTTATGAAAAAGTGTTAAAGAAAAATGAAGGAAAGCAAACATTCTTCTTGCATGATGGACCTCCATATGCAAATGGAAGTATCCATTTAGGCCATGCAATGAATAAAATACTTAAAGATTTCTTAATCCGCTATAAATCAATGAACGGATATTATTCACCATATCAACCAGGTTGGGATACTCATGGATTACCAATTGAAACAGCATTAACAAAAAATAAAAAAATTAATCGCAAAGAAATGAGTGTTGGTGATTTCAGACGTTTGTGTGAAAAATATGCTCTTGAACAAGTTGAAATTCAAAAACAAGGATTCAAACGCTTAGGTATTTTAGGCGATTGGGATCACCCATACATAACTTTAGAAAAGGAATATGAAGCAACTCAAATACGAGTATTCAATGAAATGGTTAAGAAAGGTTTAATTTTCAAAGGATTAAAACCAGTATATTGGTCACCATCTTCAGAAACTGCTCTTGCTGAAGCAGAAGTTGAGTATCATGATATAAAAAGTCCTGCAATTTTTGTGGCTTTTAAAGTCGTTGATGGGAAAAATATTCTTTCGAATGATTGTGAATTAGTTATTTGGACAACTACTCCTTGGACTATTCCTGCTAATTTAGCAATTTGTGCAGGTCCTAAAATAGTATATCTAGTAGTTAACGTTAACAATCGTTTCTTTGTTGTAGCTAAGGAATTATTATCACAATTTATGGAAGCAATTGGCTGCACAGAATGTGATGTTATAAAAGAAATTGATGGTACTTCACTTGAAGGCATAACATATAAGCATCCATTATATGACCGAATCTCTCCCGTTATTCTCGGTGACCACGTTACTTTGGATGCAGGTACTGGTTTAGTTCATACAGCACCAGGTCATGGTGAAGATGACTTTATTGTTGGTAAAAAATATGGTCTAGAAATTCTTTGCCCTGTTGATTCAAAAGGTCGCATGACTAGTGAAGCAGGTGAATTTGAAGGTTTGACATATGAGGAATGTAACAAAGCTGTTGTTGCAAGATTAGAAGAAGTGGGAGCATTATTAAAGCTATCATTTATTGTACATAGCTATCCTCATGATTGGCGTACTAAAAAACCTATTATATTTAGAGCTACTCCACAATGGTTCGCTTCGATTGAAGCCATAAAGGCTGATATTCTAGAAGCCATTAAAGGTGTAAATTGGGTTCCAAGTTGGGGTGAAGTACGCATTTCGAATATGATTAAGGACCGTGAAGATTGGTGCATATCTCGTCAAAGAGTATGGGGTGTTCCAATTCCTGTATTCTATGCTGAAGATGGTTATGCAATACTTGATGAAAATGTAATCAGTCATATTGCTGATTTATTTGAAAAATATGGTTCCAACGTTTGGTTTGAAAAAGACGCTAA
Organism: uncultured Mollicutes bacterium; assembly: GCA_900548675.1. Classification (GTDB taxonomy): domain Bacteria; phylum Bacillota_I; class Bacilli_A; order ML615J-28; family CAG-313; genus UMGS1109. The sequence continues at coordinate 14,166 of URLJ01000022.1, forward strand.
GGAGTTATTACCAGAAGGCTTTACAAATCCTCATAGCCCAAATGGAATTTTTACAAAAGAAACTGACATTATGGATGTATGGTTTGACTCAGGAACAAGTCATCAAGCTGCAATGGTTAAAAACTATAACGTATATCCAGCAGATGTTTACCTTGAAGGTGCTGACCAATATCGTGGTTGGTTCAATTCGAGTATTTCAACTGGTGTCGCTATGACAGGGAAAGCTCCATATAAAACAGTTATTACTCATGGCTTTTCACTAGATGGCGAAGGGCGTAAAATGAGTAAATCTTTAGGAAATACAATTGACCCTTTGAATATTTGTAAAGAATCAGGTGCTGATATTTTAAGATTATGGGCATCTAGCGTTGCCTATCAATCTGACTTTAGAATTTCTAAGGAAATCTTAACACAAATCAGTGAATCATATCGTAAAATACGTAATACATTCCGTTTCATGTTAGGTAACCTTTTTGATTATGACAATACTGTAAATCGTGTTGAATATCAAAATTTAGGTGAAGTTGATCAATATATGGTTTGTAGATTAAATCAAATAATTGAAAAAGTTCATAAAGCTTATAATAATTATGCTTTTGATGAAGTTTATCGTACTATTTTAACATTTATGACAAATGATTTATCTTCTTTCTATTTAGATTTCACAAAAGATATTTTGTATATTGAAAAAGCTGATTCAGTAGCTCGTCGCTCAATTCAAACTGTAATATATGATATTATGATGGCTTTGGTTACTTTAGTTACACCTTTATTGCCACATACTGCTGAAGAAGTATATCAACATTTACCACACCATGAACTAGAATCAGTTTATTTATGTGATATGCCTCACGCTGTTACAAATCCTAACGCTGCTGAACTATTAACTAAGTATGCGGGATTTATGACATTAAGAAGCGATGTTTTGAAAGCTTTAGAAGCAGCTAGAAACGATAAAGTAATAGGTAAAAGTATGGTAGCTGATGTCTTAATCGTACCTACACCACAAGTAAGTAAGTTGATAGGATCACTTGATTTGAATTTTGCTCAAGTCTTCATAGTTTCAAAATTTGAAGTTGTATCTGAAATTGAAGGTGGAACAGAATATGAATCGGGTATTATTAAAGTATCACCTGCCAAAGGTGAAACATGCAGTAGATGTTGGCAAGTAGTGGATCACATCGGTGAAGACGAACTATGTGATCGTTGTCATAACATAGTAAATGAAAAATAAAATCTGAAAGGAGATTAAAATGTCTAGTACTATTCATTTTTTCCGTAATCGTAGTTTAGAACGAATCGATTACGAAAAATTAATATGTTATTTTGATGAACTAGATAACTGCAAAATCTATTACAACGATGATAGTGTTGAAATGATTTGCACAGATCAAAATTTTGATTTCCCATATCATTTTCTTATAACAAAGCGTTCTAGAGTAACTAGTATTTACACTCTCAATCCTAATTTTTATAATATAAATTTGTTAGTGGAAATACCAATCTTACTTCCTGAGGTTGTAAGCCGCAACATACTAGTTTTTGTAATGAAACTATGCCAAATGTTTGAACTTGAGGTTTATTATCATAATGGCAGTAATGGTGTAAGCGATATAGAACCCTTCAATATGGCTAATTTGATGACATATATTGCTAAAGAAAGAAATATTTACCTAGAAACTCATCCTGATATCGATGTATATTATTATGATCGTGATAAATTAGTAGAAATTTGTAATTATCAACAAATGATTCCTTATCTTTCTACTAAAGTAAATGCTGATGCAATTGCTAATCCTTATATCGTTCTTTTGGATACAGAAACAAATGAAGTGAAATTAAGCATTTCTTATCGCGTTGATACACCGATGTTTTTCCCACCTAATTTAGATTACGTACATGTTGAAGAAGATGATTTTATTACAATTGTGCCTGCTAATCTTTTTATGAAATATAATGAGCGTTACATGTATGAACCACGTAATTTTATTGATAAAGTTCGCGTTCTTTTATTGAATGGTAGGGGCATTAGAAAAGTTAAGGCTAATATGCGTAAGCTTCGTAAAGAGAATGTAGCAAGTAGCCGTTTTAAAGAAATTAGAATAATTGATTTGATTGAAAAGTAGGTAATAATTATGGAAAATATTAATAAATTGATTGATCATACAGCTTTAAAAGCAGTTGTGACAAGTGCTGATATTCGTAAACTCTGCAAAGAAGCTCTAGATTACAACTTTAAAAGCGTATGTGTTAACCCCGCTAATGTTGCTTTAGCATCTGAAATATTGTCAGGTAGCGACATACTTGTTTGCACTGTAATTGGTTTTCCTTTAGGAGCAAACACAAAAGAAATTAAGGTGTTAGAAACCCTTGATGCCGTTAAAAATGGTGCTGATGAAATTGATATGGTAATAAACATCGGTAAAGCGAAGGAACATGATTATAAATACCTTGAAGATGAAATTAAGGGTGTTGTTGCTGCAGCTGGTGGCCGTTGTGTAAAAGTAATAATTGAAACATGTTATTTAACAGAAGATGAAAAAGTTGCATGTTGCTTAGCTGCTAAACGTGCTAAAGCTACTTTTGTAAAAACATCGACTGGCTTTGGTACAGGTGGTGCATTAGTAAGTGATATTGTAACTATGCGTAATACTGTTAAAGACGATATGGGTGTAAAAGCAAGTGGCGGTATTAAAACCCTAAGTGATGTTGAAGCTTTTGTAAAAGCCGGTGCAACGAGAATTGGTGCTAGTGCTGGCGTGCAAATAATGAATGAATGGGAAAGTAGAGGTAATAAAAATGATTGAAGCTACACCACACATTGAAGTAACAGAAGAAAATGTTATTGCGAAAACTGTACTTATGCCTGGTGACCCCCTAAGAGCTAAGTATATTGCTGAGAAATTCTTGGAAAATCCTGTTTTGTTTAATCAAGTACGTGGAATGTACGGATATACTGGTACATATAAAGGTAAAAAAGTGTCTGTCATGGGAAGTGGTATGGGAATGCCTAGTATAGGTATTTACTCATATGAATTATTCTCTCACTATAATGTTGAAAACATTATTAGAATTGGTTCTTGTGGAGCATATTCACCTGACTTAAAATTATATGATGTAATTTTGGCTAAAGATGCTTATAGTGAATCTAGTTATGCCTTATCACAAAGTGGTGAACTATCTGATCAACTTCCTAGTTCTAAAAAGTTGAATGATGTTATTAAAAAAACTGCTAATGAATTAGATATTAATATTCATATTGGTACAATTCATTCTTCAGATGTTTTTTATCATCAACATGGATCAGTTCACGAAGATTTGTTTAACCGCAAGCATTGCCTTGCTGTTGAAATGGAATCTTTCGCATTATTCCATAATGCTAGAATCTTAGGAAAAAATGCTGCTTGCTTACTAACTGTATCAGACTCTCTTGTCACACATGAAGCAACAACTGCCAAGGAACGTCAATTTGCGTTTGAACAAATGATGAATTTAGCTTTGGAGACAGCAATTAAACTATAATAAATTGATAGGTTTGTAAAACAAGGTTTTTGTTAAGCAGACCTATTTTCCTTTTTACATATTTTATTCATAAAATGTTAATAATATAGTGAGGTGTTAAAGGTGAATTACATAAAAGACGATATAAAAAATATTCCTATATATTACTTTAATACGCCCCAATTTAAGACTACTAGTATTTCTCTTGCATTTACGTTAAAACTTTCTAAAAATAATTATCTCTATGGACAAATGCTGTCAAGAATGTTATCTAAAAAAACAAAAAAGTATAATTCCCCTGAGAAATTCGCAGATTATTTGAGTGACTTATATGATAGTAAGATAAGTGTGGAATGCTATGGAAGTGGTGAAATATTGACCATAATGTTCCGGGTTATTTTCTTAAATAGAAAGTTTTGTGAAGGACTTGATATTGAAAAAGAAGCTATCCAAGTTTTAGAAGAAGTAGTAATGAATCCTTATCTTATAAATGAAAATGGGGTACTATCTTTTGATCCGGAAGACTTAGAAATAGAAAAAAGATCAATGATAAACAATATTGCAGATATTTATAACAATAAAATGCTTTATGCATATGTGAAATTATTACATCTTATGTATAAAGATACTCCTACAGAAATATTACTAGCTGATGATAAAGAAGCCATTAATAAAATTTTTGCTGATGACCTTTATACTTTTTATGTAGAAATGTTAAAAAATTCTGAAAAGTATTATATTGTTATGGGGAATATTTCCAATGAACAATTAAAAAAAGATCTTTTGCGACTTTCTAATAACATAAAAGAAGGCGTTAATCTTAAGTTATTACCGATAGATTCAAGTAAAAGAAAGCAAGATTTCAATTTGGCATTTGAAGAAACCATTGATGAAGTACAAACAAGTCAATCGGTTATATCGATGGGCTTTTTTGTAGATACATACTTATATGAAACAGATTATCCTTCAATATTAGTTGCTAATGGAATGTTTGGAGGATATTTTAATTCAGCTTTATTCCAAATAATTAGAGAAGAATATGGGTTAGCCTATTCGATAAGTAGTTCCTATAATGCTCTTAATGGTTCTGTTGTTGTAGTTGCAGGAATTGATCAATCCAACTATCCTTTATGCAAAAAATTGATATTGGATGTATTAAAAAAATATCAAAATATAAATGAAGATGATAAAACCCTTGATATGTTTAACAAAATTAAAAAATCATTAATTAGTGATTTACAACAAGCGGAAGATTCACGATATAATCAATTATTAGAGTTGAAAACAAAATTAGATTTTAAAGATAATTATTATGACACATCGTTATTAATTAAAAAAATTAATGATGTCAGTATTGATGATGTAAAAAACAGCTTTAAGAAATTCAAATTGTCTAATGTATATTTTTTAAAGGGAAATTTGGAGAATAATTAAGATGGCGTTAACAAAGGTAAACAAATATACAAATCTAAAGATAAAAGAAGAAAAAAGCGCGAAATATGAGGAAGAATACAAACATATAATTTTGCCTAATGGACTAAATGTTTATCTATATAATAAGGAAGGATTTAATTCAACTTACGTAACTTATAGCGTTAACTATGGTTCGATAGATAATGAATTTGTTCCCTATAATATGGATGAATACGTTAAAATGCCAGAAGGAATAGCACATTTTTTGGAACATAAGACATTTGAATGTGCTGATGGTATAGATGCTACCGAAAAATTAATGGATTTAGGGGCCGATGCTAATGCTTACACATCATATGAAGAAACAGTCTATTTGTTTTCTACAACTGAAAATGTGAACGAGGCGGTTATTACGCTTCTTGACTTTGTATCTGAAGCGGCGTATACAAAAGAATCAGTCAAAAAAGAACAAGATATAATAGAACAAGAACGTGCGATGTATGCTGATAACCCAAGTGCTGTGGTTAAAAGAAATGCTTTGAAACTTATTTATAAAAACCACCCAATTAGTATAGATATTGCTGGCACAAAATCATCAATTAAGGAAATTACGAAAGAAAAACTGGATTTATGCCATAAGACATTTTATCAACCATCTAATATGAGATTGATAATTGTTGGTAAATTTGATTATGATAGTTTATTAAAGGCAATTGTCGATAATCAAGATTCACGTTGTAATTCAAAAGAGGATATTAAACGCCGTCGTTATTATGAAAATGAAGAAATAACAAAGCAGAGTATCATAGAACAAATGGATGTAAATATGCCGATAGTTCTACTAGCGATTAGAATACCACAAGAAGAATTATCATATGTTGATCGAGAAAAAAGAGAGTTATACTTAACGTATTGGTTAAAAAATTCATTTGATCATAATAGTTCTTTTTATCAACAAATAAAAAAGACTGGGCTAGTCTCTAGTCCCTTAGTTTATCAAGCAACCATTTCTGAAACTTACCAATACATGATGGTTAGTGGTACGACAACTGATGAAAAAGAGTTCTCGCAATTAGTTAAAAAAGAGTTACTTTCTATAAAAAATAAATCCGTCGATATAGATAAGTATAATAGATATGTAAAAAAAGTTAAAGCGAGCGTCATAAGAAGCTTCAATTCGTTAGAAGGTATTAATAACAATCTTCAAGAAGCAGATGATGCTAAAATGTCATTATTTGAATATATTGATAAAACAATTAAGCTATCTATTGAAGAATTAAAGGCCACACAGGCATATTTTGACGAAGAGTACTTAGTAGAATCGATAATAATACCTAAAAAAAGAAAATAATCCTTGCATATACAAGGATTATTTTTAATATGTGTTAATTATGTATTTTGTTTCGATTTTAATATTTTTATAATAATCTTTCTTAGGTTTTATTCTTTTTTGATAAGCAAGATAGTTAATATTAAAAACATCTATATCATTTGTGTCACATACTTGCTTTAATTTTAAAATTTTTTCATCAAAAAAGTTTTTTATTTTAGAATCCCACTCCTCATCATACGTTAATTCTCTTAAAATTTTCATTTCACCGATGATTGTTAAGGTTAATGTGTTATTTTTTAGTTTTTTTCTTACTTTATAGTGATTTATTGAAATAACGGTCTTGTCTAGCTCGATAGTATAATCACTAATTGGAAAAGCAAAAACAATTTCAGGTATTTGTTTAAGTTTTAGGATGTTAATATCTAAATTGTCATTTAATATCGCATACCCCGTATGGGCCAAGGTTGGATAGTTTTCTTTTTCTTTACTAAATACATCATTAACAACAGTGATTAACGGACACATTCCGGAATAATTCTCGATTAATAAATCGTTACACAAGTCATAATAAGTAGCAGTTTTAAATTGAGAACCTTGTTTTACCCCTGTTAGTAAAGTATAAAAAGAAGTAACTTCAGACATATTTTGAATACTATAGACGTTTTTTAACGGTGAGTCAGTAACATAAATTTCAAAGGTTGGATCAAAGTGAAGAGAATATCTTAATATATCAAATAATTTGTGCAAATTTTTGTTAACAAAAAAACTTTCATGAAGAATCAATGTCTTAATATGATGTAGGTCAATAACTAAATCGGAATTATTCTTCAACATTTCAAAAGAATCATTTATTGTATTACCATAACCTTCGGCAATAAATCCTAAAACTTCAGGATCCATAGGAATATTTTGGGAATTAGTAACATTTAAATTGTTCAAAATATATAAGTACATATGATACTCATTAGTTTCAATATTATAGTCAAATCCCATACTTGCCACAAAACACATTTCATGAATATCTAAATAGTCATCACATGATGAGAGACAGAATGTATTGATTAAAATAACAATAAATAAAAATACTTTCTTAATTTTCATGATTTTCATCCTTTCTTTTTTCTCTTGGCGCGAAAAAATGTTTAATTTTATTTATGTATGTTGGTGCAAAAGGATATAAATATGGTGTGTGAAAAGTTTTGAGAGATATAAAATATACAATAGTAATGGTGGAAGCGATAAAAAATCCGACTAACCCCCCAAAATATGAAGCAATAACAATTAATAACCTAAATAAAGATATAGATGTTATCAAATAGACATTATTTGTATAAGCGAAGGCGGCTAAATAACATAAAGCGGTTATTAGTAAAGTAAATGATCCTATTATTCCAGCATTCATTAAGTTTTGACCTATAAGCAAACCTCCAATTATGATAATGATATTTTGAACATAATTTGTTGATGATCTTGATGAGACATAACGAAAAAATTCGAAGAAAATTAAAACGAGAACGATTTCTAAAAAAAGTGATAGAGTAGTTCCTCTTTCAGAAATTTTGACATTGGAAATCGCAGTTATAGTTAAACTGTTGAGGTTATAATTAAATATCGCTACAAATAGTCCTAAGAAGAACATTGTTATAATAAAAAATAATAACAAAAATGTTTTAGAAATAACGTTGAAGTAAATTGGGGCATCAATTTCGTTTTTCATTGAGCTAAAGTAACTTAATGGAGCTGGGAGAATTAATTGTGTTGGTGAATTATCAAGCATAACACAAATCCTGTTATCTAAAATAGCGTTACAAAAATTATCTGGAGAACCTGTATAAATAACTGTAGGGATAAGATGCTTCTTTTGAAAAATTTTTCCAATGGTATTTATCGAAAAAGCACACGTCAGATTTTCTTTAATAATTTTGTTTTCTATTTCTTTAGCTTTTTCCTCATTATCTTTAAGATAAACGATAAAAATAGTATTTTGATTGTTAGTTCCTATTTTTAATTCTTTGACTATCATATCATCACGTTTAATTCTTTTGCGGACAAGTGCCATATTTATCCTTATATCTTCAATAAAACCTTCTTGTGATGTAAATAGATTTGTAGGGTCTATTTGACTAACCTCTAAACTTCTTTTAGGTTTACTTTCGGACGATAAATAGTATCCATTGCTTTCATCAATAATTATCACTAAATTGCCACTATAAATGTGATTACAAATCGTTTTGATCTCGGTATTTTCTATTTTTTTTACAAGACCAGGAAATTCTTCATGTAGTTTATAGGGATTAGCTTTTTTAAATCTTTCAAAATGAAAGTTAAAAAAATTTGAAACATCCGTTAGTTTTTCATCATAAATAATAAGAAGTGAGTAATTTGTATTGTTCCACACGGCAGTTGAGGCATCAGGAGCACTTTTAAAATATTCTTGAATTTTAGTAAAATATTCTTTATGCATTTTGTTTTTCCCTTTCTTTTTTGTAAAGGACTATAATGGTTAAAAAAATGATAATGATTGATGAAAACTGCATGAAGGGTTCTGGAAAGGTAGAGTTTTTAATAAATAAAAGGGTAATTAAAAAACTTAAGATTACACCGAGATATCCAAGAATGTTTTTAAATCTATAAGATGGACACATAATTTTTTTTATAGCTTTTAAGAAAAAAGAACTTTTATAAATAGCTAGAGTGAAAGTCACGTAAGCGAGTATTAAATCCAAATGTTGAAAATATTGTTCACCAGTATGAAGAAAATATCTAGTTATACTAGGCATATATAAACCTTGATAATATTTATAGGTAACAATAGTGTAGGCATCAATAATAGTTAATGATGAAATAATCATTGCGAGTGCGGTAGGAATTATTAAATGCCATTTATTAAGTGGTTTTTGATATGAATCTTGATAAAACAGATAAAAAATATTATCTAATGGCACCATCAGTAAATAGAATATTTTTAAAATATTCCGATTAGGTATCTCTAGTGGTAATAATAATCCTAAGTCATGAGGAGTTTTCATTGATAAGGCTGTTATGAAAAATAAAATTAGACCGATTCCTAACATAAATCCTAAACTTATTATAATGTAATCTTTTCGTGTTGCAAGAAAGGAAATGAGTAAGAAGAAGACAATTACAAAGATGTATTGATCTGTTTTGGGATAAAACCAAATAGATATAATCGTTGTTGCAAAATATATAATAATTGCTACTTTTAAAATTACATATAAAAAAATCATTATTTTGATAAAAAGGGAAGTTTTATCGATGTTAATATTTTTAGGTTTATAAAAAATAAAAAAAAGAAAACAAAACAAAGCGTATATTAAATATGCTATCCATGCAGAATTACCCATTTTTTTCATAACTAGTGATGAAAAACAAATGTTGCTAGCTATCAACGTATATATAAAAATGTTGAAAACAACAGCAAATCTAGAAAATTTTGGTTCTTTAATCATAGTTATACCTCATTATTTTTTCAATTTATTTTTCCCTTTTTTACTAAAATAATGTAATTTATTAAAATTAAATTAAAAGTTATTTTTTTTAAAAAAAAAATAAAAGTAATGTAACGCATATTTCGATATACACTGATATTCCTCATCTATTAACCTTAATTCCTAATTAACATTTTAATTAAATACTTGTTATAATAGAGTTGCAATTCATTAGAAATTATAAGGAGGAAAAATGTTAAATAGTGTAATTATTGTAGGAAGGTTAACTGAAGATCCTATACTTCGTAAATTGGAGAATGGATCGACGGTGTGCACATTAAAACTTGCTGTAGTTAGGAATTTTAAAAATTATGAGGGAGAATACGAAACAGATTTTATAAAATGTACTTTATGGGAAGGGATAGCGACTAGTGCTGGTGAATTTTGCAAGAAAGGTTCTATAGTAGGTATTCGCGGCAGACTTGCTGTAAATAAAATGGAAGTGAAAATAAATGAAGAATTAAAAAAAATTGATGTCTTAGAAGTTATTGCTGAAAGAGTGTCATTCATTAAGATTTAAAACGAAATGTTTTATTGGTAAAAATAGTCGATTTATGATATAATACTTAACAGTGAGGTGTATTATGAAACAGTATTTAGAATTATGTAAAACCGTTTTAGAGAAAGGCCATTATAAAGATGATAGAACTAATACTGGAACAATATCATATTTTGGCTATCAGATGCGTTTTGATTTAAATCAGGGCTTTCCCTTATTAACTACTAAAAAAGTGTACTTACGTGCGATTATTCATGAATTACTATGGTTTATTAAAGGGGATACAAATATTCAATATTTAGTTAAAAACAATGTTAAAATATGGAATGAATGGCCGTATGAAGCATATAAGAAAAGCGAAGATTATGAGGGTGAAACGTTAGATGAATTTGTAGAAAAAATAGCTTCTAACGATCAGTTTGCTAGAAAATATGGTAATTTAGGACCTGTTTATGGACATCAATGGCGTGCTTTTGATGGACCTAATAATGTTCATATTGATCAACTTCAGAATGTTATCGATACAATCAAAACAAATCCATCTTCTAGACGCCTTATTGTTAATGCATGGAATGCGGCGGTTATCGATCAAATGGCCTTACCACCATGCCACATGATGTTCCAATTTTATGTAGTTGATGGAAAATTATCTTCAATGTTGTATCAAAGATCTGGTGATGTTTTCTTGGGTGTACCATTTAATATTGCTTCATATGCTTTGCTTACAATGATGGTAGCTAAAATAACTGGATTAAAGTTGGGCGAATTTGTTCATACAATAGGAGATGCCCATATTTACTCCAATCATATTGAGCAAATTAAAACGCAAATTTCTCGTGAGCCGAGAAAATTGCCTAAAATGATAATTCATGGTGACCAAAAAAGAATTGAAGATTTTAAATTTGAGGATTTTGAATTAGTCGGTTATGATCCTCATAAGGCTATTAAAGGGAAGGTTGCAGTATAATGTTATCACTAATTGTAGCGATAGGTCCATCCGGAATTATTGGGAAAAATAATGATCTTCCTTGGCATTATCCTGAAGATTTAAAGTATTTTAAGAGAACAACGTGGGGGAAAGCTGTCTTAATGGGGTATAACACATATCTTTCAATATACAATCAACTTGGAAAAACTCTCCCCAATCGTATTAATTATTGTTTGACTCATGAAAAAACATTGAAAGGTGAAGTAACAATTGTAAATGATATTCAAAAATTTATGGAAGATCATAGAGAAGAAGAAGTTTTTGTAATAGGTGGAAAAATGGTTTATGAGTTAATGCTGCCTTATGTTGATAAATTATATATTACAAGAATTAAAAAGTATTATGAAGGAAATGTCTATTTCCCGACCTATGATGAAAGTGCTTTTACCTTACTGTCATCAGAAGATCATGGTGAGTATGCTTTTGAAGTATATAAAAAGAAAGAGTAATGAAACAAATCTTTTGTTCATTACTCCTTTTTTATTGCCGTTATGGCTTCATCATATGAAGTTAGATTGATTGATGTTAAAACATTGTCATCGTCAAATATTAAAAAATTAAGGGAAGTGTTTCTAATATGGTCATTAAATTGTAGATTTTTAATATATGGTTTAAACACTGCTTTGATAAAATGTGAATGGCTTACTATCAATATGTTTTCGCCTCTATGGCAGGAAAGGATATTTTCAATCAATTTTTCCGCTCTTAGGATTATTTCTTGTTCACTTTCCTCAAAGGCAAATTCATTTCGAAGAATTCGTTGATAATTTTCCTCACTAATAGGTATTCCTTCAGCTACACCAAATGATCTTTCGATTGCATCATTTAAAATATTGACATCTAAAGAGAGATTCAAATCATCTTTTATTATATTAGCAGTTTCCTGGGCTCTTTTTAATGGACTCGTTCCTAGGTAGTTCCATTTTAAAGGAATCTTTTTTAGGAGATCAGCAGTAGTATGAGCTTGTTCGATACCTGTTTCGTTGAGTTTTAAATCAGTTCTGCCTTGAAAAATTCGCATTTTGTTGCCATCTGTTTGACCATGTCTAATTAAACAAATTAGAGTTTTCATAATTTTACCTTCTTTATGATGTTATTATACTATTTTTATAATGTGAAAAGAACTTAAATGCAATTATTTTAATATCAAAAATATAAAATTTGCGTTTAACGTTAAATTATGCTATAATATATACATACTAGGAGGAATTCTATGCTTAGAATGGTTGATTTAATTCAGAAAAAAAGAGATGGCGAAGCCTTGACAAAGGATGAAATAGATTTCATCATCGATGGTTATGTTAAAGGATCCATACCAGATTATCAAGTTTCGGCCTTACTTATGGCGATATATTACGAAAAGTTAAATGACGAGGAAATGTGCAATTTAACAGATGCGATGCTTCATAGTGGTGAAACCGTTGATTTATCTAAAATTCAAGGTATTAAAGTTGATAAACATTCAACAGGTGGTGTTGGTGACAAAACTAGCCTCGTTGTAGCCCCTATTTGTGCTGCTTGTGGTATCAAACTTGCGAAAATGAGCGGACGAGGTTTAGGACATACAGGAGGAACGTTAGATAAATTAGAAGCTATTCCAGGATTTAAGATAGAAATGACTCCGGAAGATTTTTACAAAGAAGTCAATGAAATAGGTCTTTCTATAATAGGTCAAAGTGCTAATATAACCCCAGCCGATAAAAAATTATACGCTTTAAGAGATGTGACAGCAACAGTAGAATCAAAGGGTTTAATTGCTTCATCTATTATGTCGAAAAAATTGGCAAGTGGAGCTGACAACATTGTACTTGATGTTAAAGTTGGCAGTGGCGCATTTATGAAAAATCTCCACGATGCTGAAGAACTCGCCAAAGCAATGGTTATGATAGGCTAAAAAGCTAACAAAAACACAGTGGCTACCT
>URLJ01000023.1 GCA_900548675.1 uncultured Mollicutes bacterium
TTGAATTCCTAGATAATTATAACAAAACCCATTAATCTAGGACACAATTTTGTGCACGATGATTGACAAACCGTCAATAAATATGAATTTTAGGTAAATTCTGATTATCTTGTGATATTTTCAAAGTAGTTATCTTTTGATATTTACAATTTTATACATTATTTCTCTATAAATTTTTCTCATGAAGTTTTAATTTTTATACTTTATGATTCGTATCTCCTCAACCGAGATACGCATAGCCCTCTACTTGAACCATGTTATAAAATTTTTTCTCTAGGTACCATAATTGGTTCCTTTCAAAGATAAAATGCTCATAAAAGAGTTCAAACTCTATGATTTTCACTTGTTTTTGGTCTATTTTCTTTGTAACAACACCACTGTTTCCACATGATTTGTTTGTGGAAACATATCAAATGGGGTAATCGATTGAATAAAATAACCATTGTTAGTTAAAACGCGTAAATCCCTCGCAAGTGTTGCAGGATCACATGAAACATAAACAATACGTTTAATTTTAGTTTCTATGAGTGTATCCAACAATGCTCGGTCCAGTCCTTTTCTTGGAGGATCAACAATTAAGGCATTGGGATTAATTCCTTTTAATAGTAGTTCTTTAATTTTTTCTTCTGATTTACCGAGGATAAATTCAGCATTAGTAATAGCATTCAATTCCTTATTTAAATTAGCATTTTCAATAGCTTCATTAACTATTTCTATCCCATATACTTTCGCTACATTAGGGGCGACATTTAAGGTGATTGTACCTATTCCACAATATGCATCTATTACAATGTCGTTTTTATTAAAGTTTCCAAGTTCAATAACTTTTTCATACATTTTTTCTGTTTGATCATGGTTAACTTGATAAAATGATTTAGCACCTATCGCAAATTTCAAACCTCTTAAAATATCATTGATGGTTGATTTACCATATAAAACGCGTTGTTCTTCACCTAAGATAGTGTTTGTATCAGAACTATTAATATTTTGGATTACAGATACAATGTTTGAAAATCTTGAGGTAAGTTTTTTAACAAGTTCATTTAAATTTAAAATTTCTTTTTTCGTTGTAACTAAAACTACCATAATTTCATTTGTCGCTTTGCTTTCTTTAATTAAAGCGTGGCGAATATCCCCTGACTTTGTGTTTTCATCGTATCCTTTTATTTTAAATTCATTGCATAAATTACGAATAAATTTAACGATATCACTCATTTCTTTACTTTGGATAAAGCAATTATCAAACGGAATAACTGCGTGAGATGAATTTTGATAAAATCCACAAACAGTTTTACCTTTTTGGTATTGAAATGGCACTTGAACTTTATTGCGGTAAAAATGTGGAGAAGATGCACCAACTATTTTATTTAGTGGCAGATTCTCAAGCCCACCTATTTTTTCTAAAGTATCTTTTAGAGTATTTTCCTTAAATTCAAGTTGCGCCTCATAATTCATATGCATGAGTTGACAACCACCGCAGTTTAAAAATAGCGGACATACTGGTGTAACTCTTTTTGGTGAAGACTTTTTTAGTAATAATTTTGTTATTTTAGCTGTACCATAATTTTTTCTTGTACTATTTACTTTCACAACAGCTTCTTCACCTTTAATAATTCCCGGTACAAATAGTAAAAATGATGTTTCTTCATCAAGGATTTTACAAATACCATTTCCATCATGTGTATAAGAGTTCGCTATTACCTTATATTCTTTATTTATTTTTATGTTGTTATTAAATTTATTTTCTTGATTCATATATTTTCCTATTTTACTTGGGTTGCTAAACCACCCGTTGATGTTTCACGATATTTGGTATGAAGATCACGCCCTGTATCGCGCATTACTTTTATCACGCTATCTAGAGTCACACTATGCTTACCACCAGCTGCAATGGCATACTCTGCTGCTCCTAAAGCTGTAATAGCGGCTATCGCATTACGTTCGATGCAAGGAATTTGAACCATACCATCAATTGGATCACATGTCATACCTAGATGGTGTTCTAAAGCAATTTCAGCAGCATATTCAATAACTTCAGCACTTCCTCCTAAAATGTAAGCAAGAGCCGCTGATGCCATACTACAAGCTACTCATACTTCTCCTTGGCAACCAACTTCAGCCCCTGAGATTGAAGCGTTTGTTTTTACAAGGTTACCGATAAGTCCTGCTACCATTAGGGCTTCTGTTAGTTTTTCATCACTTGTATTATAAAATTCCTGCCAAGCTAGGAGAAGTCCTGGTAAGACTCCACTAGCGCCACACGTTGGGGCAGTAACAATTACTTCTGCACTGGCATTTTCTTCGCTTGTTGCGAGACTATAAGCATATATTAAATTATGGAGAAGGTGAGATTCCTTATATTTTTCATAAAATATTTTAGCTTTTCTGGTGATTTTTCTTTTTCCTGGTAGAGGAGTTGTTTTATTAAGACCATTTTTAATCGTATTTTTCATTGAAATTAAAATTTTAGAAAGATAATTATTAAAATCTTTATCTTCACAATTTGTTACATATTCAGGAATTGTAAGATGGTTTTTTTCTAAGTATTCAATAGTCTTACTCATTGATTCTAATTCATAAATATTTTCTGAACTTGTGTTTTTTGATGGATCTTCGTACTCTAAGTTCCCTCCACCTATACTATATACGACTTCTGTTTTAGTTAAATGACCTTTTTCATCATATGCTTCAAATTTCATAGCGTTAGGGTGATGGTTATAGACTGTTTCATAATCAAAGATTATTTCATGAGGTATTTTTTTAAATACCTCACTTATTACTTTATCAGTCAAATGACCTTTTCCTGTTAAAGCAAGCGAACCATAAAGGTATACTTTGACATTTTTGGCATCACCATTTTCTAATAGAAAACGTTTTGATGCAGCCTCAGGCCCCATCGTATGTGAACTCGATGGGCCTTTTCCTATTTTAAATAATTCTTTTAGTGTTTTCATAATTATAAATTAAACTTAATCGTCTCAATATTAGGTTCTTTACTAGCCTCATCTTCACTTAAGATTTGAGCAACCCTAGTTGATGCGGCAGCTGCTATAGCGCCTACTATATCATCTAAAAAAGTATGACATTTAACACAACCGCTTTTGCCGTCATGATTGAGTTTCGCAACAACACCATGTTTGTTAACATCGATATCACCAAAATTGGTTTGGCCTATTGCGCCATAAAGTCTTGCAATATCGAGTCCAAATATTTCATCAACTCCAAATACCCCTAAATCATAACGCATAATGTCTTGAATAGGACCTTTAAACATTCCCTCTTCAGTTAAACGATCAATTTCAGCTCCTAATTGTAGTAAGTGGAAGATATCCCTTAGTGATAAGATTTTTTCTACACTTTCTATACATACCCTCATTTCGACATTATCGTTATATCTAGATTGTTGCTGATAAGCAATTGTGGCAATTTCTTCAATTGTAACGCCTCGTTCTAAAAGTTTATCGCGATTAAGATTAAACATTTCTTCACGCGAGTAGTATAATTTTGGTTTATTTTCCATTTTTTTCACCTTATTTTAGATATTTTTTCAAACCACCATTGATAAAATCACTTGCATTCATAAGTCTTTTACCAAATGGTAGCACTTCATATACGTCAATAGCTGTATGGTTACCACAGCTAATTGTAAAGTAGTTTTTATTTACATCAATAATTTTACCTACCTTGCCACAATGCGTAGTTTTACTTACGATAGCTTTTTTAATTTTTAGTTTTGAGGTTTCATCATTTTCAACAATATTAAAGTATGCTAAAGGCGCGGGAGATAGTGCTCTTATTTTATTAACGATGGCTTCTGCAGAAGTTGTAAAGTCAATTTTTTCTTCTTCAGGCGTAATGTTATAAGCATAAGTAACTTCTTTTTCATCTTGCTTAACTCCCCTAATTTTACCTTCTACCAAAAGAGGGATTACTTCCATCAATAAATCCCGCCCAATTATGCTAAGTTTATTGAATAGAGTTCCTGCATCATCTGTACTCTCAATTTCACATTTTCTAACCGCTAAAATATCTCCCGAATCCATACCTTTTTCCATATACATAATGGTTATTCCCGTTTCTTTATCACCATTCATTATGGCAGTTTGAATTGGTGATCCGCCACGATACTTAGGAAGAAGTGAACCATGAACGTTAATACTTCTATATTTTGGAGCATTTAAAACCTTTGTTCCAATTAATTGTCCATATGCAGCAGTAACAATTAGATCAGGATTTAGAGATATAATTCTCTCGTAGTCGTTTCTTATCTTTTCTGGTTGAAAAATTGGTAAATTCAATCTTTCAGCAGCTAGTTTTACAGGACTTTTGACAATTTCTTGTTTTCTCCCCGTTTTTTTATCAGGTTGGGTAACAACTAAAACTACCTCATATTCTTTCGCTAAAGCTTCAAGGATAGGTACCGCAAATTCAGGTGTACCCATAAATACAATTTTTAACATCTTTTCCTCCTATGTGAAATATTTAGGATATCTATCAAATATAACAAGCGTTTTTTCATTTTGAAACATTTTATAAAGAGTTTTATAAAGTTCGGCTATTTGTTTATTTTGATGTTTTATCGTTAGTTGTACAGATTTATCAGTTTTATTATATACAGGTCCCATAACATATAAGTTTTTACCTTTTGATGTTTCGTAAAGGGCTCTTTTAATCATTCCAGCTACTTTGAAATTATCGGGATAATTATCTTTTACAAGTATTCTATTTACCTCATAGATTGGTTCTGTTTTTAAAATACTTCTTAATGATAATTCACTATCAAAATAAGTGTTATAATCATTTGTTATAAAGGGTGACAAAAAATTATAGTTAGTATCATAAGTTTGAATTATTAATTTCCCGTATGACGCTAGCTGCATTTTAGCATGTTCAAGCATACTATAAGAAACATCATGAGCATTGTAATTAGGCGCAGATGCCATAATGTCAAGGGCGATGATGCCCACTACAGTAAGGTCGTCATCGATTAAACTTCGCGAGTAAATATCGCTCGCAATAACTATGTTAATTTCATTTTCTGATAATTTAATCATTATATCGTTTATGCCCTCGTATGATGCATCACTTAAAATTCCACATTTAGCGCCAGGAATTTTTCGTTCAACTTCTTCTTTTAACCTTTCCATACCATAACCAATATGTCTGATTTCACTACTCCCACACTTAGGACATTTTCCTGTGAAGGTTTCTTTTTTATTACATACAGGACATTTAACAAATGGTGTAGTCTCTTTATCTTGATAATACTGCATTGGCGTGTGACACTCAGGACATTCAATAACTTGTCCACAGTTTCTACACATCACAAATTTACTATAACCTTTGTTATTTAGTATTAATAAACTATGTTTGTTATTCATTACGTTGTTTGTTAACGCCTCTTTTAAATTTTCAGAAAGTGGTGAGTTATTGCCATTTTGTTTTTCTTTTTTCATATCAATAACTATTATCGCTTTCTCAGCTTGAAGAGTGTTCTCTTTTTTCTCTAATAGTTTTTCATGATTCAGCATTACTTCTGAATAAACTTTTAAGGTTGGAACCACCATATGTCTAATAAGTGGTGTATTTAACAACTCACTGCGTTTTTTCATAACAACATTTAAGTCATATCTTGGACTTTGATCATTACGATAACTATCATTTTCAATATCCATCATCACTATCGTTCCAAGATTTTCATATGGCCATAACGCTCCAAAAGGCGTTGTAACGATTACATCGAAGTCATGATTATTAATCATTTCATAATAATCGTATATTTCTTGAGATCGTACATTAGAATTAAGACATGCCACGTTTAATTTAGTTGTTTTTCTAATTACTGATTTTATTTTATAACTTGATAAAATGTTTGGCACTAATACTAAAGTTTGTTTATCTTGAGCCTTGTTTTTTAAAACAATGTATTTTAAAAAGCTATAGTCTTCCTCATAACTATTAGATACCCATACAAATGGGCCTTTTTCTTCGGTTAAAGTCTTTTCATATTCTCCTATATAAGTTGGGTATTCCGTTAAGTTTGGAATATCATATTTAAGATCAAGTTCTTTAATTCTTCTAACGACAACTTTTTTGGTTTTTAAGAAACCTTCTTTGGCAAGTTTTTTTACCATGTATTCGCTCATTTCAAAATAATCAATCATCTCATCTAAAGAAAGATATTCAGCATCACGGCGATATATTTTTTCTAAGATTTCTTTGTTAAGTTTCGATTTTAGAAAAGTTTTGTTGTCTAGATAATACTTTACATTTAATTGGTATTTTGTAATTGTTTTTACTGTTTGTGGTAAATACGTATCGTAGCTTATAGTCAAAATTTTCTTTTTTAAAGCTCGATCAATTGATTTTTGGTATTGTTCAAGTGTATTAGAAAAAGGAATAGTTGTCTTTCCGCCAAATAACTCCATTAATGGGGCTTCTAATTCGTCAAAAGCTAAAACGGTCAAATATTTTTTTGTTTTGGCCCTCATAACACTTGGAATCATAAGGTTTAAAATTCTTGATAGAGGTGAAATTGTATCATTTTTTATGAATTGGGCTAAGGCAATTTGTTCCCTACTTAGTACTGGCTCATAATCTAAAAGTTCTAAAATCTCCTTGGTTTCACCTTCAAATTGCTTATTTTCATACACATCCAAGATGTAACCCATCAATTGACGATTAGCTTTTCCAAACTGAACGATGCATCTTTCACCAGGTTTTACGAAGGAAGCATATGAACAAGGTACTTCATATTCATAATAATTGTCAACATTAGTCGAACTATTGTCAATAACCACACTTACGTACATACTTACCTCCTTATTATCTCATATTCGTGTATAATCTAAACTGAAATATTAAATGAATAGTTTAGATAAAAACACGAATTTTCTATTTGTGATATACTTTCATTATACCATATTTTCATTCAATTGTAAACTTAAGTCCTTTTGAAATATTTATACTAAAGATACATAAAAAAGTTATCCTAAAGGAAATACTTCTTTCACTTTAAGATAACTTATTTTAAATTTATTTTTTATTGTTTTTTATAAGTGTATGTTTCAACGCCTTCTTCAGGAACTAATTCAACACTATCAACAAGACCAGTACCTGCTGGGATTAAACCACCAATAATGATATTTTCTTTTAATCCTTCTAAGTGGTCAATTTTACCTCTAATAGCTGCTTCTGTCAAAACACGGGTTGTTTCTTGGAAAGATGCTGCTGATAGGAAAGAATCAGCTTTCAATGAAGCTCTCGTTATACCTAAAATTACCGGTTTAGCAACAGGTAAACGACGATTAGTAGCTATCATTTCTTGGATATTCTTTAATAATTCAGATTTAGAAATGAAAGTACCAGGTAATAGACTCGTATCACCACCATCTATTATCAATGCTTTTTGAAGCATTTGGCGGATAATTATCTCAACGTGTTTATCAGAAATACCAACACCTTGAGCACTATATACGCGTTGAACTTCACGAAGAATGTATTTTTCAACTTTATCAACATTAGCAACACGCAATAATTCTTTAGGATGAATCATACCATCAACTAATAATTGACCAGTTTCAACTTTATCACCAACTTTGACAATTGGTTTTTTACCACTATCGGTAATATATGATTTATCATTGTCAGGTATAATACTCTTAATTTTAATAGTGAAACGATTATCTTTTTCTTCGATAATATCGCTAACTTCACCTTTAATTTCTGATATAATACCTTTACCTTTTGGCGAACGAGCTTCAAATAATTCTTGAATACGTGGAAGACCTTGAGTAATGTCATCACCGGCAACACCACCACTATGGAAAGTACGCATTGTAAGCTGTGTACCAGGTTCACCGATAGATTGAGCTGCAACAACTCCGACAACTTCACCTTTTTCAACGATTTCTGTTGTCGACATATCAGCACCATAACATTTAACACAAACACCATTGTGAATATTACATGTTAAAAGTGTTCTTATTTCAACTTCTTTAATACCTGATGCAGCGATGAGATCAGCTAGATCGCCTGTAATATAGCCACCGGCTTCAACAAGTAATTCTTTTTGACGAGTTTGAGGATTTTTACGATAAATTGGTTTTGCTGCACATCTACCAACGATTCTATCACGCATGCTAATCGCAACAGTACCATCTGATTTCAATAAATCACCAACAACCATACCACGATCGGTACCACAATCTTCACTAGTAACTGTTATTTCTTGTGATACGTCTACTAATCTTCTCGTCAAGTATCCAGATTCGGCTGTCTTTAAGGCTGTATCAGTAGAACCTTTACGGGCACCATGGGTAGAAATGAAGAATTCACTCATTAGCATACCTTCTGAGAAACAAGACTTAATTGGAATTTCCATGTATTCGCCATTAGGTTTAGCCATCAACCCACGCATACCAGCAAGTTGTGTAAAGTTAGATGAAGATCCACGGGCACCAGAATCAGCCATCATGAAAATGTGGTTAACTGTTGCACTTTCTTTCATCACTTTGTCAATGTTGGTCTTAATGTCTTTAGTTGCATCAAGCCAAATATTAACAACTTTGTCGTGACGTTCAGAATCTTTCATTGTTCCACGTCTAAACATCAAGTTATATTTCTTAACTTTTTCTTCAGCTTCTTTAATAATACGATGTTTTTCTGTAATTTCTATTACGTCAAAAGCAGAAACTGTAATACCACTAATTGTTGAATAATAGAAACCTAAATCTTTCATCTTATCAAGTGTTTTTGATGTTTCAGCAAGTTTTGCTTGTTTGAATACTTCACTAATGATCATACTTAAGAATTTCTTCTTAAATGGCTCATTTAGTGGAAGGTTAGCAATTTTTTCACGATAGTTATCATTATGGTTAACAAAATAACATTCTGGCGTTCCTACTGAAAGGTTATTTTGAGTTGCTTCATTAACATATGAGAAACCTTCTGGGAAAATAGTATTAAAAATTAATTTACCATAAGTAGTTATTATATACTTTTTAGTTAGTTCTTCATTTTTCTTTGTTAGCCGTTCAAATTCTGCTGGGTTAGTTTCTTTTAAGTTCTTTTCAATATGAACAAAAGGACGACCAATTGTTGATGCAGGAATGACGAATCTTGTATGGAAATCAATTTCACCATTATTATATGCCATTTCTACTTCATCTGGATTTCTAAAAGCGCGGCCTTCTTTAGCTTTTACTAAGAAAACAGAATTAGGACTGCATTTACCACTCTTGACTGCATCTTCAAGTGATTTTACATCACGATATACTTCTTCACCATTAACGATGATATGTGTACTTAGTGATACTTCTGCTTTAGCTACACCATTTTGGAATTCGCTAAATGAATGATATACACGTTCTGGTTGACTTCTTTCAATTGAAAGATAATAGTTACCAATAATCATGTCTTGTGATGGAGTAACGATTGGTTTACCATCTTTAGGTGCTAAAATGTTTTTTGACGCTAACATCAATAATCTAGCTTCGGCTTGGGCCTCTTTTGAAAGCGGTACGTGAACTGGCATTTGGTCACCATCAAAGTCCGCATTAAAAGCAGTAGTAACAAGTGGATGCAAGCGAATTGCCTTACCTTCAACAAGTTTTGGTTCAAAAGCTTGAATTGAAAGGCGGTGTAGAGTTGGCGCACGGTTAAGTAAAACGGGATGTTCAACAACTACTTTTTCTAAAGCTTCCATCGCAAGTGGATCACGGCGTTCAATTAGTTCTTTGGCACGACGTAAGCCAGCACGTTCTTTTAGAACTTCACCTGTTTGTTGAGCTTCTTTTTTACGTAAATAACTAATTACAAAGTTTTTAAAAAGTGTTAAAGCCATTTCGCGAGGAATACCGCATTGGTACATTTTTAAATCTGGACCAATGACGATAACACTTCTTCCAGAGTAATCGACACGTTTACCTAAAAGGTTTTGACGGAATCGACCTTGTTTACCACGTAATAAATCTGAAAGTGATTTTAAAGCACGATTCTTATCCATTA
This sequence comes from uncultured Mollicutes bacterium, assembly GCA_900548675.1. Taxonomy (GTDB): domain Bacteria; phylum Bacillota_I; class Bacilli_A; order ML615J-28; family CAG-313; genus UMGS1109. Next base: position 10,009 of record URLJ01000023.1, read on the forward strand.
CAGGACGTTTATTACGACGATTTAAACCTGTATTGTCGATCAACGCATCAACAGCTTCTTGAAGCATACGTTTTTCGTTTTTCGTAATAAGTTCTGGAGCGTTAACTTCATATTGTTTACGTAAACGGTTATTTCTGTTAATGATTCTACGATATAAATCGTTTAAATCTGTTGTCGCGAATCTACCACCATCTAGAGGTACCATAGGACGAAGATCAGGTGGAATAACTGGAACAACATCCATTACCATCCATTCAGGTTTATTATTTGATTGGGCAAAAGCCTCACAAATTTCAAGACGTTTAATTAATTTTTCACGACGTTGTTTTGGCGCACCTTTTAATTCTTCTCTTATTTGAACGATTGTTTCTTTAACATCTAATCTTTGAAGAAGATATCTTATCGCATCAGCACCAGTTTTAACTTTAAACTTAAATGGATAACGGCGTTTATAAGCACTATTTTCTTGTTCAGTTATAATCATACCTTCGTATAATTCTTCTAAATCATCGTCAACTTCTGTTACGATGTAAGATGCTAAATAAACTACATCATCAACCTGCGTAGTTTTCATATCCAAAAGAATACCAATTTTACTTGGAATACTACGAAGATACCAGTTATGAACAACAGGAGCCGCTAAGGCGATGTACCCCATACGTTCACGGCGAACTTTACTTTCTGTAAGTTCTACACCACATTTTTCACAAACTTTATGTTCACCTGTTGTGTTTTTACGTGATTTACCACAAGCACATTGATAGTCTTTAGTTGGACCAAAGATAACTTCACAGAAAAGACCATCACGTTCTGGTTTTTGGGTACGATAATTTATAGTTTCATTTTTCTTTACTTCACCTTTTAAATCATATTCTCTTTCAAAATTACCATTTTCATCGAGAATACTGATTTTTGTATGGCGAAGAGGATTATATTTTAATTGTTTACCTTTTTTCAATTCTTCTCGTAACTCATAATTAGCCCAAGAAAGAATTTCTTCAGGTGATGCAATACCTATTTGAAGATAATCGTATTTTCTATTATTATTCAAAATATTCACCTCTAATAATTATAGGCCACGTTTGCTAGCTTGTGCTTCTGCAAACTGTTCTACTAAGCTATCATTTGCGACATCCACTCCATTATTGTCAACAAGTTTAACACTTAATCCTAATCCTTGTAATTCTTTAATCAATACACGGAATGATTCAGGAATACCAGGTGTTGGGATTGGAGCACCATCGACGATAGCCTTACATACTTTGTTACGACCAACAATGTCGTCTGATTTATAAGTCATCATTTCTTGAAGAGTATAAGCTGCACCATATGCTTCTAGTGCCCATACTTCCATTTCGCCAAAACGTTGACCACCATTTTGGGCTTTACCACCCATTGGTTGTTGAGTTACAAGTGTATATGGCCCCTCACTACGTGCATGAAGTTTATCATCAACCATGTGAGCTAATTTTATCATATACATAACTCCAACCGAGATTTTATTATCAAAACGGCGACCTGTTCTACCATCATATAGATACATTTTACCATTTTCATCTACAGGAGCACGGAAATTTCTTGGATCTTTTTTAACAAGTTCAGCTTCATATTCCCTTGCTTCATTCATAATTTCAACTAAGTCTGTTTTCTTAACACCATCGAATACTGGTGTTGCAACATGGACACCTAGCTTTTTAGCTGCCATACCTAAATGAATTTCAAGTACTTGACCAATATTCATACGTGATGGAACACCTTGTGGATTTAACATTATATCAACCGGTGTGCCATCTTCCATAAATGGCATATCTTCGATTGGAAGGATATTAGAAATAACACCTTTATTACCATGGCGACCAGCCATTTTATCTCCTTCCATGATTTTACGTTTTTGAACGATATATACACGGACTATTTCATTAACTGCTGGTGGTAATTCAGCGCCATTTTCACGAGTAAAATGTTCAATTTTGCTTACGATACCGCCACCACCATGTGGAACTTTCAAACTTGTAACTCTAACATCTTTAGAGTTATCAGAGAACAATGCTTGACTTAAACGTTCTTCTGGAGTAGGTTCAGTTAAACCTTTAGGTGTTACTTTACCTACTAAAGTATCATCTTCTTTAACTTCAGCTCCTAAATATACGATTCCATCAGGGCCTAAATTAGCAATTGATTCTTTGCTTTCACCATCTAAATCACATGTAATAAGTTCTTTACCAAGTTTAGTATCACGAACCTCGATACTATATTCCTCAATGTGAATCGATGTATAAACATCATCTTGAACCAAACGTTCACTCATGATAACAGCATCCTCAAAGTTATAGCCATTCCATGTCATGAAAGCAATTACAACATTTCTTCCTAAAGCAAGTTCGCCTTGATCCATACTAGATCCATCTGCTAAAACATCACCTTTAGTTATTTTTTCACCTACTCTAACTATTGGGCGTTGATTTACACAAGTAGAGTGGTTAGAGCGTTCATATTTCACAAGAATATAAGTATGGCGTACACCATTGTTATCACAAAGAATAATTTTAGATCCATCAACATATTCTATGACACCATCAACATCAGCGACAATAGCAACACCTGAATCTTTAGCTGCTTTATACTCAATACCTGTACCAACAAATGGTGCTTCTGGTTTAAGTAGCGGAATAGCTTGACGTTGCATGTTAGCACCCATCAAGGCTCTAGTTGTATCATCGTGTTCTAGGAATGGGATACATGCTGTCGATACGGCAACTACTTGTTTTGGTGAAACGTCGATATAATCAACATCCATCTTGCTTACTTCTTTAAACTCACCATTGCAGCGGGCAAAGACTTTTTCATCAGCAATCATGATGCGACCAGTTTCTTCATCACGAATCATATTAACATTTGCTTGAGCAATTGTAAATATTTCTTCTTCATCGGCTGTAAAATATACTGGATCATCATCAGATACGTATACTTTGTGAATGCCTTTTTTATATTCTTCCGTATTACGGTTATTTGTTACTTTTAAATAAGGGGTTTGGATAAATCCATAACTATTAACTTTTGCGTATGTCGCAAGTGAATTAATCAAACCGATATTTTGTCCTTCAGGTGTTTCTACTGGACAAATTCTACCATAATGAGTAGGGTGTACGTCACGTACTTCAAATCCGGCACGTTCTCTTGAAAGACCACCTTGACCTAAAGCTGATAAACGTCTCTTGTGTGTTAATTCTGATAATGGATTTATTTGGTCCATAAATTGTGACAATTGGCTACTACCAAAGAATTCTCTTATTGTCGAACTTAGGGGACGGATATTTACTAAATTTTGAGGTACTACTGTTCTAGAATCTACTGATGTTGACATTCTGTCACGAACATTTTTCTCAAGTTTAGTTAAACCAATTCTAAATTGGTTTTGAAGTAATTCACCAATTAGACGTAAGCGACGGTTTCCTAAGTGGTCAATGTCATCGATGTTACCTACACCATCGTGTAAGTTAATGTAATATGATATTGAAGCAATAATATCACTTAAAACGATATGATTACGATTTTCACGTTGATCATTACCAATTATTTTAACTTGAACACCTGTAGGAAGTTTTACATCAAGTATTTCAAGTGTTACACTATTTCCTTCAAGCATTAAGTCGTATTCTTTTGTTACACGAAGTAATTCACGATGATCTTCTAGAACTTTAGCAGTGTTCTTTTCAGGATTATTGTGGTATTGAATTAGCGTGCCACTAGGTAAAATTACTTCACCGGTTTCTTTATCTATTAAATCTTCAACAAGTGTACATCCAAGTGCTCTTTGAACAACATCAAGTTTACGATTTACTTTATAACGTCCTACATTTGCCAAATCATAACGTCTAACATCAAATAGACGGCTCGCAATAAATTTACGTGCTGTATCAGCAGAGGTTTTTTCACCTGGGCGAAGGCGCTCGTATAATTTTTGAATAGCATCATCTTCACCAAATGAATCGTCCTTGGCAAGCGTATTACGCATATTTTCTGAATCGCCAAATAATTCTATAATTTCAGATTGACGTTTAATACCTAAAGCACGGATAAAAGTCGTAAGAGGTATTTTCTTTGAACGGTCCAATTTGGCGTACCAAATGTTGCGTGAACCTAATTCAAATTCAATCCATGCCCCTCTTGTAGGTATTATTTGGCCGCTATAGTTAAAACGACCTGATTTTTTATTCTTTTCTTTAGAGAAGAAAACTCCAGCAGAACGAATGATCTGGGTTACTACAACACGTTCAGAACCATTTATAATAAACGTAGCCCAAGGAGTCATAACAGGGAATTCACCCATAAAGATTTTATCATCTTTGATTTCGCCTGTTTCTTTGTTAACCAAACGGACATTAACCTTTAAAGCTCTAGAATAGTTAACATTATGAACCTTAGCTTCTGGAATTGAATATTTAGGTTCATCAAAATCATAATCTAAAAAATATAGTTCAAATTTTTCTCCATCACTGTGGTCTTTAATTGGGGAGATTTCTGTAAATAATTCTTTTAATCCTTCATCAAGAAGCCATTGAAAAGACTTTGTTTGGACCTCAATTAAATTAGGTAACTCCACATTTGTTAGAACGCGTGCATAGTTACGGCGTACACGCTTTTTACCGTATTGAACGTTTTTCCAGCTCAAATTAATCCACCTCACAACATTTTTGCTTTTTTTGAATGCATAATACCGCATTGTATCATATTTCATAATCATACCATAAAACTATTTTTTTGTCAAGGAATTTTTCCTATTTTTTACTATTTTTTTACTTAATAATTAAAAAAGCCCCGAAAACGGGGGTAGAAAGCACTAAATATTTAATTTTTATTTAAGGATTTTTTCCTATTTTTTTGTAGCTTTTACAACACAATATCCGAGTTCTTTAGCGATAATTAAAACATTAGAATATCTTTCACGTAATTTTTTTATAGTAGTATCTAAACCATGGTTTTTTCTCATAACAAAATAAAGGATGCCCTCAGTATTCAAATGCGTATAAGCCCCTTCTAATATGTCAAAAACAACATCACGGCCCGCCCTTATCGGTGGATTGGTTATTATAACATCAAATAAGTTTTTAATGTTTTCATATCGATCACTTTCTAAAATTGTCACATTAGTGATATCGTTGTTTTTAGCATTAAGCTTAGCTAGTTGAATCGCACGTTGATTAACATCAATCATAGTAATTTGCGCGTTTTTGTTATTGATAGCTACGCTAAGACCTATCGTTCCATAGCCACAGCCAACATCTAAGATACATTTTTCAGAATAATTTGTAGGGATATTTTTAAGTAAAACACGCGTACCTTCATCGACCGCTTTTTTGGAAAAGACACCAAGATCAGTAGTCAGGCGTAAGGTATGGCTTAAATAACAGTGGGTAATTTCGATGGGTGAGCTTGCTAGTTTGTCGTTATTTTCAAAATATTGATTACTCATATTGAAGTCCTTTCTTAAGAAATGAGCCCTGAAGTAACTTCAGGGCCCTTTGCATAATTCATTAATTATTGAATTTCAACTTCAGCGCCAGCTTCAAGTAATTTTGCTTTTAAGCTTTCAGCTTCTTCTGGTGAAATCTTTTCTTTAACTGGTTTAGGTGCATTGTCAACTAAATCTTTAGCTTCTTTTAATCCTAATCCTGTTAATTCACGTACAAGTTTGATAACAGCAAGTTTAGCTTGACCTGGGTGTTTTAAGATAACTGATACTTCACTTGGAGCAGCAGCTTCTTCAGCAACTGGAGCAGCAGCCATTGCAACTGGAGCAGCAGCAGTAACACCGAATTCTTCTTCGATAGCCTTTACTAATTCACTTAATTCAAGTACGCTCATTTCTTTAATTGCAGCGATAAAATCTGCAGTATTCATTTTTGCCATATTGTTTGTTCCTCCTATGTTTAACTTTTAATTATTCTTTTTCTGAAACTGCTTTAATAGCACATGCTAAGCCACGGATAGGGCCTTGTAATGCACTTAGTAGCATTGAAATCATACCTTCTTTATTAGGTAATGTAGATAATTGTTTTAATTCTTTTGCATTTGCATAAGCACCATCAACGATACCATTTCTGATTTCAAGATTAGTGTGATCTTTAGCGAAAGCAAATAAAACTTTAGCGGCTGTTACTTCATCATGTGAGAATACAGCGGCATTTGGACCTACAAAATTGTTTTCAGGTACTTCGTAACCAGCTTTTTTACTAGCACGATCAAGAATGTTGTTTTTGACAACTTTCATTTCACAGTTTTCAGCATGTAGCTTTGTTCTTAATTCAGTAACTTCAGCTACGGTTAATCCTAGGTAATCAACAAATACAGTTGAACCAGCATTTTGCATTTTAGATTGAACTAATTCAACTTGTTCTTCTTTTTTAGCGATAGTCGCCTCATTCATTGTTTTCACCTCCTGAAATTTTTAGGATTCTCCTCGGTAGGAAATTAAGTTAGATCTTGTAAACATAAGGCCTAACACCTACTGTCTACGGGCAATGACTTTATATACTATACTTTTTTATTATTTCATTTTAGCTTAATTTTAATTAATTTTAATTTATTATGCATCAAGCGATGTAGCATCAATTTTGATACCAGGGCTCATAGAAGAGCACATTGATACGTTTAACATGTAAACACCTTTAACTGTTACAGGTTTTACACGCATTAATTGACGATATACTGTTTGAATATTTTCAGCTAATTGGTTAGAAGCAAATGATACTTTGCCAACTGGAACCAAGATGTTACCAGTTTTATCAGTACGATATTCAACTTTACCAGCTTTAAATTCTTTTACAGTTTTTTCAACGTCCATTGTTACAGTACCAGTTTTTGGATTTGGCATTAAACCTTTAGGACCTAAAACACGTCCTAATTTACCTAATTCACCCATCATATCTGGAGTAGCTATAACAACATCGAATTCAAACCATCCACCTTTAATTTTATCAAGGTATTCAGTATCGCCTGCATAATCAGCGCCAGCTTCAAGTGCAGCTTTAGCTTTTTCACTCTTAGCTATTACTAATACGCGAACTGTACGACCTGTACCATGAGGTAATGATACAGTACCACGTAAATTTTGTTCAGCTTTACGTGGATCAATGTTTAGACGAAAAGCGATTTCAACTGTTGCATCGAATTTAGCAAAACTAGTTTTTTTAGTTAGTTCTACTGCTTCTGCTAAAGGATACTTTTTAGTACGATCAACAAGTTTTAACGCTTCTTGATATTTTTTTCCTCTTTTTGACATTTTCTTTTCCTCCTAAATGTGGTTTAACGATTTTTACTTCTCCCACAATTTTAGATGCCACTTAATAAGTGTTTCTATCAATTGTAAAAGATGTTTTTTTAATTAATCTTCTACAACGATTCCCATATTTCTTGCAGTACCTTCAACGATGCGAGCTGCTGCTTCAACATCATAAGCGTTAAGGTCAGGCATTTTAATTTTCGCAATTTCTAATAATTGTGCTTTGGTAATCGTGCCTACTTTGGTTTTCTTAGCATTTGAAGATCCTGCTTTAACATTTGCATATTTCTTTAATAAATCAGATGCAGGTGGTGTTTTTGTAATAAATGTAAATGAACGATCTTCATATACAGTAATTACAACTGGAATAATACTTCCTACCATATCCTTTGTACGATCATTAAATTGTACACAGAATTGTTGAATGTTAACTTGAGCTTGTCCTAATACTGGTCCAATTGGTGGAGCGGGATTAGCTTTTCCAGCTGGAACTTGTAATTTAACAATCTTTTTAACTTGTTTAACTGCTGCCACGAGACACACCTCCTTTTTTTGTCCGTGATGTGGTTTATGAATATTAATTCTCCCACATGTAATAAGTTTAAACTTATTTTGTTTTAAACTTTTTTTATTTTAAAAAATTTAAAAATAGTATATGTGCTGTCAATGCACGCGTCTAATATTATACATTACTTTCTACTTTTTGTCAAGCAATACCCTTTTATTTTTCTATAGCACTTAAAAACCTTTAAAATATACAATTTTTAATAAACGATTTTTGCCTATTTGAAGACATTTTTTATTCTATTTATTTTCATTTTTTATATCATTGTGTTATAATATATTAGATTTAAATTTTTAACTTAGAAGGAGCTTTTAAAAATGAAAGAAGAAATTAAACCTGATGTTAATATTGATAACTCTTCTAGTATATCCGATGAGCAAAAACGCTTTCTAGAATTTTACAATTCATTGTCACCAGAGGAACAAAAACGTTACGACAAAGATTCGTCAAAAACTTACGCTAAACGCTTAAATGAACTCAAGAAAGCCTCAAATCCTAAAAAATTTTTAATACGTAAAATCCTTTTAATAAGTGGTATTTTAACTTCTGTCATCGTTTTTTCACTACTAACATTTTTAGTAATTATTCCAAACGTTGCTTATAAAAAAGGAATGTCATCTTATGAAAATGGTGATTACGAAAAAGCTCTAAACTATTTTAAAACCGCTAAAACACTAAAAAAAGGTCAAAAATATTTTAATTTGACCAAGGCCGAAATTGCTCTTAAGAACGGCAATAAAAAAGAAGCGGCTTTATATTATGGAAGTGTTGCTGAAGATGAATATTTTCAAAAGAGCAAAGAATTATTTTGGAACGATCATTTATCGCTAGAGCCTATCGCTTATCTTAGCGAAAAAGGTGTATACGCAGGTATAACCAATGATGGAAAGATAAAATTAAGCGATGCCGATAAGATCGCTGCCGATACTTTTTACAAGTTCCATGATTGGAATAATCTATGTGAAGTAAAAGCACACTATGATTCCATTGTTGGTTTAAAACAAGATGGTACTGTTATTGTTACAGGCAACAATAACTATGCTAAGGGCGTCAGCAAATGGACAAATATCGTATCAGTGTATATTGATTTTAAAGTGTTAATTGGACTAAGAGCTGATGGCACACTCGAAGTTTTAGGAAATAAAGATGTCAAAAATAAGCTTTCAAAAATAAAAAATGTTATTAATTTCGACATTACAAGTGTCGAATATCATGCCAACTACGATATCACAACAGAATATGAAATGGTTTTAGTAACAAGCGATGGCAATGTTAAACAACTAGCCACAAAAGACTTTTCCAAAGACTTAGCCGAAGAATTAGCTGAAGTAAAGAACGCCATCACCATTTCAATCTACAACCAAAATGGGTATGGTACTAGCGTAGTTGTCTTATATGAAGATGGCACTACAAAATGTTTCGGCAATACTAGCGACGGCAAAGCAGACGCTAACAATTGGACCAATATTAAAGAGGCTCATATCTTTAATGGTATAGTATGCGGTATTACGAATGATGGAAACTTTGTCGCAGCAGGCAAATTAAGTGATGAAAATGTTGCACTTATGCAAAACCCAGTTCACATTCTCGATATCAATGAAATAGCTATTATCGACAAAGATGGAAAAGTTATTTTAACAAAATACAGTGAAATAGCTATCAAAGATTGGGATAACATCCTAATCTCAAAAAGCAATAAATAAGAAAAAGGAATCTAGGATAGAATTAACCTAGATTCCTTTTTTTTATTCAACTAAAAATTGTATTTCTGTCAAATAATCTTCTTCGCTTTCTTTATTCCAAGCGCCATCAATATAACATTCGCGTGGTGTATCAACAATTTTATAATTATGTTTTTCAATAAAATCCATTATAATATTGTAAGTTTCACCTAATTTATAATAAGCCCCGTAATGGTTGATGCATAATGCTTTATGAGCTGGTAAATCCATAAATTTAATGTTTTCATTTTCTTTTCCTTTTGTAAGCACTGCTTCAGAATAGCGAATTTTAATATCTTTTCCATTTGGTTTTCCATCAAGGTAAGTGATAAAGCAATAATCAAGAGGTGAACATTTTAAATCAGGGTTAAGTTTTTTTGCTTCTTCACCTGTTTTTAAAACAAATTCCACAATTTTACTATAATCTTTAATTACTTTCTCACCATAATAAACAGTACATGCTGGCAAAGTTTTCATAACAACTTTTTGTTCTTTTTTCATTTTACTTTCCTCCAATATTTTAATTATTCTTTGAAGTTGGCAGTTTTCACTTTCGATTGTCTTCTTCAATTTGCTTGCTCGTTCATTTAGAAATAACGTAACATCTCCACCATCTAGAATTATTTTGATGTTTTTTACCGTTATTCCCAATGATCTTAATTCAAGTATTTTCGACAATTCGCAGAGTTTCTCTTTTTTGTAATATCTATACCCCGTTTCCTTATCTATATAAGACGGTTTTAAAATTCCTTCTTTCTCATAATATCTTAAGGTTTTAACCGTTGTCTTTGTTAATATTGAAAATTCACCAATCTTAAGCATTTTTCCACCTCCAAAAAACATTATACACATTCCCCTTAGGGGAGAGTCAAACAAAATGATTACTAAGTTTAAATTTATTTAAAGATATCATACAAAAAAGCAATATTAGATACTTCTTCTAACATTGCTTTTATTTCAAATTATTTTATTCAAGAGGTTTTGCTTCTTCAAAATGAATTTCTGTTGGAGTTTGACGTCCAAAGAAATCAACTAATACCGTTAGCATTTGTTGTTCTTCATCAATACTATCAATGGTAGCCGTTTGTCCCGCAAAAGTTCCAGTTAAAACTTGAACTTGATCTCCAACTTTAAATTTAGAATTTGCTTCGATTGTTATGCCACAATTTCTTAAAATAGGAAGAATCTCATCAGTTGGAAGCGGAACGGGTTTTGCTCCACCACCACTTGAACCTAAGAACCCTGTTACCATTGGGGTATTACGCACGATAAACCATGATTCTTCTGTTACTATCATATCAACAAAAATATATCCTGGAAATAATTTCTCAGAAACTTCTTTTATTTCACCATTCTTTTTTCTTTCTTGATGAACAGTTTCAGGAATCAAAACACGGAAAATATAATTTTCCATATTTAAGGATTTGATACGACGTTCAAGATTATTTTTCGCTGCATTTTCACAACCTACGTATGATTGTATTACATACCAGGCGCGTTCATTTTCATAGTCCATCATAACGATTATTTCTTAGCTCGCTCTACTAAATTTTTTACCCAATCTTGAACATTATTTAAGAATAAATCTTGTAATAAATAGTCACACAACCAGAAGAAAGCAACTAAAATTAGAATAAATACAACAACTCTTAATACATTAATTAAATATTCTGCACGTTTGTATCCTCTAATATGTTTTATTTCACTAAATGATGGTTTATAAAATGGCCATGCTACTAGTACTAAAGATATTATACCTAAAGCTATTAATACCCAAGCAAATTGTTTTTGGAATTCACCTATTACAGGAAAACTATTATCAATATTAAGAACTTGTTTAACAAGTAATGCGCCAAGCACTATTGCAAAAATAGCAAGAATTAATAAAAATAAATTTTCATATTTGTACTCTTTTGTTAATAAATCAAGAGCACGATTAGGTTTTTGATTAGGATCTCTTACTTTTTCTTTCTTAACTTTTGGTTCATCAGAATGATCCATTAAAGCTGTTCCATATAAAATGTAAAAAATCTTACTTTTATTTTGTTTATGTTCATTATTTTCTGGCATTTCCAATATCCTCCTATTTTGTTTCTTTATGAACGGTATGTTTGTTACATTTAGGGCAATATTTTTTCATAACTACCCTTGTGGTTGTATTTAATTTATTTTTTTCAGTAATATAGTTACGTGATAAACATTCTTCACATACTAAAATGACTTTTTCTCTCATAATACCACCTGCTTGTTCTATTTTATCAAAAAAGAACAAAAAAGTCAAATGATATAAGCAACTTTTTTGTTTTTTTAAATTTTATAGGCTACTTTTTAACTTTAATTTTTTGACGAGCTCTAGCTAAAGCATTATATACTTGCTTTTCCGTTAAATTAAGAGTCTCAGCTATCTCCTTGATACTCATTTCTTTTGCCACACGCATATCAATAATGTTTTTTTCTGTTTTAGAAAGGGGAGTATTTTCAATTAATTCTAAAGTTAGGCTTTCTTCTTGATTTCTGTAATCTATTACATCTAATGTTTCAAACATAACCATCTGTAATTCATGTTTATGAATACGGTACAAACTAATAAACCTATTTTGAAGAATTATATCAAAATAACGATTAAATGTTTTTGGCGATTCAGTATTGTATCGTTCAACAGCTTTTAATAAAGCGAGTCTTCCTTCTTGTAAATAATCGTCATAAGATGAACTTTCAACGTTAAATTTTTTAATTTTACTTTTGATTAACGGTTCATACTTTGTAATCATAATATTCAAAGCTTCTTCATTGCCATTTCTTATTAAATATATTAATTCATTATCATTATATAAATTTGTATTTTCAACCTTCATTATTTCTCTCTGTTCCGGAAAATTTCATACATTATTATAGCGGCACTGACAGAAGCATTCAAAGAATTAACATGTCCACACATTGGAATGTTAACAAGGACATCACAGTTTTCTTTCACTAATCGCGATATTCCATGTCCTTCTGAACCGATAACAGCGGCTATTTTTCCTTTATAATCATAAGAACGGTAATCTATACTACCTTCCATTTCTAGACCAACAACCCAGTAGCCAGCTTTTTTTAAATCGTTAATAGCATAAACTAAATTACTCGCGAGCGCTACATCAACATACTCAATGGCCCCTGTCGATACTTTAGCAACCGTATTATTTAAACGAACGCTTCTGTTTTTGGGAATAATTATACCATCGACACCCGTTGCATCAGCGCTTCTTAAAATGGCTCCTAAATTGTGAGGGTCTTCTAATGAATCCAAAATTAAGATTGTAGCATTTTTCTTTTCTGATGTCTTTTTGATTAGCTCTTTGACATCGACATACGTATATTCAGGCACAACCGCAACAATGTTTTGATGGTGTTCATTAAAATGTTTTTCTAGATATTTTTTATCCACCACTTTTAAAGTAATGTTTTCTTTTTCACAAAGTTTTTGTAATAAAGTATCATTATTATCAACTACATACACTTCACTAATGCCACGATTGTTTTTTATTGCTTCTACTACCAAATTTCGACCACTAATATTCATTTTGTTCTTCCTCTACGATTTTAATTATTCTATCCATTATTTGATTTAATCTATCTAATTCTTTGTTTAAATATAAATATCCTATCACCGCTTCTAAACCACTTGAATTAAGATATTCTGCTGGATCTAAGTTTTTACGATGGTTTTTAGGAGCACCATTGCGGCCCCTTTTAAATATTTGCATTTCTTCTAGAGTTAAGGACTTTATTAATTTTTCACAAATATAACTATGTGCATGAGCGCTAACAAACTTTAGGCTCTTTTTCTTCAATTCATTACTTTTTGTCGTGCCTTGAGCTATTAAATACTCTCTTATGTAAAGTTCATAATACGAATCACCAACATAAGCTAAATCGGCACCATTGAGCAGCTTAGGGTTAATGGTTTCTTTCATTAAAACTTAATACCCTTTTCTGTAATTTTTACGCGTAGTTCATCGGCTAGACTAAAGTTTTTATTTTTTCTAGCTTCTTGCCAAGCCTCTACAAGCTTTTTTTCTTCTTTTGTTAAAGGTTTAAGATTAAAATTTAAACCTAAAACATATAACATATCATCAAATGTTTTTAAGAAACTTTTTAAAAGCGAAAGATCTTTATCTTGCATGCGAAGTTTTATGTTTATATCTTTCATAAATGAAAAAAGAACTGTAAGAGCATTAGGTGTTGAGAAATCATTAACCATTTCCTTCAAGAAGGGATCAATATAGCTTTCAAGTGGTAAGGTAGTTGCTAAATCAAGCTCATTTGCTAAATCGAGGATGCGATATAAACTTATATAACATCTTTCAATTTTATTTAATTCATTTACTACTTGATTCATTAATTCTTCACTATAACTAATTGTTTGGCGGTAATGATTACTAATGATTAAGAAACGCACTGCCATTCCCCCATATTCACTAATCAAATCTTTTGTCCAAATAACATTGCCTAAAGATTTGCTCATTTTTTCGCCTTTAAGATCTATTCTTGCATTATGAATCCAATAATTAGCAATTGTATTTTGGTGTAGGGCTTCTGCTTGGGCTATCTCATTTTCATGATGAGGAAATTTCAAATCATTTCCTCCTCCATGGATATCAATCATACCTTTAAAGTATTCATCAATCATTACGCAGCATTCAGTATGCCATCCTGGACGCCCTTTTCCAAATGGACTATCCCATTTCGGTCCATCATCAGTTGTAAGTTTCCACAAAACAAAATCACGCGGATCTTTTTTACCTTGTTCAACTTCAATTCTTGCTCCTACTTCTAGTTCTTCTAGTTTTTGATTACTTAAAATCCCATAATTAGGAACTTTATTTACACTAAAGTAAACATTATCGCCAACTTGATATGCAAATCCTGCTTTTTTAAGTTCTTCAATGAAAGCAATTATTTCAGGGATTGTCTCAGTAACGCGAGGATTATAGTCAGGGTCAAGACAACCGAGATTGTGAAGCGTGTCTTTAAAAGCTTTAATGTATTTTTCTGCAATATCGCTCGATAAAACATGTTCTTCAGAAGCTCTTTTAATTATTTTATCATCGATGTCGGTAAAATTTGACACGTATGTTACTTTATATCCAAGATATTTAAAAAGTCTTGCGACTGTATCAAAGAAGACAACAGGGCGAGCATTACCAATATGAGGATAATTGTAAACTGTTGGTCCACATACATACATCGATACTTCGTTTTCTTTTATAGGTTTAAAATCTTCAATTTTATTTGTTAAAGAATTGTATATTCTAATATTCATTTTTTTACCTCTTGCGCATTTTAAATTAAAACAAGGCCACAAAAACTGTGGCCTTAAAACAAATCTGCGTTTATCAGTTGTGCAAAATACAAAAGTATATGTCGATTAACGTTTAGAGAATTGTGGAGCACGACGAGCTTTGCGTAGACCATATTTTTTACGTTCAATTGAACGAGGGTCACGAGTTAATAAGCCAGCCTTCTTTAATGGACCACGGAAATCTGGATTAACTAATAATAGTGCGCGGCTGATACCTAAACGGATAGCACCAGCTTGACCAGAGATTCCTCCACCACAAACATTAACAGAAATGTCATATTGTGAACCGGTATTAGTAATAGTTAAAGGTTGTAATACGTCTAAACGTGTTGCACCTGAAGGAATGTATTCAACAAAGTTGCGTCCATTTACTTCAAATTTACCATTGCCTGGTACCATACGTACGCGAGCAACAGATGATTTACGACGACCAGTAGCTTGATATTGGGCTTTTTCCATTATCATATTCCTCCTTATTTAACAGTTGGTAATGCTTCAGGTTTTTGTGCTTGATGTGGATGTTCATTACCTACATAAACATATAGACGACGATACATATCATCACCAAGTGGTCCTTTTGGAAGCATTCCTTTTACTGCCAATTCAACAATTTTTTGTGGTTGTTTTGCAAGCATTTCTTCTGCTGTTCTTACCTTTAAGCCACTAGAATATCCTGAATGATGGTAGTATTTTTTGTTTTCAAATTTTTTACCTGTTAAAGCAACTTTTTCCGCATTAACAACGATTACATAATCACCACAGTCAACATGAGGAGTAAAAGTTGGTTTATGTTTTCCTCTTAATACTGTTGCGATATTAACGGCCATACGACCTAAAATTAAATCTGTAGCGTCTACTACATACCATTTACGTTCGACGTTTTGATTATTTGCCATAAATGTTGAGCGCATTTTATATCCTCCATATTAATTAAAAATTTTAAATAAATTTAATTGTTAATCGTTTGAGTTTTTTTTGCGTCCTCTAAACGATTAATAGAGGGCATTGTGGGTTTGTTTTAAAATGTATCGTAGATATTATACACTAACTTATTCATTTTGTCAAATTTTAATACTTATTTTTTATACAATAGTTGTTGTGTTACAATTGATGTGAGACTTCTTGAATTGAAAAAAGATCTAAATCCTGATATAATTTTAATAACCCAAA
>URLJ01000024.1 GCA_900548675.1 uncultured Mollicutes bacterium
AGAGTCCTTTCTCAAAACCCATACGATGATTGACAAACCGTCAGTGTTCGTGTACACAATCTAGTGTACACGAACAGGTAAGCATTCAAAAATAAATTATATTTCTTGCAATAATTGCTTTATTATGATATAATACTATGTGATAATACACATGTTCAATTTATGAAGGAGATTATTTATGGAAAATAAATCAAAATTTAATGGCACTGCTGGTGGATTATTCTTACATATGTTACTTGCAAGTTTAGTTGTAAGCGTAACTTGCTTTATCGCTCTTCCATGGGCAATTTGCTATTTAGGCACTTACATTGCAGAAAATGTTGAACTTAATGGACGTACTTTAAAATTCACTGGTAAAGCTGGAAATTTATTTGGTAGTTACATTAAATGGCTTTTATTATCAATCATCACTTGCGGTATCTATTCTTTATGGGTACCTACAAAAGTAGTTGCTTGGTTCGTTAAAAATGTTCATTTCGCTGATAGTGATGCTGAAGCAGTATCTGAATTTAAAGGTTCAGGTTTAGGCGTTTGGGGTATGTTATTCCTTTATAACTTAATTTTAAACGTTACTTTAGGAATCGCAGCACCTTGGGCTATGGTTATGTTAGTTAACTATATTTTCGAAAACTCAGTTATCGATGGAACATTAATCGTGTTCACAGGTAATGGTGGAGCATTCTTTGGTACTTGGCTACTTGGCTTAGTATTAATTACTATCACTTGCGGTATTTACAGCATTTGGTTTAACGTAAAACTTATTTCTTGGTTTGTTGAAAGAACAGGTTATAAAGCAGCATAATTTAAAAATGATACAATATGTGTATTATTGATAACTTGTTAATAAAATTTATCAAGGTAGGATGGTGTTTTGGCACCATCCTTTTATTAAACATTAATAATTTAAAATTAGAAAAAAACTTTGTTAAAGGGGTGTTAAATTGAAATTATATGTCGTTGATATAAGAAAACTCTTCTTAAAGGGAGAAGTTATATCAGAGTTTCCTTTTGATGTGCAATGTGAAATTAATAAACATAAAGAACGTGATCATTACGAAGAAAGTTTGGGAGCATGGTATGTACTAAAAGAAGCGTTAAGCAAAGATTTTAACATAAATATAAATGATTTAAAACTTAAGCATAATGATTACGGAAAACCATTCTATGATGAAATTTCATTCAACATCTCTCATTCATATGGCTTAGTGGCAGTCGCAATTTCATCCACATGGTGTGGTGTTGATATTGAAAAAATAACCGATGTATCGTTAAAATTAAGTGAAAAGATACTTAGTTTTAAAGAAAAACTAGTTTTTGATATGATTCCAAACGATACTCAGAAAAGAAATTATTTGATTCGCCAATGGGTAATTAAAGAAGCGTATTACAAAATGACGGGAACAGGTCTTTCCTATGCTAAATTAAAAGAACCACTTGGATATCCGGTCGATAATATATATTTTGAAGAAATAACAATTGATCAATCTAACAGCTATTATTTAGCAGCGATTGGAGATGTAGGAAAAATAGAGGTATTTAAAAAACTATGATAAGGTTATTGAAGTTTACTTTATTGGGTGAATTTCAATGACCTTTTTTTCTAATTAGTTGACTTATAAGTATAATAATTGTATAATATATTTAACCCGGTTGAATATTAGGAGTGCTTATGATAAATCAAGTTATTATTCCGATAGCAGGAAAAGGAACACGCTTTTTACCGATTACAAAAAGCGTTTGTAAAACTTTACTACCAATAGTTGATAAACCAACTATTCATTACTTAGTTAATGAGGCCATTGAAGCAAAAGCAGAGGAAGTAATAATCGTAATGAGTCCAGAACAAGCTGATGTTAAAAATTATTTTAATATTAACACTAATTATGTTGCTTCGTTAACTAAAGAGTACAAGGAAATAAAAGAAATTGAAAATATTCTCAAAAAAATAAAAATCTCTTATGTTATTCAAGAAACACCTAAAGGGCTTGGTGATGCGATTATGTGTGCTAAACCATTATTAAAAAATAATACATTTGGTGTTATTTTAGGGGATGATTTAATAAAAAAGACCATGAGCGTCTATGGTATAAATGAATTAATAACAAAATATAATAAAATAGAGGGATTATATTTAGGAGTGCAAGAAGTAAAAATTGAAGATACTTCTAAATATGGTATTATTGGGGGAACTTTAAAAAAAGGGCTTATTTATGTTAATGAAATCGTTGAAAAACCTCTAACTAATCCGCCATCAAATTTTGCATGTATCGGTAGATACCTTTTACCATATAAAATATTCGACTATTTAGAAAAGACGATGCCTGGTGTCAATAAAGAAATCCAACTTACCGATGCGATTGAAGCGTATCGCCAGGAATATGATAATGTTTTCGCTGTTAAAATAAGAGGAAAAAGATTTGATATTGGTTCTAAAGTAGGATACCTAAAGGCTAACATTGACTATAGTATGTCACGTGAAGACTTAAAAGAAGATATTAATGACTATTTAAGGGAGGTAATTGATGGCTAATTTTTTAAAAAATGAATTAATAAAAGCATTATCGTTTATTAAAAAGAGACTTGGTAAAAATGAAAAAGCCAATACTCTATCAATTTCGTCGTATCTTATTCTAACAACAATCGAAGAAAAAGGCGAAGTATGTGGTGATGGTAAAACAGCTATCAAAATTTCTGATTTAAGAGAAGCATTAAAAATGTCTGATGCAGCGCTTGCGAAACAGACAAAAAAGATGGTTAAAGAAGGTTTAATTGAAAAATTCTCCTCATCAATTGATCATCGTTATAAGTATCTCGTTATAACAGAATATGGAAGAACAAGACTTCAAAATAAAACAGAAACTAAACTTGAACTTCCCGATAGTTTAATAGATAATTTAGCTGAAGAAGAAGTAAAACACCTAGTTGCGTTATTGAATGAAGCAACGCAAATAATGAATAAAGGTCTAAAAAAAGGAGAAGAACATGAAGATAACTATAGTAAGTGATGTTTTAGGAAGTGAAAATAACGGAACTACCATCACTGCCAAAAGACTAATTTCCAATTTGGAAGAAAGAGGACATATGGTTAGAGTGCTATCACCGATGCCATCAGATAAAGAAAACTATTATACTGTTCCTAAACGAAGTTTTGGTCCATTTAATGAATATGTTAGAAAAAATGGTGTAGAACTTGCAAAAGTAGATAAAGACATTGTAAGAAAAGCAATTGAAGGTAGCGATGTAGTTCACATAGTATTACCATTTAAACTAGGAATTGCGGCGAGTGAAGTCGCAAGAGATTTAAATATTCCGATGACATCAGCTTTTCACTGTCAAGCAGAAAACGTTACAACACATTTATTCCTTCAAAACTTTGCTCCCGCAAATCGTTTTGTATATCGTAGATTCTATCGTAAATTTTACAAAAATCAAAAATTTGTTCATTGCCCAACAGCTTTTATCGCCAATGTTTTAAGAGAAAATGGCTATGATATGGACTTAAGAGTAATCTCTAATGGTGTTGCCCCTGAGTACCATGTAGTGGAAAGCACTAAGCCTGAGGCTCTAAAGGATAAGTACTGCATAGCTTTTGTAGGACGTCTTTCAAAAGAAAAGAGCCATGACTTCTTAATAGAAGCCGTTAACAAAAGTAAATATCGTGATAAAATTCAATTGATGTTTGCGGGTAATGGCCCTAGAGAAAAAAATATTGTTGAATTAGGTAAAAAACTACCTAATCCTCCTATTATAGGCTTTTATAAAAAAGAAGAATTAGTAAAAATTTTAAATTACTGTGATTTATATGTTCACCCCGCCGATGTTGAAATTGAAGCCATCGCATGTTTGGAAGCCATAACGTGCGGATTAGTGCCAATTATTTCTGATAGTAAAAAATCAGCCACAAATAGTTTTGCTCTTCATCCAGAAAATTTATGTCACGCCCAAGATCCGGTTGATCTAGCAAATAAAATAGACTATATGATCGAGCATCCTGATGTAGTGAAAAAGATGAGAGAAGAGTATTTAGAGTATTCGAAAGAATTTAAAATATCAAATTGTATTGACAAAATGATTAAAATGTTTGAAGACGCGATAGAAAGTGCTAAAAAGGAATAGTATGGAAAATGCTAAAATAAGATATTATTACGATGAACGAAATGATGATTTTTGTCATACAAAGACAAATAAAGAAGTTATTGTTAATGAAAACTACAATTACTACTCTAAAAACATTTTTTTCAAAATGTTTAGTTTTGTTACATATTATTTAGTTGCTTTTCCGATTCTTTATTTATATTGTTATTTTATAAAGGGAATTAGAGTAAAAAATAGAAAAAATCTAAAAAGCATAAAAACAGGGGCCGTTCTTTATGGCAATCACACGAGTATCATCGATGCATATATTGGACCTGTTTTGTTGACGCCTTTTAGAAGATGTTACATCGTTGGTAATAAGGATGCTGTCTCAATAAAGGGAATATCACTACTAGTTAGATCACTCGGCTGTTTGCCTGTTCCTGATACGACAAAGGGGCTTATAAAAATGAATAAGAGTGTTTCGTCTATTCTAAAAGATGGTAAGATGATTATGATTTACCCAGAAGCCCATATTTGGCATTATTATACGGGTTTAAGACCATTTCCTGAAACTAGTTTTCGATTTGCAGCTAGCAATAATGTCCCTGCTGTCCCTATTGCTGTGACATATCAACATCGTAAAGGTTTTTTTAAAAATCATAAACCGCGAATGATCGTTTATGTAGGAAAACCAATATATGGAAAAAGCGAGTTAACTGTTAAGGAAAATGCTAGTTACCTTTGCTCAAAGACCCATAAAGCTGTTAGTGATTTGCTTAACAAAAATAATGGTTTTCCTCGTTATACTTATATAAAAAAATATAAAAATTCATTAGGAGATAATTAGAGTTTAACTTGTAAGAGTAAGTTAAACTCTTTTTTTTCAAGTTTATGATATAATAATGCTTTAAGAAGGTATTAATAATGGATAAAATTTTTAATCAAATATATGTAGAAATATCAAACATATGTAATCTAAATTGCCCATTTTGTATACATTCCAAAAGAAAACAAAATGTAATGTCTAATGAAGAATTTAAAATAGTCATGAATGAAATAGCACCATATACGAAAAGTGTTTATTTACATGTTTTAGGTGAACCATTAATTCATCCCAACTTTCTTCAAATTCTAGAGACTGCAAAAGAAAAGAAAATTAATTTAAAAATAACTACTAATGGTATTAATTTATCAAAATATGGTGATGAAATCATCAAAAGTGGCATTGTCAAACGCGTTAATATATCACTTCAAGCGATGATGTCGTTAAAAGAAGTTGAATATGAAAAGTATTTAAGTAACGTTTTGACATTTGTTAAAAAAGCATCTACCATAGGGAGTTTAAATGTTTCCCTTAGAGTTTGGGGAAACTTTAAAAAAGAAAGTAGTGCTGTAAAAGAAGTTATTTCACGCTTTTTTTTAAAGAATTTGGGCATTAATGAAATTGAAAACGGTAAAATGGTTTTACCTCATGTTTATTTTTCACTAGAAGAAGAATTTAAATGGCCATCATTGACAGATGAAATTAATAATAATAGGACGACTTGTTTGGGTGGAAAAACCCATTTAGGTATTTTATCTGATGGCCGAGTAGTAATATGTTGTCTCGATTCTAATGGTGAAACAGCATTAGGAAATATTTTTTCAGAACCATTTTCTAAAATAATTAAAAATCCCCAATATCAAAGTGCACTAGAGGGGTTTAAAACAAAAAAAGCGATACTACCTTTATGTAAAAAGTGTACGTATCGAAATCGATTTATTAAAAAAAATGAGGAGGTGTTGAAGTGAGGCTGCGGGTCGAAGAAAGCATTGATAACGAAGAAGTAGAAGTTATTATAAAATGTTCTAAGAATGATGAACATATAAAACGTTTAATAGGTCTCATTAATACACAATTTACCAATATGATTGGTAAGTTAGATGGTGAAAATGTAATTATAAATCTTCAAAATATATATTATTTTGAGGCTGTTGAAAACAAAGTATTTGCATACGAAAGTAAAACAGTGTATGAGGTTCCGTATAAAATTCAAGAACTTAATCTTTTGTTACAAGATACGACATTCATTCAAATATCAAGAACAATAATTTTAAATGTTACAAAAATTCAAAAGGTAAAACCACTAGTAAATGGTCGCATTTTGGCGGTTCTAGATAACACTGAAAAAGTTATCATTACTCGCGTTTATAGTTATGATTTTAAGGAAAGAATCAGAAAGGAGGTAAAATAATGAAAGTATTTATTAATTATATGCGTAAACTCTTGTTAACATTTGTCATTATTTTTTCGGTTGCCTTCTTTGCTTATATAATGATAGAATATCTTATATTCAAACAAAACATTGTGAGAATCAATTACATAATCTATATAACTTTGATTATCGCCGCAGGAAGTATTGTTTTGAGTTTATTTTACTTAATCAATAATATTTCTAGTGTAATACAGGCCTTAGTTACATATACTATTATTACTTTAGTAATTTATGGTATGGGAATGATTAGTGGTTGGTTTAATCATAAAATATTAGAAATCATCCTCTATGGTATACTATTTAGTGGATTAGGTGCCCTTATTTTAACAAGTGGGGTAATGGTCCGTAATCACCTTCGCTCTAAAGAATTGAATGAAGAACTTTTAGCATTTAAAAAATCAACTTCGATCTCAAAAGAGGAGAAAGGAGCTAGTGAACATGAAAAGAATATGTAAATTATGTTTCGCACTAGTTTTTCTCTTCGCTCTAGTATATGGAGGGGTATTGAGAGTTAAAGCTCAAAGTGATATGGAAGGAATTGAAGACTTTAAAGTTGAAGTTGTTCCTAATCTTCTAGGAAAGACGACTAATGTTACTATCAGTTGGACAACATTAGAAGAATTAACTGAAGCAGCGTTTATTGTAAGATTTGACATTGATGGTCAAAAAACTGAAACCCCATTTGATTATGGTAAAAAGGATAATAGTAACTGTTTAATTAATGAGATTAATATTAAAAAAGACAATATCTATTACCATAAGGTTTCATTTAATATTTTAAGTGGTAAAGTTGGAACCGCAAGACTTGATTTTACTTACCAAATAAGTGGTAATAATTATAAATCATCACTATATATTGCATCGGGTAACCCAAATATTGGTAATGGATCTTACAAAACATCCAATATCGTGCTCGCTAGTATTTTAATAGCTTTAGCATCGATTGGAGCTACATATTTAATTATTTTAGTTAGTGAAAAAAGTAGTAAAGAACAAAAGTTTGATGAATTAGAATAAGGGAGGAAATATGCTTGTAGGAGCTTATCTTGAGGATTTTGGTCTTATTAAGGCTATTATTCCTTCACACCTGTCAATTAATTTTGATAATATATATTTATATAAAGAAAATCAAAAAATTCTAAAATTAAGAGTTAAAAACGATGAATACTATGCGCTTGAACATCATTTGTATTTAGCCTATGAAGAAGAACTTGATTTACATACAGATTATAATGTTAATTTTGATGGTGAGTTAGAGCTATTTTTAAAACAAGGTAAAATAATTAGAAGTGAGAAATTTGACCAAACATTTACTTATGATGGTCCACTTGGCATCACATATCAAAAGAATAAAACTATTTTTAGAGTATGGGCTCCTACGGCTAAAGTTATTAAAGTAGTATTATTTAAGTCAGCAGCCATCTATAAATCCCTAGAGTTATTGCCAAAGGATAAAGGTTTGTGGGAAATAGAAGTAGAAGGAGATTTAAAAGGCATAGGATATCGTTATATAGTTAGAATTGATAAAGATGAAGTAGAAGCATTAGATCCATATGCGATAAGTTCCGCAATAAAGCATGGTGTGTACTTAAATTACGTTGTCGATAAAGATGAATTACTGCGTAATATCGAAGATGATATAAAACCTAAGTTTGAAATTAAAGAAGAAGTAATTTATGAACTTCATTTAAAAGACTATACTGACGAAATAAAAGAAGAAGCAAGTTGTTTTAAGGCCTTTACAGAAAATAGGTGTATTATAGATCATTTGAAAAATATCGGTATTAACACAATCCAAGTCTTGCCTTTGAACGCCTTCAAAGGCATTGATGAAATTAACAAAGATGCTATGTATAATTGGGGATATAATCCTCTTGAGTATAATACTGTGTCAGGCTGGTATGCAAGTGATGCAACGAACGAGCTTAATCCAATTTATGAACTTCAAAACATGGTAAAAAAACTTCATTCTGAAGGAATAAAAATTAACTTAGATGTTGTGTATAATCATGTATATCTACCAAAACTTTTTGGATACCATAACTTAGTTCCAGGCTATTTCTTCAGAACCGATGAAAGAGGCTTTCTAACTGATGGTTCGGGCTGCGGTAATGATTTCGCTACGGAAAGAAACATGGCTCGCCGTTTCATTCTCGATTCATTAAAGTATTGGCAATTAATGTATCATATCGATGGTTTTAGATTCGACCTAATGGGCTTAATAGATCTTGAGACTATGGAAAAAATCCAAAAAGAGATACCTGATGCTCATTTGTATGGTGAAGGATGGATAATCTCTACGGGAATTCCTATGGAAAAATGTGCAAATATGTTAAATGCTATTAAAATTCCTTCCATCGGTTTTTTCAATGATATATTTAGAAATATTATGCGCGGAACTCCTTTTGATCATCAAAAAGGCTTCCTCGCTGGACGTGATGTATCAATAGATGATTTTGCGGCCATTATGAAAGGGTCGCTTAATTACCATTTTGTTGATGATATTCAAGCTATTAATTATGTCGAGTGTCATGATAACAAAACACTTTATGATTATTTATGCCATTTTGTTAATCAAGCACAAATAATAGATTATATGGCTCTAGCTTTTGGAGTTACATTATTAGCAAAAGGAATACCTTTTATTCATGCAGGAGAAGAGATTCTCGGAACAAAGAATGATTTAGATAACACATATAATGATAATACAGGAATAAATACTTTTAAGTGGGCAAATATTTCAAAATATCCACAATTATTGATGGTTTTAAAAAGTCTATCTGATATAAGAAAAGAGTATATGCTTTTTAACAAGGAAATTATATACACAGACTTTAGTAAACAAAATAGTTATTACCACTTTAAAATTAAAGGCAAAGCCAATTTAGAAGTTTTTGTAAAAAATAATTATGAACACAAGTCTATTAAGTTTTTAGGTGGTGCAATTATGATATATAATGGCATAGAAAAAGTTGAAATAAAGATTGATGAACTACTAATATTTAAGCCTGGTGTTTATATCGTAAAAACAAATTGATAAATTAAAAAACCTATATGGAAAACTGATCATACAGTTTATTATCCATATAGGTTTTTATTGTTATAATGATTAAAAAAGTTTACAACGAATCCCTTTCACTAATAACATCAATTATTTTTTGTGACATAATTTTATATAATGGGATGAAAATTGCTACAAAAGTAATGACGATTAGGAAGATTATAAGGAAGATCGGTGAACGATATGTAAGCATATACATTGATAATTTAATGATTCCGAGGTCATCCGTTATATTTTGTCCAAATATTTTAAGTGCGAAACTACTTCCAATCAGTGACAAGCCCCATGCTATAATATTAACAACAAGTGTTTGAAAGATAAATACAAATGATACCTTCATACCATTAAGACCGATAGATCTAAAAATACCAATTTCCTTTCTAGAGTCTACTATTTCAATGGATATAATTGTCCATAAAATCCCGATAGCGAAAATTGCAAACACGAATAAGCCAACTTTTGAAAGAATGCTGATGAATGGGTCGACAACATAAGAATCGATATCATCGCGATATGCAAATACATTAAGAATGTATCCTTTCTTGTAAGCTGTTTTGAAAAGTCTATAGGCACTTTCAGGACTCTTAGGAAGTTCCGCAATGACATATTCAGATTCATCATTTAAGAAGGAGAAGTATTCTTCAATTGTATCTTTATATAATTCAACATTTTCGCCATCTTTAAGTAAACCACATATTGTAAACTCTTTAGTATTTGTTATAGTACCATTACTTGAGAAATCAATTTTCACTTTTTTACCATTTAAGCTATTATTAAAATTCATTTCCAAAGTTCTTAAATCAGTATCTTCTAAAGAGATATCTGGAAATAAACTTCTAGCGATATTGATTGGGAGGGCAATTTGGTTTTCTGATGTAGGGTGAGCCCCCATTGTGTAGTACACTTTTCGCCATCCTTCACCGATACTACCTTCGATTATTTGTTGAGTCTCGCTAGTTAATGTCATTCTCTTTATATTAGTAGAATTAACATCTTGCGAGATATTAGCATCCATATAGTATAACCCTAGATTTAAAGTATAGTTTGGAAGCATTCTTTGTTTATTAAAGTATTCTTCTGGCATATAAACTGCACTCATGGATTTCCAATCATTTGAAAAAGCAAAGTTTTGTTTTTCCGTCAAGTCTAATTCTTTATGAGAACTACTTAAGTTAGTCCATTTTTCATAATTAGTTTTAACAATTCCAACGATTTTATAGTTTCCATAATCTCTTAAGTTAAGGATTTTATTTAAATAATCTTGTGGAAGAGAAGCGTTGGGATAAATTTCATAGAAATTAAACATTTCTACTAAGTAGTCGGTAATCATTACTTCTTTTATGTCATTTACCATATCAACTTCACTCGAAGGACTATTAGGTGTTCTACCGGCAAGTAGTTCATATGTATTGGAACTATCATATTTAATGATATAGTTGATATCACCGGTGAAGAAATGATTTCCTAAATATTTGCGGGAACCTGTAACATCAATATTTACAATGGAATATTGGTGTAAATTTAAATTTTTAATTTTACTTTTTATCGTATGATAAGAGTTTTTTGACAATGGAGAGCCAATATACTTATCATAAACCGATGTTTTAATGAAATTATCAGGAAGTTGAATCTTTTCCATAATATCAGTGTATAAATAATCAGCTTCAACCGATGTATAAACATTTTCACGGATCTTATCACCATTAAGTTCAATTGTGAAGCTTAAAAAGACAAGACTAAGTGTCGTAATTAAGGCCATCGCTAAAAAGCGGAATTTTTTATGCCACATATTTTTAAGAGCTAACTTAATACTTATTTTTAGAGGAACATGAGCTTTTTTAAGTTTTAACTGTTCAGGTTCGTAATCCTGGACTTCATTAGTTTGAAGTGTATCTTCAACAACGGCACCATCATCTATTTTAACGATACGATCACCATATTTGTATGCTGATTCTTCATCATGTGTAACGATGACAATTAGACGGTCCTGTGATAGTTTTTTAAATAGGTTAAAAATTGTCTCGCCTGTAACGCTATCAAGGTTACCAGTTGGTTCATCTGCGATAATTAATTTTGGATCTTTAATAAGGGCTCTAGCAATCGCGATTCTCTGACGTTGTCCTCCAGATAATTCGTTAATGCGGCGTTTATCAAGGTTTTTTAAATCGACATCTTCAATTGTTTTCTTAACTTTTTCGTTAATAACTTTTTTAGGTGCATTTTGAATTTCAAGAGGAAGACTAATATTCTCATAAAGATTTAAATCCTTAAGAATATTATATTCTTGAAAGACGAATCCTAGATAACTATTTAAATAATTATTGAGATCTTGTTTAGAAAAACTTGAAAAAGCTCTATTTTCTATGAATATTTCACCTTCATCAGCTTTATCAAGACCTCCTAAAAGGTTAAGCAATGTTGATTTTCCACATCCAGAAGGACCGAGAATAAAAATGAGTCCTTTCTTCGGAAAAACCAAATTTATATTTTTTAAAGCATGAATTTTTTCGGTGCCAGATTGATAGTATTTATTAATGTTTCTTAATTCAATCATAAGACCTCCTAAATACTCTTGATAACGTCGACCGGACGTTTCCGATTTAGGTTAAGAAGAGGAAATATTACCGATAAGGTAGGGAAAAAAGTAGCGATACCAAGAACTATTAAAGTGCCTAAGAAGGATACGTTAATAATTCTTAAATTAACCATCGTCATAGCAGTAAATTTTGCATCTAACACTTTTAAGAAGATAAATGATCCGATACTAGCTATAATAAATGAAGTTAATCCCATAATAATTACTTGGAAGAAGTAGATCAATGAAATTTTGAATCCACTCATACCAAGTGACATATAGATACCTATATCCCTAGTACTATTTTTAATATTAACAATAATGAAATTAAATATTAAAAGTATACTAAATAAACCAAACACGAAGAAGACACCAATAAATAACCATAAATTGTTATTGATAAAATCTTCAACTAAAACAACCTTATTAAAGGTAATATTTTTAATATTAATGTCGTTTTTAATTAGATTACGGTAGAAAAGGGAATTAGCTTTGATAGAACTATTAGTTCCATCTAAATTATTGACGATTAAAGTCAAATAACCTCCATCATTGCCGTAACTATAGTTACAATATTTATAGAAAAGGTCCGATTCAGCTTTTCTTGGTGTATAAATAATTGGTTCTTCATTTTCGATAATAGTAGTAATTTTACCTGAGAGAGCATTAGGTATTCTAGAAACACCTGTTAACATTGGAATGGCATTGTATGTTTGATATTTTTTATTGCCGGCAGCATCAAGGTATTCTATTTGATAGTTAACAATATCATATAATTCATTTACATCGCCTGTTAGGCCAATTACCTTGTGAAGAAATCCTGATGAAACAGCTATTTCAATTTGTTTACCATCTTCAGGTTTTAATGGTTCAGCGCCTGCATCACTTTGAACATCACTAGCTTTTACACTATCAAAAGATGTTATTTTGATATTTTCATAAACGCCAGTTTTTTTGAGGAAAGAGTAAATGAAATTGTCATAAATATATTCAACATTATCATAGTATTCTTCAGCGCCATCGAGTGGTTTACCAGCTTGATATGCTTTTTTGTAATAATATTCATCTAAAAACATTGAATTATAATATAATAAGTTGTCTTTAAAAGCTGCTTTATAGTTGGCATCACTTTCAAAATTATCAACAAAGTCTTTATAATCAGTTCTGAGAATATTGACAATTATGAATTCACGAATAAATCCATCAGCTTTGATACTTTTACCAAGTAAATCATCCCAGGATAAGTCAGTTTTTCCAAAATAGTTTTGCCATATGAGGTTATCCGCAACATAATCAGTGATGATAGTTGGAATATATTTATCTTTATCATATGATCTAATTTCTTTTGAACGCTCTTTATAGAGGTTGATGTCATTAACTTCATCATCATATAAATGAATTCTTTGGATGTAGTTTGTATGAATATCATCTTCGACAGTTGCGTTTTGATCAATTTTTATCTTGTAATCCATCCCTCTAATATAATCAATTTGAGGGTAGTTTTGTTTATACTTAGCAATTTGTCTATCTATTTCAAATTTATAGAAGCCTGTAGAAGAAGTAACACCACTATTTAGGTATTTTTTTTGAATGTTTAAAATATTATTGTTATATTTATTTTGAAATTCTGCGTAAACTTTTGTTGTGTCTGATAGAAATAAATTCGCGACTACCCCCGCAAACAATAATGAAACAGCGAAGAGGAGAATGATAAAAATAAAGCGGACTTTATTTTTTAGCATACTCTTTAAAGCAAGTGAGATACTCGTTTTTATAGGAGCTTTGACGGGCTCTAGGCTATATGTTTGGTTTGATTCATCAGTGATATTATTTTCATCAGATATTATTTTTCCATCTTTTAAACTAATAATTCTGTCAGCGTACTCATGAGCTAAAAGGTCGTTATGAGTAACAATAATTACAAGATGGTCATGTGATAATTCTTTTAATAAATCCATAACCATTTTACTATTTTTACTATCGAGGTTACCAGTAGGTTCATCGGCTATGATAACTCTTGGTTCTTTTACAAGAGCTCTCGCGATAGCGACACGTTGTCGTTGCCCACCTGATATTTGATTCATCATGCGGTCTTCAAGTCCAGTTAATCCTACTCGTTCGATTACGTTTTTAATTAAATCTTTTTGATCTTTAGTTGGAACATGTTTTAAATCGAGACTTAAGGCGATATTTTCATAGACATTTAGGCCTTTTAAAACATTGAATTCTTGAAACACAAAACCAATATAAGTGTTTCTATAAGTGTTATAATCTTTTGAAGAGTAATTCTTGGTGTTTACTTCATCAATAATTAATTCGCCACTATCGTATTTGTCAATACCACCTATTATATTAAGGAGTGTACTTTTACCACTTCCACTTTTACCAAGGATAAAATTCATTCCTTTATTACCAAATTTTAGGTTAATATCTTTTAAGGCGTGGTAGGTTAAATCATCAGATTTACTACTTCTTAATGAACGACCCATACGATAATATTTATTTATGTTGCGTAGTTCAATCATAATTTTCCTCCTTAATATATAATCTTATCGTATTTCACAGATAATACTAAAGAACCAGAGGAATTAATAAGTCCATAATAGCCACTAGAAATTCTAATTTTTGCGAGACTAACATCTTCGCTATAGTATTCTGAAAAACGAAAATTGGTCATTTCTGTAGGAGGGGTATTTGATAAATCAGGATTATTTGATAAGTCTGTATCTTCTAGTACATCAATTCGGTAAATATCAGTATCTTCATTATATGTGGCAGTATACATTTTCCATGCACCTGCTCCCATTGCGCGGTAGCGACAACGAAATGTACCACCGACAAGCATTCCTGGAAAGTATAAATCGCCGATCATTCCACCACTATTAATGCGTTCACTGGCAATTTTACCATTAGAATTTAAAAAATAGTATTGTATATATGGTTTTAGAGGAGCACTGGTAGATTCTTTAATCATTTGGTAAAAACCTACTAACGCAACGCCATCAGGAGAAAAATTTTGAGCATATTCAAGAATGTAACTTTTTTCATTTAAAATTATCTTATTATCATCAAGTAGAAGACTTCCATCTTCTTTTAGATAATTGAATAAATAATTGTCAACACCAGGTGTCGTTTCTTTTGCAGGTGACATATTTAAGTATCCTACTCTTGCAAGTCCCATATTGAAGTTATCAACAAAGTCAAAAGGAAATTCACCATTTGGGGTCTCTAAAAGAGTGCCATCACTTCTTAGGTAACCATATTTCATCTGATTATTTTCAAAAACTCCTACGCAAGCATAGCCATTTTGAAAAGGTGTTGCATAATCAAAGGTAAGATCTAATAATTCAAAATTACTATTTAAAAAGGTAACTTTATTATCTATTTCAACCAAAAGATAATTATCAGAGAAATAGCTGCTAGAGCTTGTTCCATCTTTAAATTTGTAGATGACTTTACCAGCCGCATTGATGATTTGTTGTCCTTTTGCCGTTGTAACAACCGCTTTTTCTTCCCTCATAACAGAAGCCCATAAGTATTTAGGTTTTATCACTTCTTGGCCATTCTTTTTAATAAAGCCGTAAAGGAGTTTTCCATTTTTGTTTTTGCCAACTGTTATATAGTCATTAAAATCGTTTACAATATAATCGTATTTTGCCAAAGAGTATTTATCTTCGACCTCATTGATTAGATACGGAGTTCCGTTTTCATACACAATTGCATAAGAATCATTAAGTAGTGTTTGTTTACCACATCCTGTTATCATCATTGTTAATAAAAAGGTTATTAAGAAAAAAGAAATTTTTTTATACATAAAATGCCTCACTTTATCATATATTATACCAAAAATAAAAGGTAAATGCAACCAAAAGGAAAGAAGTGTGGTTTTGTGGAAAGTATACAAGGGATAATCTTAGCAGCAGGAAAAGGAACTAGAATGAAGGAAGCGATACCTAAAGTTATGATAACAGTTGAGGGTATCCCAATGATTAAAAGAATATATGAAGCATTAGAGCCCAATACCGATGGGGTTATTATAGTAGTAAATAATAATTATCAATTAATTGAAGAATCGTTAGGAAAAAAACCTATGTACGTAATTCAAACCGAACAAAAAGGGACAGCAGACGCTTTAAAAAGTGCTTTATTTAACTTAAAAGAAAATAGTTCATCGTTAATAGTCCCCGCAGATACACCATTTCTGACAAAAAATATTATAGAAAATATTGTAGATTATTATTATAGTCTTGAAGCAACAACTCTTGTTGTAGGAATGCGGGTAAGATTTCCCAATGGATATGGCCGAATAAAAATGGAAAATGATAAACTCATTAAAATTGTTGAAGACAAGGATGCAACAGGAATGGAAAAAATGAATAATATCATTAATACGAGTATATACATCATTCCTAATAGCTTGATTATAAAGTATATTGGCAATGTTAAGAAAAGTGATGTAACAGGGGAATACTATTTAACAGAATTAATAAATGTCATAGCGGCAGAAAATAAAGTTGATACTTTGATTTTTCCAGAAATAGTGGAGCTTAAGGGTGTAAATGATTTAAACGCATTGAAGGCTTTAATCAAACAAAAAAACGCAATAATAAATTAATAAATAAAGTAAAATCTTAACGTAATACTACAAAATATGGTAAAATATTTGCGTGAGGTGCAACAATGAAGTTAATGATAATAATTATTGCGAATGATGATGCAAATCGCGTTTTATCTGCCTTATTAAAAGAACAATATTTTGTTACAAAAATGGCATCAACAGGTGGTTTACTATCGAGCGGTAATACAACTCTTTTAGTAGGTACTGATGAGGATAAAATTCAAAATGCGATAGACATCGTTAGCAGATATTCTAAAACCCGCAAAAAAACTGTTCAAACAACTAATCCCAACGAATTCAGTGTATTCTCTTCTTATCCAATAGAAGTTAGTGTTGCAGGAGCTACCATTTTCGTTTTAGATGTCGAAAAATTCGTAAAATATTAATAAAAAATAAGGACTTAAGGCTACTAATAAAAACCTTAAGTTTTTTATTTTGTAACCGCTTGCAAAAAAAAAACCAAAATATATGCAATTATAATTGAAATGTAGTATAATATATACGTTGTGATTATTAAATACTAATAGGAGGTATATATGAAAGAGTATTTAGCTAACCAAATTAGAAACGTTGCCCTTTTAGGTCACCTTGGTAGTGGTAAAACAAGTTTATCAGAATCTGCTCTTTTTGTTGGTAAAGCAATTGCCAAAAAAGGTGAAGTTGAACGTAAAACAACGGTATCTGATTATCTTGTTGAAGAACAAACTCGACAAACTTCTTTATCAACAGCATTATTACCTGTTGAATGGAAGGAGCATAAGATTAACTTCCTTGACACACCTGGATCAGAAGAATTTGTTGGTGAAATTGAAAATGATTTAGCGGTTGTTGGTGGAGCAGTTATTATGATTGATGCTACAAAAGGCGTTGAAGTAGGAACTGATCGCGCATGGGAAGAATTACGTAGTCGTAACATTCCAACAATTGTTTTTATTAATAAAATGGATAAAGAAAATGTAAAATTCGAAAATGTTTTGGAACAAATTAAAACAAGTTTTGGACCAAAAGCCTTACCATTATGCTGGCCAGTTGGAAAAGAAAATGATTTTAAAGGATTTGTTGATGCAGTTGACAAAAAAGCTCATTTATTCGATGGTGCTCAAACTAAAGAAACTGAAATACCAGCTGATTTAGCTGACCATGTTGAAGAAATGGCAATGAATATTAGTGAAGCTGTTGCCGAAACTAGTGAAGAATTATTAGATAAATTCTTTGGTGGTGAAGAATTAACAACTGAAGAAATTAAAGAAGGTTTACGCACAGGCGTTAGAAATGGTGAAATTTTCCCTATTTTAGTAGGATCTGCTACTAAAAATATTTCCGTTGAAACTTTATTAAATATGGTATGTGAATATTTACCATCTCCAGATGCTGCAGCACCTTTCAAAGCTGTTAACACTAAAGATGATTCAAATGTTCTAAAAGAAGTTAATGAAAATGAACCATTCTCTGCTTATGTTTTCAAAACATTAGTAGACCCATTCCTTGGTACTATTAGTTTCTTTAAGGTTCAAACAGGTTCAACAAAAGGTTTAACAGAAGTATTTGTCCCAAATACTGATACTACAGCTAAAGTAGGTCAATTTATTACACTAATAGGGAAAAATCAAATTAACGTTGATGTATTACATGCCGGTGATATTGGAGCAGTTACAAAAATGAGTGAACTTGCAACAGGATATACAATGTGCGATAAAAAATGCACTTTAAAATATGTTGCACCTGAATTGCCTACACCAGTTATTTATGTTGCTATTAGCGCTAAAACTAAACAAGATGAAGATAAGATGTCTGCATCTTTACAAAAATTAAACTTAGAAGATCCTTCTTTCGAAATTAAACGTAATCCTGAAACTGCACAATTCTTACTTGGCGGTCAAGGTATGACTCATATCAGTTATATTCTTGAAAAAATGAAGAATATGTTTAAAGTAGAAGTTAATACAGCTGATCAAAAGATTGTATATCGTGAAACAATCCGCAAGATTGGTTCTGCTCAAGGACGTCATAAAAAACAATCTGGTGGTGCTGGTCAATTTGGTGATGTATGGATTCGTTTTGAACCAACAGATAAAGACTTTGAATTTGCATCTGAAGTAGTTGGTGGTTCTGTTCCTAAAAACTATTTCCCTGCTGTTGAAAAAGGGTTACAAGATTGTTTAGTTCATGGTCCTCTTGCTGGATTCCCAGTTATTGGTGTACGTGCCGTTCTTTATGATGGAAGTTACCACCCAGTTGACTCTAATGAAATTTCATTTAAACTTGCAGCAGCATTATCATTCAAAGAAGCTTGCAAAACTATAAAACCAACTATTCTAGAACCAATAATGGAAGTACGTGTTATAGTTAAAAATGACTACGTAGGTGATGTTATGGGTGATATGAATAAACGTCGTGGTCAAGTATTAGGTATTGACCCACTTCCAAATGGAAAACAATGTGTTATTGCTGAAGTACCAGAAGCTGAAATTACAAAATATGCGACAGACTTAAAAGCAATGACTCAAGCAAGTGGACGTTTCAGTCGTAAATTTGTAAGATATGCTGATGTTCCTGAACATCTTGTTGCTAAAATTATTGAAGAATACAAAAAAGAAAATTAATTAAAAAAGAGGGTTCACATCGTTCGATGTGAACCTTTTTATTTAGCGTACTTTTTGATTAGACTGACAAAATAATCAAAGATTATTTCACTTTCTTTTGTATCGTATCTTTCAGGATGCCATTGAACACCTAAAATTGGTAAATTCTTGTGTTCAATAGCCTCGATAGCATCATCGTGCATAAATGAAACGATAAAATCAGTAGGAACTCTTTTTACCGCTTGATGATGGTAAGTATTTACTTTAAATTCGCTTGGTAAAAGTTTTGTTAAAGGAGTATTTGCAACTGCAACAACGTTATGTTCGTTATTTGATGAGGTGTGAAGAACATGTTCATTATCAAGGTCTTGATATAAACTACCACCCCAAAAAGCTGCAAGTGATTGTATTCCTCGACAAATTCCTAAAGTTGGTTTGGGGTTCTTTTTTATATATTCAATTACTTCTAGATCAACCTCATCAATTAATGGTTGCACATCGCGAGAAAAACCTTTATTTTCTTGATTATAGTATTTTGGATCAATATCATCACCACCAATAATTAAAAAACCATCGCACAAGTCCAAAACCTCTTTTAAGTGCTTAGAACCAACCGGAAGTACGATAGGAATAATGTCCCGTTTATTAAAAGGCACAAAGTAAGAGTAGTTAGCTTGAACTTTTGGTGGTTCATTACAAAAGCGTGGTGTTATGCCAATAATATGTTTCTTCATATAAAATCCTTTCTTTAATTATATATTAATAATTCTATCATATTTGGATAAGATTGTCAAAAATAGCATCTCTTAAAAAATAAAAATGTATTTATTATTTTGCTAGCAAAAAAAAGAAAATTGTGGTAGAATAGGTACGATATACTTAAAGTGCAATACATAGTTATAATATGATTTTAATATAATAAGGTGAAGGAGATATCGATGAAAAAAAAGAAAAATAAAGAAATTGATTTTGAGATAGTAAGATATAATCCTGATGTTTCAATAGGCTTAAATAGTGAGCAAGTAGCTGAACGTAATGAACATTTTTTGACAAATACAGTCAATAAAGGTAGTAATAAAACAATTTTAAATATAATTTTAAAAAATTTTTTTACTTTTTTTAACGTTATGTACGCTTTGATATTTGTTTTATTACTTAGTGCGAAAGTAGAAATTTTAAATTATACTTTCGTTTTAATCGTTACGGTTAATACTCTAATTGGTATAATTCAAGAAATTAAATCGAAGAAAACGATAGATAAATTGTCTTTGCTTTCTGCGCCAAGTGCTTATGTAATAAGAAATGGCATAAAACAAGAAATTAAAGTTGAAGAAATAGTGCTTGATGATATTATGTATCTTAATGCAGGTAAAGAAATAACAACGGATGCGATACTAGTATCAGGAGAAATAGAGGTAAACGAATCACAACTAACGGGAGAATCAGTTCCTATTAGAAAGGTTGTTGGTGACACACTCTATTCAGGTAGTTTTGTTGTTTCTGGTAATTGTAAAGCAAAAGTTGAAAGAGTAGGTAAGGATAACCAAATTGAAAAATTAAGCAATGAAGCTAAACAATATTCAAAACCTAA
This sequence comes from uncultured Mollicutes bacterium, assembly GCA_900548675.1. GTDB lineage: Bacteria > Bacillota_I > Bacilli_A > ML615J-28 > CAG-313 > UMGS1109. The sequence continues at coordinate 20,760 of URLJ01000024.1, forward strand.
ATCAGAAATATTATCATCACTTAGATATTTGTTGAGATTTGTGAGTATTATTTTTATTCCAAGTGGATTAATACTTTATATAAGAGCTGAAAAAATCAAATCTATTCAAGATTTCTTTATGAGTTATGGTAGTCCTACATATACTGATAGTATAAAATCAACATCAGCCGCTCTTTTAGGGATGATTCCCGCAGGACTTTTCTTGTTAACAACAGTAGCTTTGGCAGTCGGAGTAATTAGACTTTCAAAAAGAAAAACACTCGTTCAAGAAATATATTGTATTGAGATGCTTGCAAGAGTTGATGTACTATGCTTAGATAAAACAGGCACAATCACAGATGGAACAATGACAGTAACAAGATACATAGAACCACGTCGTAATACTGAGTTTAATGTTTCAGATGTCATGAGTTCAATGAATTCAGCCTTGCAAGAAGCTAATTCTACAGCCAAAGCCCTTGAAAATTATTTTGGGTTTGGCAAAAAATACACTGCTACCGAAATATTACCATTTAGTTCAGAAAATAAATATAGTGCTGTTTCTTTTGCTGAAATAGGTGGCACGTTTATCCTAGGGGCCCCTGAATTTGTTTTAAAAGGTAGTTTTGATCGTGTTTCTGATGATGTAAATGAATATGCTAATCAAGGCCTACGTGTTTTAGCATTAGCCCATAGTGCGATGCCATTAAAAGATGGTAAAATTCAAAGAGTTCCTAAAATAGTAGCTCTAATATTGATAGAAGATCAAATTCGTCGTGAAGCGTATGACACTATTAAATATTTCCGTGATAATGGTGTGCAAGTAAAAGTTATATCAGGAGATAATCCGGTTACCGTATCTGAGGTTTCTAGAAGAGTAGGAATCGAAAATGCAGAAGATTATATAAGTTTAGAAGGTTTGACTGATGAAGAAGTTGCTCAAGTAGCTAATAGTTACACGGTATTTGGAAGAGTAAAACCAAACCAAAAACAAATATTAGTAAAAGCTTTAAAAGAAGCTAAGCACACTGTAGCTATGACAGGTGATGGTGTAAATGATATTTTAGCTTTGAAAGAAGCTGATTGTAGTATCGCGATGGCATCAGGTTGTGATGCTGTTAGAAATGTTGCTCAATTAGTTTTATTAGATTCTAATTTTGCTTCTATGCCTCACGTAGTTGCAGAAGGAAGACGTGTAATCAATAATATTCAACGTACAGCTTCTTTGTTCTTTGTTAAAACACTATTTTCAATGATTATTGCTTTGTTAGTAATAGCTGGATTCTTCTCAAAATTTTCTCCTTCTTTAGAGGGAAATTATCCTTTTTCACCATCACAACTTATTCCAATAGAGTTATTTGCAATCGGAATTCCTGCTTTCTTCTTAGCATTACAACCTAACAAAGATATTATAAAAGGACGATTCTTATATAACGTTATTCGTAAATCTCTTCCAGGGGCAATAACGATTGCTTTAGAAGTTTGTGTTGCGTATATGTTAGCACGTCCACTAGGATTTACCACTGATCAAGTTGCAACAATAGTTGTTGTTTCTGCTACAGCTACTTGTATGTTAATATTATATACGACATGTCGACCTTTCAAATGGCAGACTTTAACTCTATTTATATCGATGGTTGTTTTATCCCTAACAGTAGTTATTGGCTCAATTAGACAAGTGAGAATTGGTCCATTAGATTTAAGGGATCAGTTCCAATTAGTTGAAATTACTAATCGCGAAACTAATGCAGGGAGCATTCAATTAAAAACAATAGTTGATGTTAAGGATAATAAGAGATATAGAATTTCACGTTGGTATGTAGGTAATACGCCAACATCAATTAATGCTAAAGTAAAAATTGATGAAAGTGAAATTAACTATTATAAAGAAAAATGTGAAGTATTTGAAGATACTGATGGTAGTTATTACGTATCATATATTGAGGATCAAGATGAAAAAAATGCATATGTTGAAAATCATAGTCACCTTGAATATAATAAAGAAAAGAATAAATACTATTGGGTGATTGAAGATAATGTAACATATTATAATGGTGAAATGCTTGAAGCAGATACGAAAATCAATGCTACCCCACTTCTCTTATTGTTAGTTATGTCCCTTTCATCATACCTTATTATAATTATCGTTAACGCGGTAGTTGCCATTTTGATGATGGATAAAGATAGTATCGATATGAAAATAAAAGAAAAAAAGTTTTTCTTTAAGAAAAAAGAATAAATTAAAATTAACACATTGGGTATTAACTCAATGTGTTTTTATAATGCTCTCATAAAATACAATTATTAAAAAAGAAATTTATAAGTAGGCTATTGATGATGCCAAATACCATATTTTTAATATAATGAAGTAGACTACTTAATACGATAAAGGGTGATAAAATGGGAAAAGAAAAAGTCTTAGAAATGGTTGATGTTTCAAAGTCGTTTTGGACCATCAATGGTGAATTAGATGTTATTGATGGTATTGATATAGAGCTCCATGAAGGGGAAATAGTGGGAATAATAGGGCCTTCGGGAAGTGGAAAAACAACGATATTGAACCTTATTGCGGGACTTTTAGCACCTACAAAGGGCAAAGTAACTTTAAAAGGTGAAGTCGGATATATGTTTCAAAAAGATCATTTGTTGGAATGGCGAAATATTTGGAAAAATGTTACACTTGGTTTAGAAATAAAAAAGCAGAAAACAGCTGAAAATCTTGAAAAGGTTAAGGATATGCTTGTAAAATATGGGTTAATAGATTTTATTAATAATTACCCCAAAGAATTATCGGGTGGAATGCGTCAACGGATAGCACTTATTAGAACCCTCGCAACATCACCACAATTATTATTACTGGATGAACCTTTTTCCGCTCTTGATTTTCAAACAAGATTAATGGTATGTGATGATGTTTATAAAATGATTAAAACTGAAAAAATAGCGACAATTTTAGTTACTCATGATATTTCAGAAGCAATATCGATGTGCGATAGAATAATTGTCTTATCAAAACGTCCTGCCCATATTATAAATTCACATACTATTTTATTCGATGATCTAAAAAATAAAACGCCATTAAAAACACGCTCGGAAGAAATTTTTCAAAACTATTTTGATGAAATATGGAAGGAATTGAATGAAAATGAACCAGACGAAGCATAATCCCTATTATAAAGCCAAAATTAAAGATAAATCTATTGTAATATTATCACAAATACTATTGCTTATAGCTTTTATTATTCTATGGGAAGTATTGTCAAAATATAATATTATTAATGGCTTTTTGTTCAGTAAACCGAGCAATATTTTAGAACTTCTCAAAAAGTACTTTGTAGATGGAACGATATATCGTCATTTAGGTATTTCTATTTTAGAGACTATGCTAGGATTAATAATAGGAACAAGTGTTGGTTTATTTATAGCTATCATTATTTGGTGGTTTCCTTATGCCGCAAAAGTTTTAGATCCATTCTTAATAATTTTGAATGCTTTACCTAAAACGGCTTTAGCCCCTATTTTAATAATTTGGGCAGGAACTGGTATTAAAGGTATAACGGTTGTAGCGATGTCGATTTCATTAGTGTTAACGATTATAACCGCTTATAATTATTTTCAAATGATGGAAGAAGACAAAATAAAAATGCTAAAAAGTTTTAAAGCTACAAAATGGCAAATATTAACTAAATTAATTCTCCCTAGTAATATACCCAACATTGTATCAATAATTAAAATCAATATCGGAATGACTTGGGTAGGGGTTATAGTAGGTGAATTTTTAGTTTCAAGAGCTGGTATTGGGTATTTAATCGTGTATGGATCTCAGGTATTTAGAATGGATTTAGTAATGATGGGTGTCATTGTTCTTGCGGTTATTGCGTTTATAATGTATGAAGTGGTCAATCTAATAGAAATATCATTTAAAAAGAAACGAGGAATAAAGTGAAAAAAATAATTTTATTTTTAAATATCATTATAGTTATGGTAATGGTATTAGGATGTAAAACTAATAAATTAACAAAAGTAACGTTATCAGAGGTTACGCATTCAATTTTTTATGCTCCCCAATATGTAGCGATAACAAAAGGCTATTTTGAAGAGGAGGGTTTAAAAATAGATTTGGTAAACGCTGGTGGAGCCGATAGAGTTATGGCTTCTTTACTATCAAAAGATGCAGACATCGGTTTTTCTGGTCCAGAAGCGACCATTTATGTATATAATAATGGGCAAAGTGACTACATGATAAATTTTGCTCAATTAACCCAAAAAGATGGTAGTTTTATCGTTGGAAGAGAGAAGGATCCATCGTTTAGTCTTGAAAAACTAAGGGGTAAGTCAATTCTAGGAGGACGTCTAGGCGGTGTTCCGGAAATGACTTTAGAATATGTTATTAAAAAACAAGGATTAACGGTTTCAAGAACCGGTTTTGATAAAGATGTTTATGTACGAACCGATATTCAATTTAACGCAATGGCTGGTTCATTTGTAAACGGAGAAGGAGATTATTCGACTCTTTTTGAACCGACTGCTACCTCACTTGAAAAAGCAGGAAAAGTACATGTGTTAGCATCGGTTGGTCAATTTTCTGATTACATTCCTTATACTTCATATTATGTAACAAAAAGTTATATGGAAAAGAATCCTCTAATAATTGAAAAATTTACAAAAGCTATATATAAAGGTCAACAATTTGTTACAAATAGTACTGATCAAGAAGTTGCGACAGAACTTCAAAAAACCTTTAACGATTTGTCTATCGACGAGTTAACCACAATTGTGAAACGATATCGTGAAGCTGATGTGTGGTGTAAAACACCATATTTTAGCGAAAAAGGTTTAAATACTTTGATGGATGTTATGGAAGAAGCAAAAGAATTATCTAAAAGAGCTCCATTTGATAAGATTGTAAACAATAATTTTGTAGAAAAAGTAGTAAAAAAGTAAGTAAAAGAATATTGACGGTTTGTCAATCATCGTGCACAAAATTGTGCCCTAGATTAATGGGTTTTGTTATAATTATCTAGGAATTCAATTGGGGATAAGTAGCCAAGCGGTTTCATTGGAAATC
>URLJ01000025.1 GCA_900548675.1 uncultured Mollicutes bacterium
ATCTTCTTAGTAATAAACGTACTGAAGATTACGCTTATAATTAAATTTTTTTGGGACATTTTGCAAAGTTATTGACACTTATTAAATTGCTTTTTTTTACCAAGAAATTTTTTTCATTATTTGTAAAAAATAATAAGGGTGATTTTTTATGGTAATTAGAACTAATAAACTTAGTAAAAAACAAAAAATTATTGCTTTTGTATACGTTTTTCTTTTATTAAACCTCTTACTATTTATAACAATAGGTATTACTTTTCTTATCATCAATCATAATCTTAAATACGAGATGCCAGAAATTATTAATGTTGAACTTTATGACGAAAACAATGTTAAATATCTATCATATTCGAATAACCGCAAACAATCATATGTTAAATTGTCACAAATCAACAAAAATTTAATTAATGCTTTTCTTTCTATCGAGGATAAACGTTTCTATGAACATAGAGGTGTTGATATAATAAGAATTGGTGGAGCAATTATCGCTGATTTAAAAAAAATGAGTCTCGCTGAAGGAGCTTCTACCATAACTCAACAATACGTTAGATTGCTATATTTGAATAGTGACAAAACCATAAAACGTAAACTATATGAAGTTATGATAGCAATTAATCTTGAAAGTAAATATAGTAAAGATGAGATTTTAGAAGGTTATCTAAATGCTGTTTATTTTGATCATGGAATATATGGTGTTGAAGATGCTGCTGTTTACTATTTCGGTAAAAGCGCTGCTGAAATATCTTTAGCAGAAGCAGCTGTTTTAGCCGCTATTCCAAAGGGCCCCAAAATATATTCTCCAATTGATAATTACGACAATAATTTAAGTAGAAAAGAACTAATTTTATTGGAGATGAAAAATGATAACTTAATTACAGAAGAAGAATACTTAGCAGCGCTTAAAGAAGAAATTGAACTTGTTGGGATTAATCCTATTTATGAGGATACAGATGCCCCATATTATCAAGATATTGTAATAAATGAGTTAAAGAGTATGGGATGGCTCGATAAATATCTTTATGAGGGATTAAAAGTGTATACAACACTTGATTTAGACTTGAATAAAGCTATTACTAATAGTATTAAAAAAAGAGCCCCTGAAACAGGCATTCAAACAAGTATCGTGGCGATGGATCCAAAGAGTGGTGCTATTCTATCTTGTATAGGTGGCAACAACTATAATGATAGTAGCTATAACCGAGCTACCAATAGTTTGAGACAACCTGGATCAACTATTAAACCTTTTTTATATTTAAGTGCAATCGAAAATGGTTTCACACCTGCTACAACCTTTAAAAGTGAACCAACAACATTTCACTATAAAGGAGAAACATACTCACCAAACAATTTTCAAAATATTTATGCTAACACCGACGTATCTATGGTATATGCTATCGCAACTAGTGATAACATATACGCTATGAAAACTCATCTTTTTTTAGGACCAGAAGTACTTGCTGGCACATTAAAAAGATTTAAATTTTCATCTAAAATACAAGCTATCCCTTCCTTAGCCCTTGGAACAAATGAAGTAACGCTTTTAGAATTGACCGCTGCTTACAATACCCTAGCTAGTTGTGGCATCTATTATGAACCTTTTTCTATTAAAAAAATAACAACATCTGATGATAAAGTTTTATATGAAAGAAATATTAACAAAAAAGAAAGAATTGCCAATTCTAGTAATTGTTATCTACTTAATACTTCAATGAACGCAATTTTTGATAATAGAATGACATTCAACATTAGGCCTACTGGAGCAAGAATTGCTTCACTTTTATCCCACACTTATAGTGGAAAATCAGGTTCTACCGATACTGATAACTGGATGATGGGATTTAATCCTGATATAACTGTAGGAGTATGGACTGGTTATGATGACAATCGTGAAATTATAAAAACGATTGATGCATCATATGGTAAATATATTTGGGCTGATGCAGTAGAAAGTTATCTTAAAGATAAAAAATCTACTTGGTATGAAACTCCTAATGATGTCATCGGCGTTGATTTAAATCCAATGACAGGATTTTACCCTGCTATTGATGAATACTACCGCAAAATCTATTTTAATAAAAACAACACACCTTGGTATGTTGAATTACTTTACCGATTTAATATTAATGCATAATAAAAAACTTCTAGAAAAAATTCTAGAAGTTTTTTAAATTCCATTTACTTTTTTATTTTAATAATTTTCAGCGTGTACTTCAAAATAACTTTGAGGGTGATTGCAAGTAGGACAAACAACTGGAGCGTTTAATCCAACAACTATATGACCACAATTGCGGCATTCCCAAACTTTTACTTCACTTTTTGTGAAAACTTCTGCTGTTTCAATATTTTTAAGTAAAGCACGATATCTTTCTTCATGATGTTTTTCAATTGCAGCAACTAGTCTGAATTTTCTAGCCAAATCTAAAAAGCCTTCTGCTTCAGCTGTTTTAGCAAATTCGTCATACATATCGGTCCATTCATAGTTTTCTCCAGCAGCTGCTGCAGCTAAATTTTCTTTAGTATCACCGATACCATTTAATTCTTTAAACCACATTTTAGCATGTTCTTTTTCATTTTCGGCTGTTTTTAAAAAGATTTCAGCCATTTGTTCGAATCCCTCTTTTTTAGCTACTGATGCAAAATAAGTGTACTTATTTCTTGCTTGTGATTCACCTGCGAAAGCTGTAGCCAAATTTTTTTCCGTTTGTGTTCCTTCATATTTGTTTTTACTCATGTTTTTCCTCCTTATTGTTTTTTGATTGACATTTCGGGCATATTCCCTTAAATACAAGATCATACCCCATGAAACGGAAACCATTTTCATCATGTGCTTTATCAAGTATATGCTCTATATCACTATTTACTTCCACGTCATAAACAGAATCACATTTAAGACACTTAGCATGAAAATGCTTATGACACTGATGATCAAAATGATCAGCTCCACCAGGAGTTTCTATTTTTAATAATTTATTCATTTCTAGTAATTCATTTAAATTACGGTAAACAGTTGCCTTACTTATACTTGGTATTTTTTTTACTATATTATTATAAACATCATCTGCAGTTGGATGATTAGCCATATCAACCACTGTTTCATATGTCATTAAACGTTGAATAGTATTTCTTTTAAGCATGGTGGCCTCCTTTCTTATTGATATTATATACTATTAAGTATTTATTTTCAAATAAAATGCTTTATTAAAAAGGGTATAAGTTATACTTATACCCCGAAAGAGATTATTTTTTCATAATAGCCCGCATTGCATTTATAATAGCAATGACACTAACTCCTACATCTGCAAATACTGCAAGCCAAATATTTTGATAACCGCACAAACTAAGGATTAAAACAATAGCTTTCACACTTAAGGCAAAGATAATATTTTCTCTTGCGATACGCATTGTACGTTTTGCAGCTTTTTTAGCTTCAATAATGCTTGAAAGACTATCTTTCATTAAAACTATATCACTTGCTTCAATTGCACTATCGCTTCCTATTGCCCCCATTGAAATACCAACATCTGCCATCATCAACACAGGAGCATCATTTATACCATCACCAACATAGGCAACAGCCCCATTCGCTTTTTTATTTTTCATTATTTCATCTAGGGCGCTAACTTTATCCTGAGGAAGTAATTCCGCTTTATATTCAGTCAAATTAAGTGTTTTACTTACGCTTTCTGCAACTAGTTTGTTGTCTCCAGTTAACATGATTGTTTTGTAACCATGACCATTCAAATAATCGATAGCTTCTTTAGCCTCATCTTTTATTTTGTCGTTTATCAAAAAGTATCCAAGATATTCGCCATTTTCAGCAAAATATACGTAAGTACCAGCTTCATTCTTAGCCTCAAAACCAACAGCGAATTTTTCTAATAAGCCTTTATTACCTGATAGCATCTTTTCTTCACCCTTTATGGCAGCAACACCAAGGCCAGGGATTTCTTCAATTTCATAAGCATCAAGTTTTTCTTCTAATCTGAAGGCTTTTTCTTCTAAATACTTCATAATACTTTTTGCAAGAGGATGATTACTTTTTGACTCTGTAATATAAGCACATCTAAATAATTGTGATTCCAATTTGCCTGCAGCTACTTCAAACTTAGAAACAACAAATTCGCCCTTTGTCAAAGTTCCTGTTTTATCAAAAACAAAAGTATCAGCCTTATCGAGTAATTCTAAATAGTTGCTTCCTTTTATTAAAACTCCTATTTTAGATATTCCCCCAATTCCCGCAAAGAAAGATAGCGGAACACTTATAACAAGGGCACAAGGGCAACTTACTACTAAAAATGAAATAGCACTCGTAATCCACTTTGACCATTGGCCATCGATTAAAGGAGGAACGATGGCTAAAACAAGGGCTAAACTTACAACGATAGGAGTGTAAAACATTGCGAATCTAGTAATGAATTTTTCGGTTTTTGTTTTTTTGCTTGATGCATTTTCAACCATTTCTAGTATTTTAGCTACTGTAGATTCGTTATATTCTTTTTCAACTTCTACGTATATAACAGAGCCATTATTAATTACACCTGATAAAACTTCATCACCTTCCTTAACTTCTCTTGGAAGTGATTCACCTGTTAAAGCGCTAGTATCTAAAGTAGTATTTCCTTTAATTATTTTACCATCTAAAGGTATTCTCTCTCCTACTTTGACAATTATTACATCTCCTACTTTTATTAAACTAGGATCAAGGACAGTTTCTTTATCATCTTCATATTTTACTGCTACATCAGGTTTAATATCCATTAAGTGCGAAATATCTTTACGCGTTTTCTTAACAGCAAATGATTCAAACAATTCACCAACCTGATAAAGCAACATTACTATTATTGCCTCTTTATAATCTTTTATTGCGAAAGCCGCAATAGATGCAACAAGCATTAAGAAATTCTCATCAAGTATTTTTCCTCTTACAATATTCTTACAAGCTTTTATGATAACTTTATAGGATGATGCTAAATATAATAGTAAATAAGCTATGAGCTCAATAAACCAAAGGTTATTAGGAAGGTTTACAAAATGAAAAACTATTATACAAATTACGTAAAGAACAGAACAAATGATAAGTTCTAATAATTGTTTTTTATTTTTTGACATATTATAAACCTATTATTTCACAATCTGGCTCAATTCTATTTTTAACCTTTTTTATTTGTTTTACAACTTCCGTATATCTTTCATCATCAATTTCAATTTCCATTCTTTCAATCATAAAACTAATTGAAACACTCTTTACACCATCTATTTTAGCAATACCACGCTCTAATTCTGCAGCGCAATTAGCACAATCAATATCTTCAACTTTTACTATTTTTTTCATAATTACTCCTGTTCTGCGACATGTTCAATCGCCATTTTATAAATTTTTAATACGTGATCATCATCAAGAGAATAAAAAATCTCTTTACCAACTTTTTTAGGTCTTACTAACCTTGCAAGTCTTAAAACCTTCAATTGGTGTGAAATAGCAGATTTTGTCATATTAAGAGTTTTTGATATATCGCATACGCACAATTCTCCACTCACTAAAACAGATAAAATCTTTGTTCGCGTTTCATCACCTAATACTCTGAATAATTCCGTTACGAAGAATAAATTATCTTCACTCGGCATCAATTCTTTCGCGTGTTCTACATTTTCTTCATGTACATATGTTTTTTTACAATCTAATTCTTGATTATCTGCCATAAAAAACCTCTACTAATATTATATGTTAATTTTGAATTTGCATTCTAATAGTTGAACGTTTGTTCAACTGTTATTAGTATAACACTATTGCAACTATTTGTCAATAGAGATGCTTTTTAATAAAAAAATATCATGAACAATTTTGATCATGATATTTATTTTTATTTATATTAACTATGCTAAATATGTATCAAAAGCATTTTTTACAACGTTACTAGGAATACTGAAAGCTATCCCTTCAATCGTTGAATCACTATCAACTAGTTTTGCAGTGTTAATACCGATTAAATGACCATTTATATCAAATAGACCACCACCACTATTACCACTATTTATGGCTGCATCATGCTGAATATACATATTACTTACTTTACTGGTACTTTTTTGATATGAATTACCATTTTTCAAATATTTACTTTCTTCAAGTAAACGATTGTAATGACTAACAATTCCCATAGTAGCTGTTCCAAAATATTCAAGACTATATGGTGAACCTATCGCGAGAACAATGTTACCTTTTTTTAGCATTGAAGAATCGGCAAATGTAGCAACAGGTATTACTTCAGATGCATCAAATCTTATAAGTGCTAAATCTTCAGCTTCTTGTACTTTTAACACAACTCCTTTGTACTTTACATTTGCAGAAGTGGTAACATAAATATTATTACTTACAGCTCCACTTTGAGTCAAAACAACATGGCGATTAGTAACGGCATAATAACGATAAGCGCTACTTATTTCTTCACATTTGATAACAACTCCACTTCCCATACTAGATGTTCTTAAAATTATGCCACCATCCTCATGAGTAATAGCGATAACTGATTGCTCAGCTTTTTCGATAGCAGTCACAATCGCTGTTTGCATATCTGCAATATTTAATTGTTCATACTCAACAATCTTTTTTGTTATATTATTGTTACTACTTATATTATTGTTTTTTTCAACAACACATCCTGCTGTGTTAAGTGCTAATATAAGTAAAAACAAAGTAACAAAGATTTTTTTGATAAACGATTTTTTCATACATACCTCCTATATTTTGAATAATTTTTTTACATTTTGATCGATTATTCTTGAAACTTCATCTACCATTATTCCTTTTATTTCCGCTATTTTTTCTATCACTAGTTTCATATAGTATGGTTCATTGACCTTTCCACGGTAAGGATGAGGCGTGAGGTAAGGAGAATCCGTTTCTGAAAGCAAATGCTTTAAATCAATTTCTTTTACAATTTCTATCGGATCTTTCGCATTTTTAAAAGTTACCGTTCCACCAATTCCTAGATAGAAACCTTCTTTCACAAATCTTTTTGCCATTTCTAAACTTCCTGAAAAGGCATGCATAACCCCTCCTACTCTTGATGCATTACACGTTTTTAAAGTATCAAAAGTTAATTGTATGGCATCACGACTATGTATTATAAGTGGTTTATTTACCTTTTTCGCTATTTCAATTTGCTTAATAAAAGCCTCTTCTTGTTCTTCTTTTGTTGTTACATCCCAATGAAAGTCGTAACCACATTCGCCAATCGCAACCACTTTATCATCATTTGCGTTTTCTTCTAACCATTTGTATTCATCTGAATAGCCCTTTATTTCTGTTGGATGAAACCCAATGGCGGCATAACAATTAGGGTATTTGTGAGCAATTTCAAGGGCAATTTTCGAAGTTTCAAAATCATATCCTGGAACAATGAAACGATTAATTGCTACGCTATCAGCTTTTAAAATAACTTCATCAATTCTTTTGTATAGTTGTTCACTATTCAAATGACAATGTGTATCTATCATTATTTGCTCCTTTATTTGAGAGAAGTTGATAACAGATTTTGTATATATCTGTATTATCGATTTTCTTTTGAATATTGTACTCCTTTTTTGTAGCAAGGCTCCCTTTAATAAAATAACAAACATCTCTCGATGTATGTCCTTTGGAATTATATAGTTTGTCAGTAATGTTTTCTTTTAATTCACCATTACTTTTTAACTTTCCAGTTTCATGATCAGCAGTAACAATTATAGTATATGAAGTTTTACCTCTCATAGTTTTATCAACTTCTTCTATTGTTTTATCAAATTCATCAAGATATGCTATCATCTTAATGATATTGTTTTTATGACTCATTTTATCAATATGAGCACCTTCAATTAGAAGAAAATAACCATCAGGATAATTTTTTTCTAAATATGATAACGCAAATAAAGATAATTCAATTAGGGTCGGATTTAGATTATCACCAGAAATTGCATCAAAAGCACCAAGAATCTTGTGATTTTGATTTTTTAGTTCACCCATTGATGTCACAAACGTGTAACCATTATTTATTATTTCCGTTTGATATTTACCATATGCATTTTTTCCACATCCTAGAAAAATGTCAACATTACTTTTTATTTGATTTTTAATAATTGTATCACTATCACCTCTATCAGCAGCGTGACTAGAAAAAGCTGCAGGAGTAGCACCATAGAGATTATCAGTTGTAACGATTCCTACTCCTTTTCCTAACATTTTTGCATATTCGGTTATAGTGTTTATATTTTCCTTGTTGTGATACGATACTTCACGATTAATTACTTTTTTTCCTGTAGCCATCGCCGTAGCACTTGCGGCGCTATCAGTAGGGATAAACAAATTTTTTGAAAAGGTTGAAACTTTACCACTATTTGAAAATGATCTCATATATAAAGTTCTTTCTAAATACTTTTCAGCAACATTAAGATGATTCTCACCCATACCATCACCGATAAATAATATTACACGATTAGCTTCACCTTGAAGATTAGCAAAATCATACTGATTAACAATATTTCTTCTTCTAATAGTTATGGTGCTAGAAATAGATAATGCTGTTATTACTACTGTTAAAAATAAAGTAAATATCAGAAATGAATGCTTGAATACATCTTTCTTTGTCATATTATCACCTTTTTAATATATTTTATCATAACTATTATATCATATTTTTTAAAAAAGAAATGGAAAATTATCTTAATTTTTTGTGATAAGTATTTTTTTGGAAAATAAAAAATCCTCATTTTGAATACACAAAACGAGGATTTTATTTGTTTTTATAGTAAATAACCTATAAATTATTGATCAATTTTAGAAACGCTACCAGCACCTACTGTACGTCCACCTTCACGAATAGAGAACTTAGTTCCTTTTTCTACAGCGATTGGGTGAATTAATTTAACAGTCATGCGAGTATTATCGCCAGGCATAACCATTTCAGTACCTTCAGGAAGTTCAATAACACCTGTAACGTCAGTAGTACGGAAATAGAATTGAGGACGATAGTTAGAGAAGAATGGAGTATGACGTCCGCCTTCTTCTTTTGTTAATACGTATACTTCTGCTTCGAATTCAGAGTGAGGATTAACAGATTTTGGTTTTGCAAGAACTTGTCCACGAACAACTTCGTCACGAGAAACACCACGTAATAAAGCACCAATGTTATCTCCTGCTTCAGCTTGGTCAAGTAATTTACGGAACATTTCAACACCTGTAACTACACAAGGGCGAGTTTCTTTGATACCAACGATTTCAACGTTGTCACCAACTTTAACTGTACCACGTTCAACACGGCCAGTAGCAACTGTACCACGACCAGTGATTGTGAATACGTCTTCAACAGGCATTAAGAATGGTTTATCAGTTTCACGAACTGGATCTGGAATATATTCATCAACAGTGTTCATTAATTCCATAATAGCTTCTTGAGCTTTAGGATCGCCTTCAAGAGCTTTTAATGCAGAACCACGGATGATAGGAGTGTTGTCACCATCATAACCATATTCAGTTAATAGGTCACGAACTTCCATTTCAACTAAGTCTAACATTTCTTCTTCATCAACCATATCGCATTTGTTTAAGAAAACAACTAGTTTAGGAACACCTACTTGACGGCTTAATAAGATGTGTTCACGAGTTTGAGCCATAGGTCCGTCTGTAGCTGCGATAACTAGAATAGCACCGTCCATTTGAGCAGCACCAGTAATCATGTTTTTAACATAGTCAGCATGTCCTGGGCAGTCAACGTGTGCATAGTGACGACGTGCAGTTTCATATTCAACGTGGCAAGTATTGATAGTTATACCACGAGCTTTTTCTTCTGGAGCACCATCGATTTGGTCATAATCCATTTTTTTACAAAAACCCTTTTCAGCAAGAACATAAGTAATTGCAGATGTAAGAGTAGTTTTTCCATGGTCAACGTGGCCAATAGTACCAATGTTTACATGGGGTTTAGTACGTTCAAATTTAGCTTTTGCCATAATAAATTTTTCCTTTCATTTATTAAAATAAGTTTACCTTATTATTGTATAATATTTTTATATTTTTTGCAAGAAGATAACTAATTTTCTTATGAATTGCGTTTTTTAATTACTTCTTCTGCAACGTATTTTGGACACTCTTCATAGTGATCAAACTGCATAGTGTAGTTTCCACGTCCTTGAGTGTTAGAGCGAAGTGCTGTTGCATAACCAAACATTTCTGCAAGAGGTACCATAGCTTTAACAGATTGAAGATTGCCACGAGCTTCTTGAGATTCAATTCTACCACGACGGCTTGTTAAATCTCCTATAACATTACCAAAATATTCTTCTGGTACAACTACTTCAACTGAAGCAATTGGTTCTAGTAGAACTGGAGCACATTTTTCTTTTGAAGCTTTAAATGCCATACTAGCAGCTACTTCAAAAGCTATTTGGCTAGAGTCAACTTCGTGATAAGATCCAAATACTAGACGAGCCTTAATGTCAATTGTTGGGAAACCAGCTAAGTTACCATTTGCAAGAGCATTTTCAAGACCTTTTTGGACACTTGGAATATATTCACGTGGTATAACACCACCAACTATTTCGTCAACAAATTCGAATCCTTTGTTTGGATTAGGTTCAAAGACAATAACGCAATGCCCATATTGTCCACGACCACCTGATTGACGTACGAACTTTCCTTCTACTTCAGCAGCTTTTGATATTGTTTCGCGATAAGATACTTGTGGAGCACCAACATTGGCTTCAACTTTGAATTCACGACGCATTCTATCAACGAT
The DNA here is from genome assembly GCA_900548675.1 of uncultured Mollicutes bacterium. Taxonomy (GTDB): domain Bacteria; phylum Bacillota_I; class Bacilli_A; order ML615J-28; family CAG-313; genus UMGS1109. The sequence goes on from URLJ01000025.1 coordinate 10,764, forward strand.
TATATCTAGGTGTAATTCACCCATACCAGCTATAATTGTTTGACCTGTTTCATGATCAGTATATGTTCTAAATGTTGGATCTTCTTCAGCAAGTTTTGCTAAGGCAACACCCATTTTATCTTGGTCACCTTTTGTTTTTGGTTCTATCGCAACAGATATAACAGGTTCAGGGAATACCATTGATTCAAGAATAACTGGATGGTCAACATCACATAATGTATCTCCTGTTGTAGTATCTTTAAGACCTACTGCTGCTGCTATATCACCAGCATATATTTCTTTTATTTCGGTTCTATTATTAGCATGCATCAATAGAATACGACCTATACGTTCTTTATGATCTTTAGTTGAATTCAAAACATAAGATCCAGAAGTTAATACTCCAGAATAAACTCTAAAGAATGTAAGTTTACCAACATATGGGTCGGTCATTACTTTAAATGCTAAAGCAGCAAGTGGTTCATCATCACTTGATTTAATGATAACTTCAGAACCATCTTCAGCATGACCTTTCATATCATCAACATCAGTTGGTGAAGGCAAGTAATCGATAACAGCATCTAATACTAGTTTAACACCTTTATTTTTAAATGCAGTGCCACAAAGAATTGGGAAGAATTTTACTGATAGTGTTGCTGTACGAATTGCTTTTTTCAAAGCCTCAACAGTTATTTCCTCACCTTCAAGGTAAGCCATCATTAAATCTTCATCAAAATCAGCTACAGCATTAATTAATTCATCACGATAATATAAGCAATCATCCATTAAATTTTCAGGAATATCAATTTCTTTGCAATGTTCATCAGCATCACCATCAGTATAATGGTATGCTTTCATTTCAACGATATCAATAATTCCATTAAATGCACTTTCAGCTCCAATCGGAATTTGAATAGGGTGGGCATTAGCGCCCAAACGTTTATGTAGAGATTCGCAACTAAAGCGGAAATCGGCACCAGTTTTATCCATCTTATTAACAAATACAATACGAGGAACCATATATTCGGTTGCCTGACGCCATACTGTTTCCGTTTGTGGTTCTACCCCAGCTTGTGCATCTAATACGGTAACTGCACCGTCTAGAACTCTTAATGAGCGGCTAACTTCAACTGTAAAATCTACGTGCCCTGGAGTGTCGATAAGGTTAATACGATATCCTTTCCAATATGCAGTAGTAGCAGCAGATGTAATTGTTATTCCTCTTTCTTGTTCTTGTTCCATCCAGTCCATTTGAGATGCACCATCATGGGTTTCACCCATCTTATGGATTTTTCCTGTATGATATAAAACCCTCTCTGTAAATGTTGTCTTACCAGCATCTATGTGGGCCATTATCCCTATGTTACGCGTATTCTCTAGCGATACATCACGAGGCATAATTTATCTCCTTTTTTATTTTTTGGTAAATAATTACCATTGATAATGTGCAAATGCTTTATTAGATTCAGCCATACGATGCGTATCATCACGTTTTTTAACGGCTGCACCAGTACCATTAGCTGCATCAATAATTTCTTTTGCTAATCTTTCTTCCATTGTTTTTTCATTACGTAGGCGAGCATAGTTTGTTAACCATCTTAAGCCTAATGTATAACGTCTTGATTGACGTACTTCTACTGGAACTTGGTAGTTACCAGCACCAACACGACGAGAACGAACTTCCAATTGTGGCATAATGTTTTCTAAAGCTTGTTCATAAACTTCAATAGCGTCACGACCTGTAGTTTTTGCTACACGTTCAAAAGCACCATAAATAATTTGTTGAGCAACGCCTTTTTTACCATCTAACATTACACTATTGATTAATTTAGTTACTAATTTTGAATTATAAATTGGATCAGGTAAGACTTGTCTAGTTGGCACATGTCCTTTACGAGGCATGTTGTTCCTCCTTTCTAATTTTTCAATTATTAAATTTTAAATTATTTTTTAGCGTCTTTTGGACGTTTTGCTCCATACTTAGAGCGAGCTTGTTTACGTTTTTCAACACCTGTTGTGTCAAGTGTACCACGAATAATGTGATAACGAACACCAGGTAAGTCTTTAATACGACCACCACGAATCAATACAACACTGTGTTCTTGTAGACGATGTCCAACACCTGGAATATAAGCAGTTACTTCAATACCATTTGTTAAACGAACACGGGCCATTTTACGCATAGCGGAATTTGGTTTTTTAGGTGTCATAGTTGTTACACGTGTACATACTCCACGTTTTTGAGGTGATTGAACGTTTGTTTGAATCTTTTTTAAAGAATTTAGACCAATACCTAAATGTGGTGATTTAGACTTTCTAATTTTGTCTTCTCTAGACTTACGTACAAGTTGATTAATTGTTGGCATAAGAATGTCTCCTTTCTTCTAAAATAAGGCCACATAACCGGGCGTTTCAAAAATCAATAAAATATAGGTCAAAGTGTAGCTCTAACCGTCTACTTTTTTAACCTTTAATATTATACTCTTTTTTTAAATAAATGTCTATTTTTTTGCATTAATATTATTGTTCTCCACATATTAGCTTTTATACTTCTAAATATTTAAAGGGGTTCTCATTTTAAAGAACCCCTTCATTTTATAACATATGTTCGTTTTTTAAACGTTTAAATTCCATTTTCATTTGTTTATGATTAGATTTTCTAGTAAGTAATTCTTGTTTTGCTTCATTCTGTTTTGCAATATTGGTTTTATACGTATTTAATAAACTATTGTATGTATCTTCACCCATTATTTTCTTAGTATTTGATAACTCATCAATAGCATCTTCTATTTCGTCTATAGCATCATCTATTTCATCGATAGCATCATCTATTTCATCGATAGCATCTTCTATTTCATCGATAACATCTTCTATTTCATCAAGTAAATCATTATATTCATCGATAAGTTCTTCTTTATGTTCAGGAGAAGTACATTCATCTATTTCCTTTTTACAATTCAATAGTTCATATTTATATTCTTCATATCTTTTATTCTCTCTACCGCAAGAAGCATCTGCCATATTCTGCTTTTTATTATTTAGAATTATTTTAACTTCTCGTTCAGATTGCGTATTATCTTTAGACATACTTTCATCTGCACATTCCGACAATTCTGATTTCAACATTTGTATTAATGATTTGATTTTTACTAGAAGAATACCAACAAGGCGAACATCCTCCATTTCATCATAATCTTTAATTTCATCAACAACAAGTAAGTTTATTTCATTATCTTCGCACATTTTTACTATTTTGTTGTATCTTGCTGCAATTTCTCTTGCTGCATATGTTGCAAATTCATTTTTGCTATAAAGTAATTCAAAATCACCTTCTAGTATCCCTAATATTTTTTTAATATCTGTATATGTTAATTTCATTTTTTTCTCCTCATTTTCGTTTTTAATATTATGAGGGTTTATTAGGCAAATGGTAGTTTTGTTTTCATCTACCCAATAAGCCCGTTTTTTCTTTACTAAGCCTTCAGCTCGTTTTTCATAGGTTTTAGAGTAGGTATTACCATATTTATCTACAACTTTTATCATCTTTTTTATCTCCTTTTTGTTATGGTTTGGTCCCTTTTTTAATGGCATTTGATATTTTTTTAATGGTTATCTCCCGTAAACACCATTGAATAGTATTTGTTGTTTTTTCTAATGGGTGTCATCCCCTAAATACTACTACAGCAGTATAGCACAATTATTTTTATTTGTCAAAAAAAGAGCCACTTATTAAGTGACTCTTAAAAACTTTATTTATTCAGAACGTAACGCCGTAACAGGATCACGTTTAGCCGCAATAATCGAAGGTACCAGTCCTGCAATCAGTGTTATAACAACACTTACTATTACCAAGATTATACCATGTATAGGACTTAGTTTAGCAATGCTTGGAATATCAACGAGAATTTTTAAAATTAAATTTATTGGAATATCGAGTAATACTGTAATTACAACTCCTATTACACCTGATATAAAACCAATAATAATTGTTTCAGCGTTAAAAACACGACTAATGTCTAGTTTACTTGCTCCTATGCTTCTTAATACCCCTATTTCCTTTGTTCTTTCTAAAACCGAAATATAGGTAATTACGGCAATCATAATACTAGAAACAATTAACGATACAGAAGTAAAAGCAATTAAGACATAACTTATCGCATCGATGGCTGTTTTAACAGCATCCATTATTAGTGACATAATATCTAAATATATTACTTTCTTATCTTCAGGACAATTTTCATTATATTTATCGAGAATGTTTTTAATTTCATTTTTTGTTTCAAATGATTTAGGATATATTGAAATGCTAGAAGGTGTATCAATAGCTCCATACATTCTACGATATTTTTCAAAAATTTGTTCTGGAGTTGTCCCCGTTGTTGTAGGTGTAAGTGGTGAACCTGTAAATGGATTTATATTCTTATTAGCATCATCGTTCAACCATTTAACTAGTTCTGATGATTTATTTTTTCTAATTATAGTTTCTGTTAAAGCTTTGGTGTAGCCTAAAGAACCATTCATATAACCAGCTGAAGAATCTTTATTCAGACGCATTATTCCCACAATTTTTAAGCTTTGGGCTTTATCATATTGATCTTTTGATATTGATTTTAATTTTTTAAAATAATTTCCTTCTTTTTGATATCTATCATCATTATATATTATTTTTAATTGTTGATTTAAAATATCTTCAAAAGCAATTTCTTTTTTACCATCTACTTCTTTAGGTAAATCACTGAGGCCAAGGGCTAATAATATATAATCAGGTATTTGGTTGTATTCATTAACAAAAAGAACAACTTCATCGAAGGCTTCGGCATTTCTACCTGCTATAATATCGTATTGTTCTTCATTATATGCTTTATCATCAAGCATTTCTTGAACTATTCTTACAGCTGAAGAACCTGCCACATTCACTTCAACAGGAACATACAAAGTGCTATTATCCAACGGATTTATCTGTTTTTGTACTAATAAGATTTCATTACCATATCCATACTGGATAGCGTTATAGTATTCTTTAGGAAGTTTTTCAATAACATTTTCAATATAATCTTTATCTATTTTATTTTCTACTTGAATATCTCTGATTCTAGCATAAAGATCTATTTGAAATATTTTTAGAAGTTTCGTGTACTTCTCATAGTTTTTTGTAAAGTTCGAATTATTCATTGAGCTTAAATTCATTGTCGTTTCTGTGATACTTAGGGGTTGGCTCGACATCGTATCAACTTGAATTTTATCAATATATTTTTGAAAACCGTTTGAGAGTGATAAAACTAAAGCAATCCCAATGATACCTATGCTCCCCGCAAAAGCAACAAGTATTGTTCGTGCTATTTTAGTTCTTAAATTTCTAAAGCTAAGATTTAAAGCTGTAAAAAAAGACATCGATGGCTTTTTCTTATCATCATAGTTTTTTTCAAGAGGTCTTATTATCTCATTACCAAATAACTTTTGAAAAAATCTTCTTTTTTTACTAACAGGCAGATATCTACTATCTTCATCAAGAGGTTCTATCTTTTCACAAGGATTTGTGTCATCTACAACTTTCCCATCTAGAACTCTTACTATTCTATTTGCATATTTATTAGCAATATCGGGATTATGTGTAACCATTATTATTAATTTATTCTTAGATATTTCTTTTAGAATATCCATTACTTGGATGCTAGTTTCTGTGTCAAGCGCTCCTGTTGGTTCATCAGCTAGAATAATATCTGGATCATTAATCAAGGCTCTCGCAATTGCGACACGCTGCATTTGCCCACCCGACATTTGATTAGGTTTTTTATTTATTTGGTCGTGAAGACCTACTTTATTTAGAACCTCTATTGCTCTTCTACGTCTTTCTTCAAAAGACACGCCTGAAAGAGTAAGAGATAATTCGACATTCCCTAAAACAGTTAAATGAGGAATTAAATTATATGTTTGAAAAACAAAACCTATCGAATGATTACGATAAGTATCCCAATCTTTGTCACTATACTTTTTCGTTGATCTACCATTTATAATCAAATCACCATCAGTATAACGATCAAGTCCTCCTATTATATTTAATAAAGTAGTTTTACCGCATCCTGATGGCCCCAAAATTGCTACGAATTCATTAGCTCTAAAACTTAAATCTATTCCTTTTAAAGCTTTCACGACGCTATCATACGTTTCATAATCTTTCTTTATACCATTTAATTGTAATACAACGTTCTCTTGGTTCATATTCTCACCTACATTTTAATCTTTTCTTTAATTATTATAATCTAATATCACGTTTTTTATTTGAAAAACCTCTGAAAAATATGTGATTTTTAAATTATCATTAAAACTAGCATCATAACTAATGTCATGATATCTGCGATAACATATATTATTGAAAGAGTACACGTTAAAAGGTTAATCCTTCTACTAACTCTTCTAATTTTGCTGTTGGTAAAACGTCTTATCGATATCATCATAACAATAAGTTGTGGTATGATTAAACCAATAACCAAAAAGCATATTATAATTGATACTGGTAATAAAAAAATCCAAACAAATTTATCATTTATTGCTCCTGTCTTAATAATTTTCATCGTCATAATAGGAACACTCATAAACACTGATGTAATTAAGTAATTTAAACCTGTTAAGCCGAGCGACTGCAAAGCGTTGAGCGTTGAAAGATTTTTATAAAGAGCCGTCTTTTTTATTTTTCTTTCTTTATTTTTACTTTCAAAACTAAGTTCTTTTGTTTTTTTAGGTTTAATTTTAATTTGTTCAGTATCATTTATTATTAATTTACTATTGCAGTAATCACACACATAAGTATTTTCGTCAACCTTACTCATATATGCACCACAGTTCTCACATATTATTTCTTTGTTTATCATACTTTTTTCCTCATTGTATGATTAGTATATCAAAATTGTCGAAAAAAGTCAAAAGAAAGAGCGATGTATTATGCAAAAGGATAGTAAAAAAATTTCTCTTGTGTTAAAATTATATTAATATAGGTGAATGATATGAAAAATAAAATTGAACTTCTAGCACCAGCTGGAAACAGGGATGCTGCAATCGCGGCTATTTCAAACGGAGCAGATGCAATTTATCTTGGTTTAAGTAGTTTTAGTGCTAGAGCTTACGCCGCAAACTTTAATTATGACAATCTAAAGGAAATTGTTAATTACGCCCATTTAAGAATGGTAAATGTATACGTAACTATGAATACAATTCTTTATGAAAATGAAATTGAAGAAGCTTTAACGGCGGTTGATGAAATTGCGGAAATAGGAGTTGATGCCGTTATTGTTCAAGATTTAGCTCTTGTCTCTTACATTAATACCTATTACCCTTCACTTGAAGTGCATATTTCTACTCAAGTAGGCATTGATGATTTAGAAGGAATAGTCACAATGGAAAGCATCGGGGCAAAAAGAGTAGTTCTAGCTCGTGAGGTAAATCTTGAAAAAATAAAACACATAAAAGAGTTTTCCAATATGCCGCTAGAAGTATTTGGACATGGAGCGCTTTGCGTATCATATTCAGGAAACTGTTTAATGAGTGGCTTAATAGGGATGCGCAGCGGCAATAGGGGTAGATGCGTAGGAGCCTGTAGAAAACTTTATAGTTTGTGTGATGTAACAAATAATCATCCTTTTGAGAAAACCTACCTCTTGAGTACAAAAGATTTAAAAACCATCGACCGCTTAGATGATCTTCTTCCTTACGTTTCGTCCCTAAAAATAGAAGGAAGAATGCGCGACGCATCTTATGTTGCCTGTGTCGTATCTAACTATCGCAGTGTCTTAGATCATAAAAAAAGTATTTTGGAAGCTAATGATGAACTAAAGCGGACCTTTCACCGCACATATACCAAAGGTTATCTTTTTAATGAAAGTCCCAAAGATATTGTTAATATCAATAAACCAAATAACTATGGTTATTTAGTAGGAGAGGTACAAAAAATTAATAAAGATCGCGTGTGGATTAAAGTATATGATGGCAATGTCGTCTCACAAGGAGATCAAATAAGAATTGATGCTAAAGAAGAAATTAATATTCCAGTTAATCTAATATATGATGCTAATAATAATCTAATAAATGCTAGTTCTAGTATTTTCGCTCTTTCACTAAAAGAAAGGGTCGCAAAAGGAGATAAAGTATATATCACTAAAGATAAAAAATATTTGGAAGAAATAGGGAAATCTTATCCAAAAGAATTTAAACGGCTACCTCTTTCATTCGCAATTGAAGGCAAAATAAACGAAGGCATTACCCTCACTGCCACATTCAATGAATACAGACTCACCGCTCATAGAAATTCTTTAGATGAAGCAAGAACAGCTCCTACTTCATATGATGATGTTGTAAAACAACTAAGAAAACTCGGTGATACTCCCTATATATTTGATAGTTTAAGAATGAATTTACCAAGCAATGCCTTTATTAATGTTAAAACTCTAAATGATTTGCGGAGAGAATGCATTGAAAAAATAAATAATGAAAGACTACAAAAATATGTAAAGAAAAAAGTTAATAATAACAATACTAATAATAACGCTACTTTATTTATTTCACCTGAATCACCACTAAAACTTGTAGTTTATGCAACAACTAAAGAACAGTACGATGCATGTATTGAAGCTGGTATAGCCGCAGAAGATATCTATTACGATGGCAGTTTAAAAAACGATGAAATAGTTGAAAATTTATCTAATGTCATTCATCGTAACAATGCTATTTATGACAACAAGAATCAAATCCTATTAGTTGGAGGAATGGGGAGTTTTACAGCATATAAAGATTCTTCTAAATTCATTATTACAGATACGTCATTTAATGTCACCAATAGTAAAACTCTTTATGAACTTTACAAATTAGGTGCAAGTAGCGTTACTATTTCTCATGAACTTAATAAAAAACAAATTGCAGCGATGCTTGACGCCTTTAATAAAAACTACGGCTTTTACCCTAATGTTGAAATGGTAGTTTATGGAAGACAAAATTTAATGGTTACGAAATATTGTCCACTTCTTAAAATGGGACTTTGTGGAAGTTGTAAAACAACTAGATATGAGTTAAGAGATGATTATTCTTATTTTCCTATTTTATTCCATAGGGATTGCAATATTACTATTCTTAACGGAAAGATTCTTAATCTTTTAGATAACATAGATGAATTAAATCATATCAGTCGTTTTCGTTTACAATTTACAACAGAAACAGGAAGAGAAGTAAAAGAAATCATATCTAATGCTAAAAAGGCCCTAACAATGAGAACAAAAACTTTTAATGAAAAAACAAATACTAGAGGTCATTTTAATCGCGAAATATTATAATAATATAGGTCAATAGTTTAACTATTGACCTCTTTTCTTTGGGTTTTTAAAGTGTCTTTACAATTTCATCTTCATATCATATAAAGAAAGGAAGTGAATATATGGAATGGTTTAGCTCACTCCATCCCGCCATTCAAACTCTTATGGCAACACTTTTTACCTATTTCGTAACGGCACTAGGGGCTAGCTTAGTTTTCTTTTTTACCGATGTTAATCAAAAAATCATCGATGTAATGATGGGCTCAGCAGCCGGAGTTATGATAGCAGCCTCATTTTGGTCACTTTTACAGCCGGCAATTGAACTTTGCGAAGAATTTGGAAAACTCCCTTTTTTATCACCGGCCATAGGTTTTTTAATCGGTGGACTTTTTGTTATTGGCAGTGACATCCTAATGACTAAATTTACCAAAATTACATCTAAAAATAAACGAAATATTTTACTATCCACCGCTGTTACTTTGCATAATATACCTGAAGGTCTAGTTATAGGTGTTGCTTTTGGTGGTATTGCGGCAGGTGCAAGTTCCGTTACCACAGCATCAGCTCTTCTTCTCGCCTTGGGCATAGGAATTCAAAACTTTCCCGAGGGGACTTGTGTAGCCTTACCTCTTAGAAAAAGCGGGGTCCCCCGTTTAAAAGCTTTCTTTATAGGGCAGGCCTCGGGCATTGTTGAACCTATTGCAGGAGTTGTTGGGGCACTATTATCATTGATTGTTGAAAATCTTTTACCATTTATGTTATCATTTTCAGCAGGAGCAATGATAGCGGTAGTTTGTTCGGAACTAATACCTGATGCTTTTAAAGATAATAAAGTTCTCGCAAGCATTGGTATTTTAGTAGGTTTTCTTGTTATGATGATACTAGATGTTGCACTAGGATAAAACAAAAAATGTGAAGATTTTTAATGCTTCACATCTTTTTTAATTTTTTTATTTTATTATTGTACCATTAACCATTTCGGCAAGTTTTTCAATTTTATAATGATCTATTGGATATACTTTAGGAATACTATTATTAACTATTTTATTCATTATAACGTTCTTTAAACTTTGAACACCATTTTCAGCAAGTGATCCTCCAACAAAGAAAACAATTGGTTTTCCAGCAAGTGTAACTGAAACATCTGCTGCGATATCATTTGCATCTTCATAATCACATCCTGATATATAACAATAGATATTAGGTTTGTTTTCTTTTAAGAAAAGTTCTGCATTAATAATTTTAGCACATTTTTTAAAGTAACGATTTATTCGATTAAATCGAACATTTGTACCCATTATAATATTGTCGTAAGAAGAAAAATCTATTTCAGAATTTTGTTCCACAAATTTTTGGGCATCAATTATGGTCGCCTTGTCAATCAATAAACTATTAATTTCTTCCGCAATTTCTTTTGTTGTGCCACTATTAGTTGCATATATAATTAAATTACGCATATATCCTCCTATTCAAAGGTAATTGTTATCGTAGCTGAAGAGTTTGTTATTAAGTCAATTTTAACACTAAATCCCATACTCATACCATCATACCATTTTCCATTTTTTAAAACTGAACCTTGGTAGAATAGATCACTATCTGTCGTATAGTTACCATATGCAGAATCTTTAGTATTAGTAATATCGCCTCTTCCATCCGCTTCATAAATAGTTATTAATTTATGACTTGATGTTGAGTTATTATACAATGTCATATCATAAATAGCTGTCGCATCTTTTGGATCTTTCAATGTCGCATCAACATGGTATACTCTAATTCCACTCTTGGTAAATAGGCCTTTGTAACCGACATGCGCCTCATTCAAACCATCAGGAGTATAGAAATCAAGTACTAAGAATTCTGTAAAAATTGAACCATTCCACTTATATGGTATAACAACGCAATCTCCTGTTTTATTAAAAGCCTCGAGGGTAATTGTTGTAGATTCTTTGTTTACAATGTATGGTGCTACCCATCCTAAAATTAGTTTACTGTATGGGGTTTGGTCTCCAACATTACTATCCATCATATCACAACCACCAACACCACCAGCTGGACCAGTCGATGTATCATTATCGTAATAATCATCAAGGCCTAAAACATGTCCAGTTTCATGGATTAGGGTCGTAGTATTTATTTTAACGTACACGTCATCTTCCTCAGATGCTCCATATATAAAAGCTTCGTCAAAGAAATCATAACCTATAAAACAGAATGTATTAGCTTCAACTCCATCATAGTATTCATAATCATCAGTATAATACTCATATGTATATGCCCACCACAATTCACTTTCATTAGTACTAATGCCATACGATACAGGGGCTGTATATACTAAGTATAATGCATCAATATATCCATCTCCATCACTATCATATATTGAATAATCAATCTTGCTGTCATAATATGTTAAAGCAGCTTTAATTATTTCATAATCAGGATCGCCGTTTTTTTCATACAAGTCTTCATAATAAGCCATTTTTTTGCCAGTATTAAATGGTTCTAAAACCATTCCTGATATTGTAAATTTTCCATATGAAGATTTATAATAATACGATGTTAAGCTTTCCCAGCCTGTGTCTTGACTAGTACCAAAGAACGCTTTTTCAAGTGTTTCTTTCATTCCAACTGGCGCTTTTTTATCACTGAAAGCAACTGGAATTACAAGCGCTTTACCAGTACTCGTTGCGGCATTCATACCATGAGGTAAACCATAGACTGTTCCTGCATATTCGTTCATTCTTTTTGATACATCATAAATTGTTTCAAGCGAGGTGTCTTTTTCTAAGTTACTTTTTACAAGTGATGAAAGGGAAGTAACGATTAATTGGTATTTTTCAACATCAAAAATAACATCATTAATATTTAACTTATCACCTTTTTTTAGGGTGCCTTCAAATTTAGAAGCGTACTCTGCTTGAAATGCTTTATCTATTACAACTATTAATTTAATACCATTTAGAACTACAACAATGTTATTTGTACCATCTACAAATTTTGTTGGAACAGTTTCAACTAAAGCTGATTCTATATTAACAATTTCTCTTCGTTTAAAAACATCTTCTATCTTTTTAATATTTTGGGTAATTTCTATAATTGGTGAAGTTGCTTTTTCAATGATAGTTACATCAGTCAATACTATTTCATCATCAATTAATTTAGTAGTTCCCTTCACATCAAGAACAGTACACATCGTGACATCTTTGATATCATTTTCATCGATTTTTGCAACTACAATATTTCTATAATCTGCTAGATACGCAATACCTTGAATGCTTCCAATATAATATCCTCTTATATGAACCTCACTTTGAAGATCCGCAGTATTAACAGCAGCCACAGTGATTTCGTTTAAAGGTTTCATTAAATTAGGTACATCGATTTTAGCTTGTGAGCTGCTAACAATAACTATTTCTACTTTAGTTTTAGCATTGATAATTATTGATTCAAGTGTATTTTTTTCAAAATTAACTTTAATAGTAAAAGTGTAATTTTCTAATAAATCCTCCATTTTTCCCTTAAAGACATTTGATGCAGCATCGTATTTTTCGAGATTTTGATATTCAAATGTGTTTGCCTCACTATCAAATATATAATCTTTGCTACTTAAGGAAGATAGATCAAGCATTAAGAAACTATTATATTTTTCAGAATACTCTTCTTCGGTCTCTTTTATAAAGTAATATTTTTCTTTATCATCAGCATTACCAAAATAATAATTAACACCATTTATATTAGTTAAGATTTCACAATCATCATTTAAGGTCTTTTTATACGTTATTCCATCAAAACCATAAGTTTCAGTAACTCCATTAATAATTACTTGATATTGATATGTCTTATACTTAGCGAGTATTTTTTCATAAGCATCTTCTTTTTCAGTATTTTGCCATTTTGCATAAATATCTAAATTGCTTTCAACTATTGTTTCGGCAGATATTTTTTCATTTTCAAGTGTTTCCCAATATAAGAATTTCATTCCTTCTTTTACAGGATCATTTGGCATTTTAACTTTATTTCCCTCACCTATTCGGTAGGAAGCATATAAACTATTTTCCTCTAAATAATAATTGACAACATATGTATGCTTTTTTTCGGTTTGACCATTCATGTTACAAGATGCCACACAAAGAGTCATTACCATTAACAAAATAATGCTGCAAATTTTCATTAATTTTTTCATTTTTTGTAACTTCATATTTTCTCCTTTTATAACAGTTCTATTTGTTTATCTAACATTTCTTGAATTTCTTCGTCACTCCATACCGATACTTGGACTTCTCCAATATGATGTTTTTTTAATAAAAACATACACATTCTTGATTGACCAATTCCTCCACCTATTGTGTATGGTAGCCTTTTATTTATTAAATCTATTGCGTATGGTGATAATAGTTTTTTATCTTCTTTTTTATAAATGGTTTGTTTAACTAATGTCTCTTCATCAACCCTTATTCCCATCGATGATAATTCTAAAGCTATGTCAAGTTCTTCATCATATACAATGATATCACCATTGAGCATCCAGTCATCATAATCGGCAGCTCGCAAGTCATGAGGGATACCATCTGAAAGAGGCCAACCTATACCGTATATAAATACGGCCTTTTTTATTCTAGCAATTTTTAATTCGCGATTTTTAGCATCATCATCAGGGTACATTTTTAGTAGTTCTTCACTTGATATAAAAAATATTTCTCGCGGAAGCACAGGTACCAATTCTTTATAACGATCATTAACAACTTTTTCTGTTTCTAATAATGCTTTATATATGAGGTTTACAGTCGCTTTTAAATAATCAATATTTCTGTTTTCTTTCAATATAGGTTTTTCCCAATCCCATTGATCAACATATAACGAATGAATGGCATCAATTTTTTCAAATGGTCTAATGGCATTCATGTCAGTATATATGCCATACTCAAAGGGAAAATTATATTTTGAAAGAGCATTGCGTTTCCATTTTGCAAGCGATTGAACAATTTCAATATTTTTATCTTCTAATGCTTTTGCCTTAAAAGATACGGCTTGTTCATATCCACTAAGATTATCATTCAAACCTGTCTCAGGTTTTACAAAAAGTGGAGCTGATACTCTTATTAGATTTAAAGCTTCTTGGAGCTTTTCTTCAAATGTATCTTTAACAAGTTTTATTGCTATTTGAGTATCAATTAAACTTAAACAAGCTTTATACTTATTTTTATTAGTCATTTCATCACCTTTAAGTTATTATATCTTTTTTTTATATTTTTGTAAAGCAAAATATTTTTTATTGAAGGAATAACGTGTTCGTGTACACTAGATTGTGTACACGAACACTGACGGTTTGTCAATCATCGTATGGGTTTTGAGAAAGGACTCT
>URLJ01000026.1 GCA_900548675.1 uncultured Mollicutes bacterium
TTCTTAGTATCAACAAAATCCCTAATTTGTTTTTTTGCATAACAAGCATTAACAAACATCTCGATAAATCGTGATTTGATTAATTCATCGTAAAGCGCTAATTGTTTTTCTTCTAAAGAAATACAATCTTTTATCTCATTAATTTTTTCGACCGTTTTTTGTTGAACATCAAAATCAGGAATGTCCACAGTCTCAAAAAGCATGTCCTTAAGATTAACCGTCTTTCCCTGTCTTGCACTAGCTATCATGTAACGCGATGTGTACAAACTATTCTTAGCTTGAAATAAATAATCTAAATATTCACTTCTGATAATAGATGAATTGATTGAAAAAGTATGATAGGCGGGTGATACAGAATAAATATCATCTGATGAAAGGACACCGATGTCAATTTGAGTAGAACCCATTCCTACTATCATGGTGTTTTTTCTAATCACCTTGTTCTTAGAGTAATCCTTGGCTAATTCCTTTTTATAAATATCCGATCTTTTTCTTATTCCATACTTGCCAACCGCAACAGGGTCATACTCTCCGTTTGTATTTTTTTCAGTGTACTCTGAAATAATATCTTTTAATTGGTATTTCATAGTCCACCTCTAGTTATTCAACATTTCTTCCAAAGACTTCATCAATTCTAATGATTCTTCATATGTCTCATTCAATTCTTCAAAAATCTCAGCGGTTGATCTGTATACTTTCTCTTCTTTTTCTACTTCTCTATATTTATTTAATGTTAAGTCGTAATCGTTTGCTCTGATTTCTTCAACAGGAACCATGAACGACTTGTCTTTTCTTGTTCTATTGGCTTCGGCGGAAAGATTGCTAAATCTTGCAATGATGTCTGGAATATCAGAGCCTTCGATAGGCTGACGTTTAGCGTCTAAAGAATATCCATCATTTGTCATATTGTAGAACCAAACATTGTCAGTTCCGCCCTTATCGGATTTTTCAAAAATAAGGAACGATGTTTTAACACCAGCGCCCTTGCTAGCTGATCCTTTCTTTGAAGGTGCACTAAAAATACCATTAGGCATCGATACAACACCTATAAGTTTCTGCTTATCAATCAATTCTACCCTTAGTTGTTTATGAGCATTATCGCTTCCGAATAAGACTCCATCTGGAACGATTGTCATGCATCTTCCGCCTGGTTTTAATAACATGTCCATTAAAGCAACGAATAGTAATTCGGTCTTCTTTGTTTTTGAAATTGAAAGAATCTTACCGTTTGTTGCAGATTCAACCAAACTGCCAGAGAATGGAGGGTTAGCTAAAACCAAATCAAACTTGCCTATGTAGTCTTTTGCGTTCTCATTTTCCAATAACGAATCCATAATAAAATTAGGGTTCTTGATACCATGTAGAACAGCATTCATGTAACCGATTCTAGCCATGTTGTTATCGTTATCGCAGCCATAGAACATATCGTCACTAAACGTTTTGTTGTTCTTGACATTCAGCAATTCTGCTTTTTGATTAACCCTAATATATTTAGCTGCCTCAATGATAAAACCAGCTGTACCCATTGCTGGATCGATAATCTTCTCGCCTAGTTTAGGTTTCATCATTTCAACTGCCATATCGATGATGTGTCTTGGCGTTCTATATTGGCCGGAAATACCACTGCCACACATATACTCGTAAACATCACCCATTAGATCGATGTTTGTGAAATCAAGTTCAGGATCTGATAGTTTATCAACTACAGAAGTTAAAAGTCTTTCCTTGTCATCAAACCCAAAGCTGTACTTTTTAGCATATTTTCCGAATTGGCCAATAGCCGTGTTAGAAGGATCTTTTATGAACGGAATAACATATTCCTTAATGGTTCTTGCCAGATCCATCGAATTGAGGTTTTTAAAATTCTTCCATCTAAGGTTCTCGTATGGAATTTCAAACTTAAGAGTCTCCGCTCCATTTACCAATTCATAATATTTGTATGTTCCGCTCTTAAAAATCAAATCACTTTGCTTAGGTTCGATTCCGATTATCGCTGCTTGGGCTTCAACGGCGTTTTGCTTATCATCAAGCATTTTAATGAACATCAGTGTAGTTAATTGATTAACAATATCTGAAGTCTGTGCCATATTCTCATTGTAAAAATCCTGCCATATCGCATTAATCTTATTTTTAATACTTCCTGTAATCATATTATTTCAACCCCTCCATATCGATATCGTTCTTCTTAAATAAATCACTCAATTTTCTTTTCATCTTCATCGTTGGCTCATGGAGATCCTGCTCCCATCTATTTACTGTTGAAAATGATGTTCCAAGCATTTCGCCAAGTTCTGCCTGAGTAATGAATAACTTGTTTCGTAATTCTTTAATCTTATCAGACCATTTCATGTTAAGCCCTCCACTATGTAAATTGCAAATTGTTGATATTATTATAGCACTTTATTGATAAAAAATCTACTAATTAACAAGACTGATTCGGGAATACTTTCGTAATTTTCTCAAATATTTCCACCTACTTCTTAAGATGCATCAGGAAATCGTGTAAATCGTGTAAACTTTTAGCACCCCCACTTCAAATCGTGTAAAATTTTTAGCACCCTTTGATGTAATCGTGTAAACAGGAAATCGTGTAATCGTTGTGGTAATCGTGTAAACGTAGCCCTAATCGTGTTTTTGTGGCTATATCGTGTAATTGTCAAATCGTTAAAAAGTTTTCATATCGTTAAAATGTTCGCAAATCGTTAAAAAGTATCCAAATCGTTAAAATGTTTAAGCCTAAAAACAAAAGAAATCAGAAAAAAGCAGCTATTTTTGCCTATTCTGTTCTCTTTGAAACTGGCGGAAAGGGAATTTTTTGCCTTTGTGCCAACAAAAAAAGGCTTGATACTGACCGAAATCATTGTATCAAACCTATGCTCGTTATATGGCGGAGAAAAGGGGATTTGAACCCCTGCACCAGTCACCCGGTCTACTAGCTTTCGAAACAAGCCCCTTCAGCCTCTTGGGTATTTCTCCGTCTACATTTTCAAAATGGAGAGGTTTTTAATTTCATTTAGTTTATATTTCACTTCTTCGCCATTTTGCTTAATGTACAAATATTGATCATCACGATACATTGGGATTCCTTCTATTTTTTGGTAAATTTCAAAACTACAAACAATTAGGTTGTTTTCATTTTGAAGTGCTACGACACTATCAATTTTAGACAATGTGTCAATAGATGTTTTTTTATAATCAGGAAATCTACTATCGTATGTTAATTGTTTATTTTCACCTTTTACACACGAAGCTGTATCGATAAAGATCAAAGGCTCATTTTTATTTTCCATTTTATCACCAATTAATTATATGATTTATAGTAAATAATTATTAAGCCTTCTATTAATAAATTTTCATCATAATTAAAACTAATCCGCAAATGGGGAATAATCAGTGGAGCAACTCCACCTGTTATTATAACTTTTGTTTTAGGTAGTTCTTCTTCCATTCGCAGTACCATACCTTCAATCATTGAAGCAGTACCATATATTGAACCACTTTGAATACACG
Source organism: uncultured Mollicutes bacterium (assembly GCA_900548675.1). GTDB lineage: Bacteria > Bacillota_I > Bacilli_A > ML615J-28 > CAG-313 > UMGS1109. Next base: position 3,511 of record URLJ01000026.1, read on the forward strand.
AAATGGTTGAATTACCAATAGCTCTTTTTGGTGATGATAAATCAACCTCAGAAAGTTTTTCAGCAGAAGAGAAAAGACCTTTGAGAGATGTCATAACACCAGGCGCTATTGATCCTCCTAATAATTCCCTATTTTCGTTTACAGCTATAAATTTTGTCGCTGTACCTAAATCAACAATGATGACATTACCACGATATTTATTATATGCTGAAACAGCATCAACTAATAAATCAGAACCTAATTCACTTGGATTAGCTATTTTGATAGTTAGGTTCGTTTCAGTTTTAGGAGTTACAAAAATTGGTTCCTTTTTAAAGTATAATTTACATACTTCAACCATTACCGCATCTAGTGATGGTACAACCGAAGAAATAATAATATCATCAACTTCTTCACACACTTCACCAAAAGCTACATTGCGTAGAATTTCTCCAAGTTCCAAAACATTATAAGTACGCTTTGTTTCAAATCTATGAGTAACAACAATTTTTTTATTTTTTGCTAGCGCGGCTACAATATTAGTATTACCTATATCAATACAAAGTAACATTTTAGCCTCCTATTATTAAAAATACTATATTATTATACTACAATTTCAATCTTTGGTCAAATAATTACTACTGATATTGCGATGTGTATAACTCGTAATAATATCCTTTTTTATTCATTAATTCCTTATGTGTTCCCTTTTCTACAATATCTCCATCATTTACAACTAATATTTCATCGGCATTAACGATTGTTGATAGGCGATGCGCTATTACAAAACACGTTTTTTGTTTCATCAGAGCAGTCATTGCTGTTTGGATTTTTAACTCTGTTCTTGTATCAACGTTAGATGTCGCTTCATCAAGAATTAACATTTTTGCATCTATCAGCATCATTCTCGCAATAGTTAATAGTTGTTTTTGACCTTTAGAAATATTTTCTCCATCTTCTGATATTATCGTATCATACCCTTTAGGAAGCCGCATAATGAAATTGTGAATGTTGGCGGCTTTAGCTGCTGCTATTACTTCTTCTTTAGAAGCGTGTGGAGCACCATAACAAATATTGTCATAAACAGTTCCTTCAAATAACCAAGTTTCTTGAAGAACCATTGCGAAACTTTTTCTGAAATCTTTTCTTTTGATATTGTAGATTGAGTTATCATCTATTTTGATATCACCACTTGAGATATCATAAAATCTCATTAATAAATTGACAATAGTCGTTTTGCCAGCTCCTGTTTTTCCCACTATTGCTGTAACAGAACCAGGCTTAACACTGAAACTCAAATTATTGATAATTTTCTTTGTTCCATTGTAACTAAAAGAAACATTATCAAAAGTTACTCTTCCTTCTACGTCATTTATTGTTATTGCCTCTGCATTATCTAATGCCTCCGGTTTTTCATCAATTATTGAGAAAACACGTTCAGCAGCAGCCAGTGATGATTGAATATCTACAAATATATTAGCTATTTCATTTATTGGACCTGCAAATTTTTTAGAATATAGTATAAATGAAGATATTGTACCTAATTTAAATGTTGGAACATATAAATATAAAATACTTCCAAAAATACAAATAAGAGAAAGCGAAAGATTGTTTACGAAGTTTACTCCCGGTCCTGTAAAAGCTCCGTAATACTCTGCTTTATACGCTGCATCTGATGCTTTTTCATTAATATTATCAAATGATGCAATTATTTTATTTTCAATACCATATGCTTTAATAGTTTTACTACCAGTAATCATTTCTTCAACATACCCATTTAACTCGCCTAAAGTACTAGAACGTTTTTTGAATAATTTATGTGTTCTTTTTAGCATAAATCTGGTGAAAAAGAGTGATAATGGTAATGTTACTACAAATATTATAACTAGAAGGGGAGAAGTAATAACCATCATTGCGAAAGAACCTATAACAACTATAATGCTTGTACATATTTGAATTAAATCACTTGATAGCGATGCATTTACTGTATCGATATCATATGATAATTTACTTATAATGTCTCCTGTTGCATTATTATCAAAATAGGCAATTGGTAGTTTTATCAATTTACCAAAAGCATCAACTCGCAATTGATGAATTATTTTCTTACTTATTTTAATCATTAGGAATGATAGTATAAAAGAAATGATACATGAAGCTACGTAAAATACAAACATCATAAGAGCTATTTTCATAACATCGTTCAATGGTATATTACCAGGCCCACTATCTATTAAGTTCAAAGCTTTTCCAGATAAATATGGTCCAATTAAAGTGAAAGTATTTGACGCTATGGTTAAAAACAAAGCTAATAAAAACCATCCCTTAAACTGAAGCATATAAGTTAATAATCTTTTAATCGTATACTTTTTGTTTTTTGGTTTATTAAAAGTACGATTAGACATTTTTTTTGATCCTGGATTAGTTTGCATCATCAGTCACCCCCATTTGGAGTTTATAGATTTCTTGATAAACTAAAGATTTATGAAATAACTCCTGATGAGTTCCATACCCGATGATTTCCCCTTCTTCAAGTAATACAATCTTATCAGCATTCATAACCGAACTTACTCTTTGAGCAATCACAATCATCGTTGTATCTTGATACATTTCTTTTATTCTATTTCTGATAGTCGCATCAGTTTTATAATCTAAAGCACTTGAAGCATCATCTAAAATCAAAATATTGGGGTTGTTGCATAGTGATCTCGCAATAAGTATTCGTAGTTTTTGACCACCTGATAAATTTGTCCCTTTAGCATTTAAGAGCGTATCATATTTGTCAGGTAATGTCTCGATGAAATCATCAATTGAAGCAGCATAAGCTGCTTTTTTTATTTGTTCTAGTGGTATATCACGATACATCGCTATATTTTCATATATTGTATCAGAAAAAATCATATCATTTTGAAATACTACACCAAATAATTTATGATAATTCTCTTTTGAAATATTTTTTATATTAATACCATCTACATATATATTCCCTGAATCAGCTTCGTAAAAACGCATCAAAAGTTGCATTATAGTACTTTTACCACTACCAGTCGCACCAATTATTCCTAGTGTTTCTCTTTTTTTAATGGAGAACGATATATTACTAACATTATTATATTTTTTATGATAAGAGAAAGTTACGTCCTCAAATGTTATATAGTCATCACTTGTTTTAATTTTTTTTAAAGTCTCTTCGTTATTTTTATTCACACGTGGCTTATCCAAAATTTCAGCTATTCTAATTGCTGAAGCGTTGGCTTTAGAATATATTATAAACAATCTCGTAATTGAAAGCATTGCATTTAAAATAATTGTAAAATATGTTGTAAATGCTAGTATTTTCCCTGGTGCCAAACCGCCGTTATTGACTCTTACTGCTCCAATAACAATTACAAAAACTAAACCAGCGTTAAGTACAAAATTGATAATAGGACTTAACGTTGCCATTCTTTTTTCTGATTTTTCTTCAGCTTTAATTAATTTTTTATTAACATTTTCAAATCTTTCTTTTTCAGCATCTTCTTTACCTAGAGCCTTGATAACGCGTACTCCTGTAGCGTTTTCTCTTATTACTCTAACTAAATCATCAACAGCATTTTGAACATCTTTAAATAATCCTATCCCTGTTTTGGAAATAAAATATGTTACGATAACAATTATAGGCAAAATGGCTAATAAAATTAGAGTTAATTTTGCATCAAGAATTAACGTTACAGCTATACCACCAATAAGTAAAATAGGCGCTCTTACACCTAGGCGCTGCATCACGCCGACCATATGATGAACATTATAAGTGTCCGAAGTCATTCTTGAAACTAAAGTTGGGATTGTAATTTCATCTAATTCACTACATGATAATTCTTTTATTTTTACAAATAGATCATGTCTTAGCGCTCTAGTTACAAGTTTCGCAACACCTGATGCTAATTGATTTGCATAAACGCTGCCAAGAAAACCTATTACACTACAAATTATCATTATTAATCCTAGCAATATTATCATTTTCAAATCTTTTGCGGGAATCACACTATCAATGATATAGGAAAGAAGATATGGTAAAACAAGATCCATCATTGTTCCAATAATCTTAATTATTAGGCCAAATTCCATCCGTAACCGATATTCTTTAAGATACTTTATAACATATTTCATATTGTGCTCTTTCTATTTTTACTTTATATTACTAAATAATTATATCATTTTTAATATTAAAATTAAAGAAAAAAGACTCAACATTAAAATGGTGTTGAGTCCTTCTAATTATTGCTCTACTACTGTATATCCAGCATCAGTGATTGCTTTTTTGCATAATTCTAAATCAGTTCCTTCTTTAACTCTGATACGAACCAATTTATCATTTAATGATACTTTTGCTTTTTTTACACCAGGTACACTAAGCAAAGCTTTTTCAACTTTTCCTGCACAATGCATGCAAGACATGCCTTCAACTTTAATGGTATGTTCTACACCTAATCCAAACATTTTATCTTCATTTCCTTTCTTTCTTCTTATATTTAAACTTAGAGCATTTAAAACTACACTAATGCTACTTAAACTCATCGCTAATGATGCAAACATCGGTGTTAACGAAATATTAAATAGTGGAATAAATACACCAACCGCTAAAAGTATTCCTATTACGTTGTAGAAAAAAGCCCAAAATAAATTTAATTTTATGTTATTAAGTACTCTTTCACTTAAATCTATGGCATTTAATAATTTGCTGAGTTTTGTTCCAACTAAAACAATATCGGCCGATTCAATTGCAACATCACTAGCTTTACCAACAGCAATGCCGATATCGGCTTTCGTAAGTGCTATTGTATCATTAACTCCATCACCTACCATTGCGACTACACCATCTGTATTTTTCTTTAACTCATCAATGATGTTACTTTTTTCATCTGGTAAAACAGAAGATATTACTTTAGTAATACCAACTTTACCAGCAACTAAAGCAGCACTTTTTTCATTATCACCCGTAATCATGATTGTCGCAATTTTTCTTTTGTTTAATTCTTCAATTGTGTATTTAGCATCTTCTTTTAAAGTATCTTCAAATGTTACTTGTAAATATGCATTCTTTTCATCTGCTAAAATAATACTTGTTTTTGTTAAATCACAAAAGTTCATATCTAAAATGCCAATGCTTTTTAGATATTTATAACTACCAGCATAATATCTCTTATCATTTATTAGGCCAGTTACTCCATAGCCAGGCTTTTCTTCAAATTTATCTACTTTATATATGGCATCTTTTTTATCGAAAGATGATGCAAGCGGATGATTAGAACCTTGTTCAAGTGATGAAATGATATACATTGCATCTTCCAAGTTTTCATTTAAAATAGGGTTAGTAATTACTGATGAAATGGAAGGTACCCCTTCAGTTATCGTACCCGTTTTATCAAAAGCAATTGTTTTTACTTTGCTTAAAAGTTCGATACTCGTTGCATCCTTGATAATTAAACCTTCCTTGGCACTCTGACCAATTCCAACCATTACCGCGAGTGGGGTTGCAAGACCTAGAGCACAAGGGCAAGCTATAACTAAAACTGATACAGCTTTTATGATGGCGCTTGATACTTCTTTTGTAATAATCATCCAAACTATAAATGTTATAACAGCTATTATCATTACAATTGGCACAAAGACGCTACTTACTTTATCGGCAATTCTCGCAATTGGCGGTTTGGAAGAACTAGCATCTTCGACAAGTTTGATGATTCTCGCAAATGTTGTATCACTTCCAACTTTAGTAGCTTTGAATTCGAAAGTACTATTACCATTGACACTTGATGAAATTACCATATCGCCCTCTTTTTTTAGAACAGGCATATCTTCTCCAGTGATTGTTGCTTCATTAAGATAAGAAATACCCTCAACAATTACACCATCAACAGGAACTCTTTCAAATGGTTTAACGACAACAATATCACCTACTTTTACCTTTTCAGCATTTATTTCAACTAAAGAACCGTTTTCTTTAATCGTGACTGTATCAGGACACATTTTAGCTAATGCATATACGGCATTTTGGCTTTTGACTTTCGCTCTTGATTCTAGATATTTTCCGAGCGAAACTAGTGCGATGATTGTAACAGATGATTCAAAATATAATTGATGTTTATACTCCATCAATAACTCCATATTGCCATCATTTTTAGCTATGACCGCCATAATTAAAGCGTACAGGCTATATCCAAATGATGCGATAGAACCTATTGAAATGAGCGTATCCATACTAGGATGGAGCGTAATGAGAGATTTAAAACCTTTAACGAAATAATGACCATTTAGTATAGCTACAACCAATGCTATTACAACTTGGGAAATAGTATAGAGGTAAACATTTTTAAAAATCATTGTTGCGAGCGGTAACCTAATCATATGCCCCATTGAGATGTACATAATTATACCCATTAATACAAGGGAAATAATTAATACTATTAATGGCTTCTTATCATTTTTATAAGTACTTTTATCTAAATCAGAAATCGCTTTATAACCTAAGCGAGATACTTCTTTTTTAATATCTGCAGGAGTAATTATGTTTTCTTTATACACTACTTCCATTTTTTCAGATATAAGATTAACATTAACATAATCTACGCCATTTAATTTTTTAATTCCATTTTCTATTGTTGCTTGACAAGCAGCACATGACATACCTTTTATTTTAAATACTGTACGCATATAAACTCCTTTTTTTATTATTATACCAAAATGAGTCTTAAATATCAATAATAAAACAAGCAAATTTTTTTAATAAAAGATGACAAAAAAAATAAATTAGTTAGTTAAATCTATATTTAACTAACTAATTAATTTGGTTTTATTTTTCCTTATTTCTTTCATATAGATCATTTTTATATGTGTCGTAAGTAACAAACGCTGGAAAATCGACAACTTCAAGTTTATATATCGCCTCACTATCGAGATCAGGATATGCAATCAACTCACATTTTTTTATAGTGCGATTTATTACAACTCCAGCACCACCAATTGCTGTTAAATATAAAGCATTGTGTTCTGCCAATAAATCTTTTACGTTTTCTGATCTAGATCCTTTACCAATTGTTATTTTTAAACCTGCATCAAGCAGTGGAGCCATATATGGATCCATTCGATAACTAGATGTAGGTCCCGCTGAACCTATTACCTGATTTTCTTTTTTGGGCGTAGCTCCAACGTAATAAATAGTAGCATTTTCTATATTAAATGGTAATGGTTTATTCTCTTTTAATAACTCACATAGTCTTTTATGGGCTGCATCTCTTGCAGTATAGATTACACCTGTTAAGAGAACTTCATCCCCGCTCTTCAGACTCTTAATTTCTGCTTGTGTTAATGGCAAATTTAATTTAACTGTCTTCATAATGACTCCTATATAATAATCGTTTTATGCCGAGCTGCATGACACTGAATATTAACTGCTAATGGAAGGGATGCGATATGACAGGGGTAATAATTAATTTTAACAGCTAAACATGTCGTCTTTCCACCATATCCCATTGGGCCGATAAGCGTTTCATTAATTTTTGTTTTTAGCTTTTGTTCTAAACTATTATAGTATTCATTTTCATTTGTGTCATCTAATTCGCGAAATATGGCTCTTTTTGCGAGCAAGGCTGCTTTTTCTAGGTCTCCACCTATTCCTATTCCAACCACAAGAGGTGGGCATGGTTTTCCTCCAGCTTCTTTAATTGCTTTAACTACTTCTTCAATAATATCTTCTTCTTTATAAGCTGGCGTTAGCATTTTAACAAAACTCATATTTTCACTACCAGCTCCTTTAGGGGCTAGTCTTATCGTTATCTTATCACCTTTAACAAATTCCACATGAATAATTGCAGGAGTATTATCGTGTGTGTTTATTCTATTTAAAGGATCTTTTACAACGGATTTGCGTAAATATCCTTCCGTATAAGCTGCTCTTACACCTTCGTTTATCGCTTCATATAAATCACCATTTAAGTGAACATCATATCCTATCTCCACAAAACATACAACAATTCCTGTATCTTGGCAAATAGGCAAATGATTTGTTAAAGCAAGTTCATCATTTAAAATAATGGTGCTAAGTACTTTTTTTGATAATTCATCAGTTTCTTCGCTTAAAGCTTTTTCCAAAGCTTCTTTAACATTACTTGGGATTACTTCACACGCCTTAATTAAAGCCTCTTTGACTGAGTTAGTAATTTCTTTTACATCTATTTCTCTCATATTTGTACTCTATATCTTTTTTGATACTTTGGGTAAGTCTTTAAAATATGTTAATTTTTTATTAAAGCTTTCAGAATCACCCGATGTATAAATTTCAATAAATCCTTTCTTATTATAATCAAATGTTTCAGTATTTTTTAAATACTCACTCGTTACTTCCTCACTAGAAATTACCAAAGCATTTTTAAATAATTTTTCAATGCTACTTCTAACTAGTCCAAAATGGGTACATCCTAAAATTACTGCATCGAAATCGCTTCCTAGGACACATCTTAATTGTTCTTTAATTAAAGCATCTTGATAGCTACTTGCGGGCTTATATTCACTTTCAATATATGTAATAAAACCTGGACATGGTATTCCAATTACTTCAATGCCGTTTTTCTTTAAAATATCATCATATTTATGGTGTTTAACAGTTTGGGCTGTTGCGAGTAACAAAACGCGTTTGATATTTTTATTTTTTAATACTTCTGCGGCGGTAATGTCAATCATCCCAAACATAGGAATCGTAGTTTCGCATTTTAACTCTTCAATATAACAAGACGCCGTGTTACAAGCGATGATAATCAAATCAACTTGTTTCAATTTAAAAAATTTAATTACTTTTTTTAAGATATTAAGTAATTCTTCATCCGTTTTGGTTCCATAAGGAACATTTGCTTCGTCTGCTAAATATATATAATCACAATTAGGAATGTTTTCTACAAGTTTTTCTAAAATTGTTAAGCCACCCATTCCAGAGTCAAAAACGCCTATCCTATTCATGATCATTTTGCCCTCTTTTTCTATCAATAATTATTGGTTTTTCAACAATCAATCCTTCTTTTGCACCTTTCACCGCTTTAATCAAAACTACATTTGATTGCTGTTTATTAATATCATATACAAATTTTAAAACTTTTACAATGAGTTTTTTAGAAGCGAGGAGTGGTAAAACTTCCATTAATCTAGAAGTCGTAAACAAAAAAAATAATTTTCCATTGACTCTTAAGTTTCTATTTACACATTCAATCATTGCATCGAGTGAAAAATTATCTTCATGTTTCGCAAGTGAAAGATAATGGTTATTTGGAAGATCTTTTGCTTTAGTTTTAAAATAAGGGGGATTAAAAATAATCACATCAACTTCTTCATCTAATTTAAAAGTATTGCCATCAGCATAAATTAATTCATAATTTTTTACATTATTTAGTTTCATATTCTTTTCAGCTATTTCTAAGGCTTTTTCATTAATGTCAATACCTACGAGTCTTTTTTGGGTCAAATAGTGATGCGTAAAGCATCAAGGCTCCCGTGTTCGTCCCAATATCTAATACTACATCTTTACGATGAATATCGATAAATTTTCCTAAAAGGTGTGTATCAGTATTAATGCGAAATATCTCATCATCCTGATATATTTTAATATCCTTTGCATCTGGTAAATAATCTAATCTTATCATAATCAACCTCTTATTTTATTTATATATCATTATATCACACAATATAATAAAATAATTATAAAATGGTATTATAATAAGTTTATATTTTTTAATTTAAGGTATATTTGTTTGACTTTTTGTGACTTAAAGGGTAAAATATTAATATATTTAATATAAGGATGTGACTATATGAAAAATGAATTAAAAGAGAAATACGGCCTTCCAACCGCAATAGCCCTTGTTGTCGGCATTGTCGTCGGAAGTGGTGTATTTTTTAAATCTGACAAAGTCTTAAACGCAACAGGAGGTAACCTACCTTTAGGAATTCTCGCATGGGCCCTAGGAGGCGTAGTGATGATAACTTGTGCTTGCACATTTTCTATTATGGCTACTAAATACCGTAATGTTAATGGTGTTGTTGACTATGCAGAAGCAGTCACAACATCTCGCTTTGCTTATTATATAAATTGGTTTACCACAATGATATATTATCCAGCTATGACTTCCGTTCTTGCTTGGGTATCAGCACGCTATACAGGTGTAATTTTTGGCTGGGATATAACGGGACCTCAAGTAATGACGCTTGCCGGAATTTACTTAATCGGTGCCTTCGTATTAAACGCTTTAACACCTAAGCTTGCTGGTAAATTTCAAGTTTCTGCCACTATTATAAAACTTGTTCCACTCGTTTTAATGGCTGTAGTTGGTACTATTGTTGGCCTTATTAATGGCTTAACCATTGAAAACTTTACAACAATTGTGAAAGAAGTTGAAGGTGGAATCGGTAAGGGTCTCTTTACCGCCCTTGTCGCCACTTCTTTTGCCTATGAAGGATGGATTGTTGCGACATCAATCAATGCTGAGCTTAAAAATGCAAAAAGAAACTTACCATTAGCGCTTATCCTTGGATCACTTGTAACTGTTGGGATCTATATTCTTTATTATATAGGTCTTGCGGGAGGGGCAACAAATGCCGAATTAATGAACAATGGTCAAGAAGGAGCAGTAATGGCATTCAAAAAAATATTTGGTAATGCAGCTGGAACAATTCTATTTGTCTTTGTTGTAATATCATGCCTTGGAACTTTAAATGGTCTTACTCTAGCTTCTTCTAGAGGTATGTATTCAATGGCTGTTAGAGGTGAAGGAATTAACCCTGAAAAGTTTAGATCTGTCGATAAAACAACTAATGTCCCTACTAATTCCGCCATTTTTGGCTTACTAATTTGTATGCTTTGGCTAGTCTTCTTTTATGGTAGTAATTTAGCCCCTAAGCCATGGTTTGGCCGTGTGGCATTCGATTCATCGGAACTTCCTATTATTACAGTCTATGCTTTTTATATTCCTATTTTTATTATGATGATGATAAAAGAAAAAGAATTAGGAGTATTTAAACGCTTTGTAATGCCAATACTTGCGACAATTAGTTGCATCTTTATCATCATCGCTACTTTCTTTGCTCACCCAATTGAAGGCATTTTATGGTATTTATTAGTATTTGTTATTATAATGATAATAAGTGCCTTCTTTGAAAAAAGTAACAAAATAGTTACAAAGTAACTAGATATAAGAATAATCCATAAGTAGTTTTACTACTTATGGATTATTTTTATTCTTCAAGTAATTTTTTACGAATTATTGCTTGCTTTTCTTCAGTTAAACCTAATACCATCACTAGGTAATTGTTAATACTACCATATCTGTCATTAATAGCTGCAATCGTTTTTTGTAAGTATTCTTTTTTACTATACAACATTGAAGCTAATAATCTTCTAAATTTGACATCTAAAATAATGGCAGCTTTTAGCAAAAATATTCTTGTTCTAATGTATGATCTGTTAAAGTACGTTGATGCTGCATAATCCTCAATAATCGTTTGCTCATTAATTCCTAGAACGAATAAAATAAACATTGTCACGATTCCTGTACGATCTTTTCCACTCGTACAGTGATATAAGATTGCTCCTTCTTTGTGCTCAATTAAGCAATCAAAAAATTCTCTAAAATATTTTTGGGATTCTTCATCAAATACTATACTTTTATACATTTCTACCAAGTATTCATCTTTTTTTACTTTATCTATGTATCTAACACTCTCTTTTTTTAAGACTTTTGACATCTTCTTTTCATGAGTAATACCAAAAAACCTTTTTGTTAAAATAGGTATTCTAATATACGTTATTGAGGGTGGAAAAACTATTTTTTTACCTTCGTTTATTTCCACATCCGTTCTTAAATCAATAACTGTTTTTATATTGTAATCATTTAAAAACTTATTGCGTCTTTTTTCACTCATTTTATCTAATCTACTACTTCTGAAAAGAACATTTTTCTTAATTTTATATTGAGTAATATCAGATAGTTGTCCTAAATCTCTAGTATTTCTCAACCCTTTTACTTTAATTTTTTTAACTTCAAATCTTTTCACATATAACCTCTAAGCTTTACAAACTAAAAATTATTATTATAACAATGCCAAGGGTCAAGAGAAATAAACCTAAAATTGAGCGTTTATTAAATTTCTCTTTTAGGATTAAGAATGAAAAAAGCATCGTGAGTAGAATTGATAATTTGCCTATAGAATTAACTGCTATCGGATTGGCATTAACAAAGTTTAAAGCCTTATACTCAAATAACCAACTAGCACCTGTCGCAATACCTGATAGTGTTAGAAATATCCAAGAACTTGCTGTGATGTTTTTTGCTCCTTTATAATCTTTGCGACATAATACAATCGCAAGAGAAAAGATAAACACTATAATTGTTCTAAGTAATGTTCCCACATTACTCTTAATACCCTGTAATCCTAATTTAACAAAGAACGATACAAATGATGCGAATACAGCACTTAGGATAGCATAAATTAGCCATTTATTATTGTCAACTTCCACACCATTTTCTTTTGAAATCATAAACAATGTTCCTGTTAACATCAATATCATCGATAGTACTAACATTATAATCGTTAATGCATTGCCATTATTTGTTGTATCGTTAAAAAAGAAAATTAAAAATAATATACTTGTTAAAACGAAACTAGATTTATCTATCGGAGCAACTTTATTTATATTACCTAATTTGATAGCCTTATAATAACAAAGCCAACTTGCAACTGTAGCAATTCCTGAAATTATTAAAAAGCACCAGTTTTTAATCGTTAGATCAGGTATTGTATTGATAGTTCCTGTTATGAGACAAATAATAAATGCAAAAATAATAACTATCCCTGTTCGATATAATGTAGCAAAATTTGAATTGACATTTTTAATACCTATTTTGGCAAGAATTGTAGTCATGGATGTAAAAAATGCCGCAAGCAAAGCTAAAATAATCCACATAATTCCACCTATTATTAATAATTAATATTTGTAACCATTAAATAGTTTGTATTATATTTATTTATTAAAATAACGTTTTAATAGAGCTTCTAATGCTTTACCATGGCGAGCTTCATCACGAGCCATTTCATGTACTGAATCATGAATAGCATCAAGATTTAATTCTTTTGAACGTTTCGCTATAGCCATTTTACCATGGCATGCACCATTTTCACCAGCTAACATTTTTTCAAGATTTTCTTTAGTCGATGTGCTTATAAGTTCTCCTAACATTTCTTGAAATCTTGCAGCGTGCTCTGCTTCTTCTTTAGCTATTTGTTCTAAAACTAATGCTACTTCAGGATATCCTTCTCTCATAGCATTTCGTGACATAGCAAGGTACATTCCAACTTCAGTACATTCACCTATAAAGTTGTTTTTTAACCCTTCTAAAACTTCTTTATCAACGCCTTGAGCGATACCGACAAAGTGTTCTGCAGGCCAATTCATAGTATTTTCTACAAAAGGTACTACTTTATCACCTGTTGCTTTACATACTGGGCAAACTGGTGTTTCGCCATCTTTCACTTCAAATACTTGTCCACAAATTAAGCATTTATATTTCATTGTATTTCCTCCTTTAAAATATTACGCTTATTCCATCAGGAATAATCGTTACTTTTTTATTTTCGCCAACAATCTTTCTTGCTTTGGCAAGCGCTTCATCAATTGTATAGGCATGATCAATATGCATTGAAGTAATTATTTTAGGATCACATTTATCCGTTACAATAATTACATGGGCTTTGCATAATATTCTAGCTAATATTTGTGCTTCCCACTGATCAAATTCTGTTTTACTTGGGTCAACATCGTTTAAATTTTGGTAAGCAACCTCTGCAGAAGGTGCATCTGCTAATAATTTATAAAAGAAATCACCACCTGTACCATCAGCGCACGATGAACATATAATGATGACACCGCCTTTTTCAACACAAGCTTCACCAGCTGTCATTCCTTTAACTGTTTGATATATATTTTGGTCTAATGGATAACCTCCATTAGTTGTTATTACGATCTGTGAATATATCGGTTTTACTTGAGCAATCTCTTTTACCAATTCACAACCATGTTTATGGGCTTCTTCAAGATCTCCCGCAAAGGCTTTTATTATTTTCTTTTCACCATTTATTACTACATTTAAAATGAATGCTAACTTCACTTGTTTAGCAGCAAAAAGCATATCTTGATGAATAGGGTTCTCTTTTAAATTCCCTGCTCTTGCATATTTGCTGGCGATGAATTTGGCATTATGATTCCATAAAACTGTTTTTTTAGAAGCAATACCTGGTAAGACTGATTTTCTACCACCAGAAAAACCTGCAAAAAAATGTGGTTCAATAAAGCCTTCACTAATAAGTAAATCCGCTTCATCAACTAATTTATTTACCCAAAGTTCTCCACCAGATGGAAGAATACCCTTAAAGGTCATTTCTTCATCATTATAAGCGTTATGAATAATTATTTCTTCTTCATCAACAATTTTTAAACCATATTTGTTAACTAATTCTTCATGCGTAGTAGGTCGATGCATACCTGTTGCGATAAGAATAGTTATTTTAACATTAGGATTCTTTTTTCTTATTTCTTCTAAAAGAATAGGCATCGTTATATGACTAGGAACTGGTCTTGTGTGATCGCTAGAAATAATTACGATATGTTTTTTGGAAATTGCCAAATCACATAATGGCATAGATGCGATAGGATTATTTAACGCTTCTCGCACAAGTTCTTCTTCACTTAATTTAGGTACATATGATTCTGTCTTAGAAACAAGTACACCAGCTACCTCATCATCGGGGATATTTAAATCGATGTATCCTTTATAATATGGTAATTTATAATTAGCCATGTTTCCTCCATTTTTAAAAATGTGCAATACAAGATTGCACATAGTTATTATTTTCTAGCAATTCCTTGCATACGAGCTACTTTTCCTACTTCTTCAGCAACAACGGCACAAACACGTTTATCGAATGGTGAAGGAATGATATATTCAGAATTTAATTCTTCAGGTGTAATTAAAGAAGCAATAGCACGACTAGCTGCTAATTTCATTTCTTCTGTAATGTCTGTCGCTCTAACATCTAAAGCACCACGGAAGATTCCAGGGAAAACTAATACATTATTGATTTGGTTAGGAAAATCAGATCTTCCTGTCGCAATAACAGCTGCGCCGCCTTCTTTAGCAACATCAGGCATAATTTCAGGTGTAGGATTAGCCATTGCAAAAATAATAGGATCTTTTGCCATAGTTTTTACCATTTCAGCACTAACAAGGTTAGGAGCTGATACACCGATGAAAATGTCTTTACCTTTGATTATTTCTTTTAATGGTCCACGTTCATGATTTTTATTAGTAACTTCTGCCATAGCTTTTTGTGCTGGGTTCATCCATTCTTCACCAGGACATAATGCACCATTTTTATCAACTAGTACTACATTTCCTACACCAAATTGTAAAATTAATTTACAGATAGAAATACCAGCGCTACCAGCACCATTAATAACAATATTAACATCTTTAAATTCTTTTTTTACAACTTTTAAGGCGTTAATTAAACCTGCACAAACAACGATTGCTGTACCATGTTGATCATCATGGAAAACTGGTATATCAAGTTCTTTTTTAAGTCTTGCTTCAATTTCAAAACAACGAGGTGCAGAAATATCTTCAAGGTTAATACCACCAAAACAAGGAGCTATACGCTTAATTGTTTCAACAATTTCGTCAACGTCTTTGGTATCCAAGCAAATTGGAAAAGCATCAACGTTAGCAAATTCTTTAAATAAAATAGCTTTTCCTTCCATTACAGGCATTCCTGCTAAAGGACCAATATCACCTAATCCTAAAACAGCTGTGCCATCTGATACTACAGCCACTAAGTTTCCTTTAGCTGTGTATTTATAAACATCTGCAGGATTTTGGTGAATTTTTCTACATGGTTCTGCAACACCTGGTGTATAAGCAAGTGAAAGTTGTTCACGATTTTCAACTTTAACTTTAGAGATAACTTCTACTTTACCATGATTTTTTTCATGAAGTTCTAAACTTTTTTCATAAACTGTTTTTTCTGCCATTTTCAATACCTCTTTTTAATAGCTACTCTTAAAATTAGAATTATTTGTTTCGTCGAAATCACCGAAGTATGCTTTTACATCCATACCTAAGTATTTAGCCATATCGATCATTTCTCTAACTGTATTTTCGTTTACTGGAATACCTTCTTTTTGAACTTTCTTAATAGCTTCCATTTCTTTTTCACCATGTGTGTAAATACGTGTAGCGCCATTAGCTTTAGGACTTTCACGAAGTTCTGTTAAGTATTCACTAAAATGTTTTTTAATTGCTTCAGGATCGCCAAAGAATGCAGGGTTGATTGCCATAAAGCCATGGCAAATTCCTGAAAAACCATTTTGCATTGTATGAGCTGATGTCATACCTTGTGATAAAATTGAAGAGAATAATTCACAAAGCATACCATATCCGTATCCTTTATGGCCGCCCAATTGTTCTGTGTCTCCACCTAGTGGCACGATACCGCCACCTTCATGAGCTTTGATATTTCCAAGTACTTCACTAGCACTATTGGATGATTGTCCTTCTTTATTTACAGCCCATCCTGTTGGAATAGGTTTATCCATTTTATTATACATTTCAAGCTTTCCACGTGTAACCACAGTAGTTGATGCATCAAAGAAGAATGGATAAGGGTCAGCAGGGGCACTGCAAGCGATTGGATTTGAACCTAGCATTGCTTTTTTCCCAAAAGTAGGAACCATAATCGCTTCAGAATTAGTACAAGAAAAACCAATTAAGCCTTGATCCATTGCCATTCTTGCATAGTATCCAGCGATACCATAATGGTTAGAATTACGTACTGATACGATACCTACACCATTTGTTTTTGCTTTTTCAATAGCCATTTCCATAGCTTTGTGACCTAGTAATTGTCCCATTCCTGAATGTCCATCGATAACAGCACTAATTGGTGTTTCAAAAACAACCTCTGGTTTTGCTTTAACATCGATTAAACCACTTGCGATACCTTTATGATAACGAACTAAACGTTGCATACCATGTGATTCAATTCCAAAATCATCTGACATTAATAATACATCAGAGATTATTCTACTTTCTTCTTTGGTAAAACCAAATTTTTGGAAAGCTTCCATACAAAATTTATCTAATAATTCACGAGAATAATTTATATAAGCCATAATTACACACCTTTCTTTATATAAATATTGTCTATAGGTATATTATACCATTTTTTAACAGGTAAATCAAATATTATATTTTTAAATCGCCATCTTTTATCCATTTAAGTTTTCTAAATACCTTATCAATGATATACACTAATACCATTGGCGCGATAATTTCTAAAACAATTATACCAACCCATGTTTGCCAAGTATTTCCCATTGAACTAAAGGTTCCTATTTGACCAACTAATCCAGCTGTGCCCATCCCTGCTGCACTACCAAAACATCCTAATTTCAGCAAGCAAGTTGAAATTGGGCCTAAAATGGCACTAGTAATTATTGTAGGAAGCCAAATAACAGGGCGTTTTAAAATATTTTTAAATTGTAACATTGAAGTACCAATTCCTACCGATAACACTATTCCTATTTGGTTATCTTTTCTTGATTGTACAGCAAATCCAACCATTTGCGTAGAACATCCGACAATCGCTGCCCCACTTGCTAAAGCTAACCCTACATATTCAGGTGATGATAATGCTTGACTAAAAGTTATTGATTGAGGAATAGTAAATATCATCGCCGCAATAGCAGCACTTGATATAGGAGCGGTAAGAGCCATTCCCATTAGAACAGATACAACTATTCCCATTATAAATGGTTGAGCACTAGTTGCATTACCAACTAACCACTGTATTCCATAAGTTACATATATTGTAGGATATCTTAATAGTACACTAATTATTATTCCAGTAATCACTCCAAATAGCGGTATTATTAAAATATCTACGGGCGTTTTCTTTTTAAAAATTATTTTCATCAATAAAGCCACACTTACGACTACAAGATAAATGGTGAGGGGATCACCAATTTTTACAGCATTGAGCGTTTGATGATTATTGGTTACAAATTTGGTTGTAAGGGATAAATACGCGGCAATTTCGCCAACACTTGCCAAAACAATTGTTGACAAAACATTTGCCTTTAATGTCAGTGCTATTCCTATACCAATTCCTGCCCCTGTTAATATTCCAAGGCACCAAGAAACTCCTGTTTGTCCATCACCTAAAATGTTATATATTTCTTTAAAGAAATTAATATCACTATTTTTAAAAAAAGTTCCTATCGTACCGATTATTGTCCCAATGATTAAGGTTGCAAAAAGGCCATAAGCCATACCATTTAGGGTTTTTATAAAAAAGTCTAATATTTTGTTATTTTGTTTTTCTTCCATTGTTGTCACTTCCTAAAAAGTATTATACCATATTATTCCTTTTTATTCAAACAATAGCGTATATAAAAGAATACCCTAGCGTTATACTAGGGTATTTTGTTTATTACTTAGTTAATTTAGGTCCTGCTTCTACTAAAGCTTTACCTGCTTTATTGCCTTCATATTTAGCAAAGTTCTTGATGAATCTTGATGCTAAATCTTCAGCTTTTTTATTCCATTCTTCAGGATCTTGATAAGTATCGCGTGGGTCTAAAATGTTTGTAGCAACACCATTTAATACTGTTGGAACTTCTAAATCAAAGTAAGGTATTTTCTTCGTAGGGGCATTTAAAATGTCTCCATTAAGAATTGCATCGATAATACCACGTGTATCACGAATAGAAATACGTTTACCAGTACCATTCCATCCAGTGTTTACTAAATAAGCTTTAGCTCCGCTCTTTTCCATTTTCTTAACTAATTCTTCAGCATATTTTGTTGGGTGTAATTCAAGGAATGCTTGACCAAAGCAGGCTGAGAATGTTGGAGTAGGTTCAGTAATTCCACGTTCTGTTCCAGCAAGTTTAGCAGTAAAACCAGAAAGGAAATAATATTGTGTTTGTTCTTTTGTTAAAATAGAAACTGGAGGAAGAACGCCGAATGCATCTGCTGATAAGAAAATTACATTCTTAGCTGCAGGAGCTGAAGAAACTGGACGAACGATTTTTTCAATATGATCAATTGGATAAGATACTCTTGTATTTTCAGTTACACTCTTATCGGCAAAATCAATTTTTCCATCCTTATCTAAAGTAACGTTTTCTAATAAAGCATTTCTCTTTATTGCGTTATAAATATCTGGTTCAGATTCTTTATCAAGATTGATAACTTTTGCATAACATCCGCCTTCAAAGTTGAAAACACCGTTGTCATCCCAACCATGTTCATCATCACCAATTAATAAACGTTTTGGATCAGTTGATAAAGTAGTTTTACCTGTTCCTGATAAACCAAAGAAAATAGCTGTATTCTTTCCTTCCATATCAGTATTAGCAGAACAATGCATTGATGCGATACCTTTTAATGGAAGATAATAGTTCATCATAGAGAACATACCTTTTTTCATTTCACCACCATACCAAGTATTAATTATTACTTGTTCACGGCTTGTGATATTAAACATTACGCAAGTTTCAGAATTTAGTCCTAATTCTTTATAATTAGCAACTTTAGCTTTTGAAGCATTATAAACAACAAAATCTGGTTCAAAATTTGCAAGTTCTTCTTCTGTAGGACGAATGAACATATTCTTAATAAAGTGTGCTTGCCATGCAACTTCAACAATGAAACGTACAGCCATACGTGTATCTTTGTTAGCGCCGCAGAAAGCGTCAACTACAAATAACCGTTTATTTGATAATTCTTTAATAGCGATATCTTTGATGGTTTTCCATACTTCGACTGATGCTGGATGATTATCATTTTTATACTCATCTGAAGTCCACCATACAGTATCTTTAGAATTTTCATCAACAACAATATATTTATCCTTAGGCGAACGGCCAGTATAAATACCTGTCATAACATTAACAGCACCAAGTTCACTTACTTGACCCTTTTCATAGCCTTCAAGGTTTGGGTTAGTTTCTTCTTCAAAACACATTTCATAAGATGGGTTATGAACGATTTCTTTTGTTCCAGTGATGCCATATTTCATTAAATCAATTTTACTCATAATATTAGCCTCCTATACGGAAAATGTATTCCATTTTCGCTTTTTTAATTCTTAATTATTATATCAAATTTATAAAAAATAAGCAAGAAACAAGAAACGAAATTTTTCGACCTCTTTTTAAATAGTACCTTATTATCCCTTTTATTACTTAGTAATGTGGTCGATTTTGATATAATTAAACATATTAAAGCCTACTATAAAAAAGTCAAGTAAATTAATAAAATAATTTATTTAAAAAGTTTAAAGTACGCAAAAAAGGGCCT
>URLJ01000027.1 GCA_900548675.1 uncultured Mollicutes bacterium
AAAAATCCTATTGAAAAACGTAATGAATTAATAAATTTAGGTTATACACATTATAACATATAGATTTTTTTCTTTTTTAATTTTGGTCTCACATCATTGACAAATCAACATATGCGACAAAGTGCTAAGCACATTATGGGAAAAAAAGTCGATAAAGTGATATAATTAATAAGATTGTGAGGTAATATATGGAAATATCAAAGAGTGATAAGCAATATAGGATCTTAAACGAAAAGAATATTTTAAAGGGTATTTTTATTTTAGCATTACCCATTATGCTAAATAACGTGTTAAAATCTCTCCACGATATGGTTGATATAATCGTGGTTGGTAATATGAATCAAGATCTTAGCATCATAACAGCACAAAAAGCAGCGATAGGCTTTGTTGGTCCAGTTATATCGATTTGTCAGGCTTTAGCGCTTGGTTTGATGACCGCGGGTTTGGCTTTAATGAGTCAGTATATCGGGGCTGGTGCTAAAGATAAATCTCAAAAAACTAGTACACAGTTATTATTAATATCGATAATTATCGGAATAGTTATAAACATTGTACTATATTTTGGATCCCCCACGGTATTAAAATTGATGAGGGCACTGCCAGAAGTGTATGATCCAGCATTAAGGTATTTGCGGATAAGATCGTTTGAAATGGTTAGCCTTTTTATATTCTTTTCATATCAAGCTTCTAGACAATCGCTTGGTGACACAATTAGACCTGTTATATGGAATATAATATCAATTTTTGTTAATTTAGTTTTGACAATTGTATTAGTAATGGTGTTTAATATGGATTTATCAGGAGCCGCAATAGCAACTGTCATTGCTAATTGGTGTATTGTTCCGGCTTGTCTTGTCAGTATGATAAAAAGTAAGCAAAACAAACTAGTTTTAAAGGAGCTAACCCCTAATATTAAATATTCTAAAAAAATATTTAAACTAGGTATTCCTGCAGCATTAAGTCAAGCCTTTACATCGCTGGGATTTGTTATAATTAATACGATGATGTCATCTTATGCGGGAATGACGAAAGATATTTTGAGTGGAATAACGACTTGCAATAGAATCAATTCCCTTCTCCTCTTTCCTGCTATGGGTGTTGGAACAGTTTTAGCAACTTTCGTTGGTCAAAACATTGGCGCTGGTAACATAAAAAGAGCTAAAATGTCATTTTTATCAGCATTATTATTGTCGTTGATGATATCAGTTTTAGGATCACTTTTGATGCTACCTTTTCGTTCAACTATCGCATCTTTATTAGGTGCAAGAGGTGAAGAACTTGCACTTTGTGATAGATATTTATTATATCTCCTTTTAGGATTACCTCTAATGAGTATTTTTCAATGTTTTAATGGATGTTTTCAAGGGGCAGGTCGAACTGATTTATCATTAGTTCTTTCAACTTCACGTTTATGGATTATGAGAGTCCCTGTTCTCTTTTTGATGTTGTTTGTGTTCGACATGGGGGTAAAGTCTGTTTGGATTTGTATGAATATAAGTAACTTTGGAGCTTTTTTTATGGGATGCATTTTGTATGCATTGGTTGATTTCAAACCACGTATTACAAATACTAAAAAAATTATTGAAGAAGAAGGTAAACAATATGGCACACAATAATATTGTTTTATATGAACCAGAAATTCCTCAGAATTCTGGTAATATAATGAGAACTTGCGCTGGAACTAATACGCGTCTACATTTTATTAAACCTTTAGGGTTTTCACTAGATGATGCACACTTAAAACGATGTGCTGTTAATTATTTGCCAAATGTGGATTTTGTTGTTTACGAAAATTGGGAGGACTTTTTAAGCAAAAATGCGGGTAAAGGCAAAATGTATTTTTTAACGAGATACGGAATGAAAACACCTCACGCACTTAATTTATCTGATCCAAATGGTGAATATTATTTTGTCATTGGAAAAGAATCGACAGGTGTTCCAAAAGAAATCTTAAGAGAGCACTTAGAAGATTGTATTAGAATTCCCACGAATGATAAAATAAGATCGCTAAACATCAGTAATGTAGCAGCTGTTTGTATTTTTGAAGCACTTCGTCAACAAGATTATAATGATTTAGACCGTTTTGAGCCTGAAACACTTAAAGGAAAAGATTGGCTCTTAAAATAAATTATGATTTTTGATTTTTAAAGTATAATATTAATAAAGGAGATTATACAATGAGTCAAAAACCTAAAAAAGATTTTAAAAATACTTCTATAAATAAGAATGTCGATTTTGCGAACGATATATCGACACAACTATATATCGATGCTCGCGAACGTTATGATTATTTAATAAGAGAAAGTAACGATGAGCGTAAATGCTCAAAAGAACACAATAATGAGGAGAGTTAATGGAAATTAACTCTTTTTTATATTCTTTATTATTAACTGCTTGTTAAAAAATAAATAATACTGTCCAAAAAAGTCACATTGAATTAGAATATGCATATAAATAAAATGAGTGTTAGTTTGTGAGGGATGTTAAATGGAAATTATAAAAGAGATAGCTAATAATTTTCAATTAGATGGTTATGTTGTCGATGTTAAAAAACAAGATAATGGCTTGATAAATCAAACTTATGTCGTTACAACGAGTACTCATAAAAAATACATCATTCAAAAAATAAATACATTTGTATTTGAAAACCCATATCAAATAATGGAGAACATAAAAATAATAGTAGAACATCTTGAAAGAAAGAAAACTAATAGGCAGACTTTAAAAATTATAAAAACACTAGATGGAAAATGTATATATAATTATGGTGGTGGATTTTATCGATGTTACAATTATATCGTAAATAGTATTAGTTATCAAGTTCCAGCAGATTACAATATATTAAGTGAAGCAGGGAAATGCATTGGTGATTTCCAGGCTAATTTGATTGACTTAGACGGTTCAAAAATAAAAAATGTTTTTTGTAATTTTCATAATACGCCATTTAGATTTGATTTATTACGAGCATCATATCACAAAGTAAGTGGCAAGAGAAGAGATATAGGCTGCAAATTATATGAAAAAATAAAAGATGAAAATAGGAAATTTTCCATTATCGAAAGAAACATTGAAAAGGGTAATATTCCAAAAAGAATTACGCATAATGATACGAAATTAAATAATATCATGTTTGATGAAACAACGAACAAGGCGTTATGTATGATAGACCTTGATACGGTTATGGAAGGATCGGTTCTATACGATTTTGGCGATGCTTTAAGAATTGCGGCATCAGCCGTCTCAGAAGATGAGAAAGATGTTTCAAAGATAAATTTTGACACTAAGGCTTATTGTTATTTTTTAATTGGATACCTTTCTAAAATGTGTAAATATCTGAATACTGAAGAAAAAAAACATCTTGTTGATAGTATATACGTGATTACAATGGAATGTTCAATTCGTTTTTTAACGGATTACTTTGATGGTGATGTTTATTTTGAAACAAAATATGAAAATCATAATTTAGATCGGGCAATTAATCAGTACTATTTAGCACAAAATATTAAAAGTAAAGAACCAGTTTTGTTAAAATTAACTAAAAGTTTATTAAATCACTTTGAAAAATATTGCTAAAAAGTAATTAATATGTGATTTGATTTGAAAAAAAGTCTCACATGTAGTATAATAGTATAAAGAATAAGATAAAGGAGCTTTGTATGAAGAAAAAGTTTTTTGTACGTATACTAATAATGGGGCTTTTTTTATTGTTTCCCATCGCTTTAACAAGTTGTGAATTTATTCCTGGCGAACCTTCTAAGGTATTACCAAAAGAAGATTTTGAAATTTCTCCGTATTTTTGTGACGGAATGGTGCTACAACAAAAGGAAATGGTGACAATTAAAGGTAAAACAGAAGCTTCTGTAACTATGAAAGTTTCTTTATATCGTAATGAATTTGAATATAAGAGTATTACTAATATCGCTAATGACAAAGGTGATTTCATACTTAGTTTTGAAGCTCCTAAGGCCAGTAAAGATGTTTACCGTATGGAAATTAACGATGGAGTTCATAAGAAAGTTTTTAAAAACGTTCATTTTGGTGACGTTTATGTTGTTTGTGGTGAAGGATACCTAAGTAGCCCGACTTATGAAAAAGATAAAGATAGTTTTACGATATCTTCTTATACGGCATTCTATCAAAATGGTGAATGGATAACTGAAAATAAAGAAAATAATGTTATAAGTGAGTTTGTTTTTAGATTTGCCAGAAAACTTGCCGATAAAGAAAATTTACCAATTGGGGTTGTTGTGGCTGTTGCTGATAGTGCCCATATCGATTCGTGGTTAAGTCCTAAATTAATAGCTGATAACAAAAGAGTTAATGATTTTCTAACAAGTGAGCATCGTTTATTAGAATTATCCAATGGCTATTATGAAGACTATGATACAATGTCATCTTTATTTTTGCAGGTCTTGGAAATTGCATCAGAATTTAACACAAAAGCATTAATCTGGAATCAAGGCGAAACGAACTTCGATAATAAAAAATTTACATCTGAAAAAGATATTGCAAAGTATGCTTCAGAATACCAATATGTTTTATTAAAATTAATCGAACAGTTTTATGAACAATTTAATAATTCAAATATTTTGATTCTTCAAAGCGCCTCGTCAGATAAAACGTATATGCCATATTTACGTAACCTTCAAGCTATTTCTTCTTATTATTATAATTATGTAAATTTGATTACTACATATGATTTGAATGAAATGATAACGAAAGATGTAAGTACTGAGTCGCTTGAAGAGAAAGAAATAGAAGAAGAATCAGATAAAAATGATTATATTCTTGGTGATGTTTCAATTGATAAGGTAATATCAAGAGTTGTTAAAGTGCTTCATGCTACTATATATAAGAAAATCAATGGTTATTTACCTCCATCGTATATTAATTCTATATACGATACTAAATACATTCATTTAACCTTTTCCAATGCTGCAAACTTAATTTCTCAAGGGAATAATGCTATTGTTGTTAAAGATATCGATGGTAATATAATTGATACAAATGTATATTTTGATGGTAATTGGATACTAATTGAATTACCTAAAGATATTATTGATGAAGAGACAAATGAAGTCATCAAAGCACCGATTATAAAAGAGATTTCTTACGGTCAAGATGCAGATATTACATACAATATCATTGTAAACGAACAAGGTATTCCTATCGTTCCTTTTCGAATAAATGTCACAAATTATCAATAAAATAAATAAAAAATGAGGAAAAAAATATGAACCGACATCAATCACGAATTTGTGCTATGAAAATACTATATGAATTAGATATTAACTCTATAAATAATGAAGAACAATTGGTTGATTTAGACAAAGCTTTACAACAAATTCCATTTGTCCTCGATCCTGATTTTGTTTTTGGCGAAAATCAAGAAAATGATGCTTTAATGGTTGAAGTTTTAAACAAAACTGAATTCGCTCGCATGCTAGTTACAACCGTTGTAACTAATTTAGAAAAAATTGATAATACAATATCCAAAGCTTTGGTTGATTGGACGATTGATAGACTATCATACGTAGATAGAGCAATCATTAGAATTGCGGTGGCTGAAATGTTATATACGGATTTAGCTCATCATATAATTATTAATGAAGCAATTGAAATTACTAAAGAATATAGTAATTTAGAAGATGAAGCACAATCGCGTTTTACAAACAAATTACTTGACAGCATAAGTGCAGGTTTGAAATAATGGCTAATAACGAATCAATTGATTATGAGTTTAGAAATGCCCGTTTTTTGACGGTATCATCGCTCAATCGTTATATAAATTACAAATTTGATATTGATGTTCACCTTAAAGATGTTTATTTGAAGGGAGAAATTTCAAATTTTAAACGTTCTGGAAAACATATGTATTTTTCAATAAAAGATGAATATAGCGAAATAAATGCTATCATTTTTTATCCCTATACGGAAAATTTAACATTTGAACCACGTGATGGTATGTTAATTCAAGTCTTGGGTAGTATCAAGGTATATGAGAAAAAAGGAAATTATGCCATCGTTATCCGTAAAGCGGTTGAGGATGGACTTGGTTTACTTTATCAGGAATATTTAATTTTAAAAGATAAACTTCAAAAAGAAGGCTTATTTGATAATAAATTCAAAAAAGATATTCCTCCTTATCCTATGAAAGTTGCGGTTATAACATCTGCTACAGGTGATGCTATTCACGATATTATATCAACTTTTAATAGACGTTTACCGCTCGCGAAAATTACTCTTTTTCCAGCCCTTGTACAAGGGGAGTTTGCCGCTAGGGATTTAGTTAGAGCCTTAAAAGAAGTGTATCAAAACCCTGTTTACGATGTTTTGATAATAGGTCGTGGTGGCGGGAGCTTTGAGGATTTATCTTGTTTCAATGATGAAGAACTTGCCAGAACATTATTTGCCAGTCCTATTCCAACAGTATCTGCAATAGGTCATGAGGCAGATTATACGATTTGCGATTTTATTGCTTCAATGCGTGCTCCAACCCCAACAGGAGCAGCGATGTTACTTACAAAGAATAAGGAAGATTTGTATCACGCTATTTTGTTAGATGAAAACAGAATGAATAATGCTTTCTTAAGTATACTGAGAACGCATTATGACATATTAAGAAAGTTTCGTGAAGCATATGTCTTAAGTAAACCTGATAGGTTATTTGAACGATATACTTATAATTACTATAATCTTACAGATAAACTCGTTAAATTATCACCAACATTAACAATAGGTTATAAGTACGAGCAATTAGGACAATTAGAAAAACGATTAAACAATGCTGTATACAACGTTTATAAGCATAGTGCAATTAATTATGAAAATTGTACCCAAAGGTTAAAACCTCAACTTCTTGATGATATTTGTGACAAATTTTCTAAACAAGTTCTTAATCTAGAAGATAAGGTAAATACAAATTATATCGATACCATTAATAAAAATGAATACACATTTAAGCAAACTATTAGCAAGATTGAAACCCTTAATCCCTTATACTTAATGGGAAAAGGCTACAGTATAGTTTACCAAGAAAACAAAATTATCGACCATATTGATAAAGTAAAAATGGACAAACCACTTTTGGTACTAATGAATGGTGGTAATATTAAAGCTAATATTATAGAAAAAAATAAAAAAGAGGTCTAAAATGGAAAAAAAGAGTTTTGAAGATTTGATTAATGAATTGAGTAAAATAGTAAACGACCTTGAAAGTGGTCAATTGACATTAGAAGAGTCTGTGGAAAAGTATAAAAAAGGAATGGAACTTAGTCTTGAATGTAAAAAAAGATTAGAAGAGGCAAAACAAGTAATTGTAACAAAAATGAATGAAGGAGAAGAAGTTCCATTTAAAAATTAATGAGAAGGAGAAAGTTATGGATTATTCCCAAGTTAAGGTCAAAGACCTAAAAGAAATGAAACTTGATGAACTAAATGATTTGGCTAGTTTTATTCGTTCTAAAATAATAACTACGGTTAGTCAAAATGGTGGTCATTTATCTTCCAATTTGGGAATGGTTGAACTAACGATAGCTTTACATAAAGTTTTTGATACCCCAAGAGATAAAATTATCTTTGATGTTTCTCATCAAACATATGCCCACAAATTACTTACTGATCGAGCAGAAAAATTTTCAACGTTGAGAAAAATGAACGGAATTAGTGGCTTTTCAAAATATAGTGAAAGTTTATATGATGCTTGGGAAGCAGGTCATAGCTCTACTGCCTTATCTGCAAGTATTGGTATGGCTGTTGCGAGAGAAGCTGGAGAAGATATTGGGGAAATAATAGCAGTCGTTGGAGATGCTTCAATAACTAACGGACTTAGTTTTGAGGCTCTCAATTATTTAGGAGCTAATCCTCAGCATAAGGTAATAATAGTTATCAACGATAATGAAATGAGCGTATCTAAAAATGTTGGATCGATAGCGAGAACCTTTAATAAAATAAGAGTTAAGCGGCAGAAATCTTTGGTATATTCATTATTTCCTGAAAAATCTCATAATATTATTGCTAGAATCAATGGTTCAATTAAGTCATTGATTTATCACAAAAATATATTTGATGTTTTAAATTTTAAATACTTTGAAGGAATTGATGGACACAATATCAAACAATTAGTAAAGTTTTTAGAATTTGCCAAAAATTCTAACCGAAGTGTCGTTCTTCACGTAAAGACCACAAAAGGGAAAGGTTATAAATATGCAGAAGAAGATAAAATAGGAGTTTGGCATCATGTTCCACCTTTTGAAATTGAAAGTGGTGCATTGAAAAGTTCACACATTAATGATTTGACTGGTGAGGTAATTAGTAAATATTTACTTACTAAATATGCTAACGATATGTCTATAAGAGTAATAACGCCGGCCATGTCTTTGGGATCTGGACTGAATATTCTAAAGGAAGAATGGAACGATCGTTTCTATGACGTTGGAATCGCAGAAGAAAATGCTGTTGTAATCGCAAGTAGCATGGCTCTTTGCAATATGACACCTATTTTGTTTATATATTCGACGTTTCTCCAAAGGGCATATGATGAAATAATTCATGATATTGCTAGAACTAATCTTCCTGTTTTGTTTTGTGTCGATAGAGCAGGTATCGTTGATGGTGATGGAGATACCCATCAAGGTGTATATGATGTAAGTTTTTTAAAAAGTATTCCTGGCATTACTATAACGATGCCTAGTTGTTATGGAGAGTTAAAACAACTTCTTGATTTAGGGCTTGCCAAAAAGTATGGGCCATTTGTAATAAGATATCCTAAAGAATTAACCTTTGCTGTTGATAAAAAATATGGAAATATTCAATATGGTACATGGGAAATACTATTGGAGCCTAAGAAAACTACTTTCATTACTTACGGCACCTCAGTATATGAGTTTTTAGAAGCTTTTCGTGCCAAAGAACTAATAAACGATGTTGGATTAATTAACGCAAGATTTATAAACCCACTTGATTATGATGTTTTAAACATGTTGTTTGAAAACAATACAAGAATTGTTGTGTATGAGGAAGTAATTAAAAATAACAGTTTGGGAACAGCTATTTTGGAGTATGCAAATGAAAAGAACATTAAAATTGATTTGCTCCACTATGCTTTACCTAATTCGTATTTTCAAACAGCAACAAGAAAAGAATTGTTGGAAAAATATAATTTAAATATTGAAACAATACTCGAAGAAGTAAGAGGAAAATAAGATGTTAACAACATTAACAGTAAAGAATTTCGCTATAATTGATAACATAAGCGTCGATTTTAAAAAAGGTTTAACCGTTCTAACTGGGGAAACAGGTACCGGAAAGTCACTAATTATTGATGCAATCGGGCTTTTACTAGGGGATCGTGCTTCAGTGTCTATGATTAGAAAAGGTGCATCAAAAGCCATAATTGAAGGCATTTTTCAAACAAATAATAAAAATGTTTTAACTAAACTTGATGAATATGGCATAGAAGTTGATGATAACGATGTAATAATAAGACGCGAAATCAATGAAAATGGTAAAAGTATAATCAGAATCAACGGAATTATTGTAACACTTGCTCAATTAGATGAAATATCAAAATATTTCGCTGATATTCATACACAAAATGATACGAAAAAACTTTTTGATGTTGCAAATTATGTTGAGTTTATTGATAATGATAACACATCTCAAAGTTTGATAGATTATCAAAATTGTCTTGAAACTTATAAAAATGATTTAAAAAAATAT
Organism: uncultured Mollicutes bacterium; assembly: GCA_900548675.1. Taxonomy (GTDB): domain Bacteria; phylum Bacillota_I; class Bacilli_A; order ML615J-28; family CAG-313; genus UMGS1109. Next base: position 9,721 of record URLJ01000027.1, read on the forward strand.
ACTGATCTTAAAAAAAATGCTGAAGATGCAGCAGCTAACTACGATTTTTTACAGTATCGCTTGAAAGAATTAAAAAATGCATCTCTAAAACCAACCGAATTAGCTAATTTGGAACAAGAAATCGATGCTCTTAATAATTATGAACTAATTTTCAAAAATTTGCTAACTATAAAAAATATTTTAAGTGAATATAATATAGTAGGAAATCTATATGAAATTCAAAAAGCTTTAGAAGATTTATCAAAATATGATAGCACATATAAAAATTATGCTGATAGTGTAAAAAATACTTATTTTGAAATTGAAGATTTGGAAAGCGAGATATCATCAAAATATAATCATTTAGAGTTTGATGAAGATAGATTAGATCAAATTAATGAACGCGTTAACTTTCTTAAAAACTTAATGAGAAAGTATAATATGGATATTCTTGATTTAATATCTTATCAAAAAAAACTTGAAACAGATATTGATAAGTATGAACAATTTGACTATTATATTGATAAAGCAAAAAATGAATTGCTACTTTCTTTTGAAAAGTTAGTTGTAGCAGCCAATAAATTAACCGCTATTAGAAAAGAGAATGCAACTACTTTAGAAAAAAATATCAAAGAGACGTTAAAAGATTTGTGTTTAGATAAAGTACAAATAGATATTAGATTTGAAAAAGTACCATTAGATGATCAGTTTAATAGTGCCCCATTTAAAAATAATGGTGTTGATAATATTGAATTCTTTATATCATTTAATGTAGGTGAACCTTTAAAAGAATTGCGAAAGGTTGCATCAGGCGGAGAAATGTCTAGAGTAATGCTTGCATTAAAAACGCATTTATTAAAAAATATGCAATTGTCAACCATTATCTTTGATGAAATAGATACTGGAATTAGTGGGGAAGTTGCCAAGGCAGTAGCAGAGAAAATGCTTGAAATTAGTATTGATACTCAAGTGCTTGCGATAACGCATTTGCCTGTTGTAGCCGCTGCTGCTAATCAGCATTTATATTTAACAAAAGAAGTGGTAGACAATAGAACAATTACTAAAATAAAAGAATTAGACTACAATGAGCATATTAAGGAAATTGCAAAAATGACATCTGCACCAATTGGAGATGAAAAAGCAATGTCATTTGCAAGTGATATGGTTCATCATTTTGAAAAAAATAAAAAATAAATACAAAAAGTGTCTTTAATCCCATTTATTAAAGATGCTTTTTTATTTTTTTCAGGGAATAATATAATGAGGCATAAAATTTAATTTTTAAAAAAAGCCTTATTAAGGAGATGAGTCGAGAAATTGATAGAAAAAATATATAAAAAGGTTTTATTTACTTTAATTTTATTATTTACTCTTACTTTTAGTTTTACTATGCCAGAAGTAAATGCTGCTCCATCAAATGAAAAATATGTCATTCCAGGTGGTAATTCCATCGGATTAAAAATTGACACAGGCGTTTATATCGCAGGAAAATATGAAGTGAAAACTTCAAACGATAAAGTTTCACCATGGATGATGAGTGATATAGAAGTTGGCGATAAAATTATTAAGTATAATGACTTGAATGTTTTAACTGCAAATAATCTCATTACCTTTTTGAATCATGAAACAAGTGATAAAGTTCGTTTAACTATTTTACGAAATAAAAGAACTTTACAAACAAACATTAAAGTAGTAGAAACAGTTACAGGGGCAAAATCACTTGGATTATATTTAAAAGATAAATTGTTAGGAGTAGGAACCTTAACATTTATAGATCCTGCTTCAAAACTATATGCTTCACTTGGACATGGAATTTATGATCAAAAAGTTATTATCGGTGATGTCGATGGAACGCTAACATTTTCAAATGTCGAATCAATCAAAAAAGGTAATGCAGGATTACCTGGTGAAAAAAGAGCTAGTTTATCAAAAAAAGAAATAGGAGACATTGCAGTAAATAATATTACTGGCGTATATGGAAAAATTAAAAATGAAAATTTAGTAAATAATCAAAAACGCGTAAAAGTAGCTTCACAAGATGAAATTGTTTTGGGACCAGCACATATTTTAACTGTTATTGATGGTGAAAAAATAGAAAAATTTGATATAGAGGTAGTAGAAATAAATAAACAAAATAGTAGAAATATCAAAGGCATAAAAATTAAAGTCACTGATGAAGAACTGCTCAATAAAACAGGAGGAATAATCCAAGGTATGAGTGGAAGTCCTATTATTCAAAATAATAAGTTAATAGGTGCTGTTTCGCATGTTATCGTTGATAATCCTAGTTATGGTTATGGAATCCACATTGAATGGATGTTGAATGAGCTTTTAACCATAAAACATTAAAATTCGACAAGATTACTTAAAAAAAATAGTAATTTCTAGTATTATTTGTCGAAATGGTTCCTTTTATAACCCATACATTGCGAAAAGTAATATAATATGAATGATATTTCTTGCATTTTTTGTAGATAAGTGTTAGAATAGTTGTGTAGGGGGAAAAAATTATGCAAAAATTACGTTTAATGGTGGCGGATTCTCAAAATTCTGAGATAGAAGCCATACAAAATTTTTTTAAAAATCGCGAAGATGTATGTGTTGTAGGAGGATATACTGACGGTATTGCTTTAATGAATGCCTTGCGGGTAACTGATGTTGATGTATTACTTATAGACTTGTTATTACCACAATATGATGGTATAAGTGTATTAGAAGAAATTAAAACTAATCAAGGAAGATATCATACACCAAAAAGAATAATTGCAACATCGCAATTTTCAAGCAGTTTTGTCGCAAACAAACTAAGCAAATTTGGTGTTGATTATGTTTTAATAAAACCAACAAAAATTAATACTTTATATAATCTATTAACTGATATGATTAATAATCCTAACGCTCATTTAAGCGATGATGCTTATAATGTTGATTTAGATAGTGAAATCACTGAACTACTTCATGAAATAGGTGTGCCTGCTCATATTAAAGGCTATCTATATTTACGTGAATCAATCATTATGGTATATCATAATATTGAATTATTGGGGCAAATTACTAAAACCCTTTATCCTGAAATTGCAGAACGTTTTTCAACAACGCCGTCTCGCGTTGAAAGAGCAATACGCCATGCGATAGAGGTGGCATGGGTTAGAGGTAATGTTGAAGCTATTAGTGATATTTTTAGCTATACTATTAGTTATAATAAATCTAAACCAACTAATTCGGAATTTATCGCAATGATTGCTGATAAGTTACGTCTCGAACATCGTAAGCTAAAAAAAGTACAGTTAGTTGCATAACGGGAAAAATACCTATTCAAATTTGAATAGGTATTTTTATTTTTCATAGTAAAAAGGGCTATTTCTAGCCCTTTTTGTGATATAATTATGATGGTTTTAATTATTGAAATAATACAATAATAGATGCTACAATTGGCAAAATAAGCATAGCTGCTACAAGAATGATTATACAAGCTTTACCCCACCATGTTTTACTTGGAGAACCTTGTACGATGATTTCTTCTGTGCCATCGGCTTTAGTTTGTTTTGTTATAAATTTTTTCTTTTGGTTTTTGTTATTTTGTTTCATTAGACACCTCAATTGATAATATTTTTTAAACATACATATTATATCATATTTTTTTTAAAAAGGGAAGTGATATTATCCAAAAAAATAGAATTATTTTTCATATTGACATGAATTGCTTCTTTGTAAGCTGTGAAATAGCTGAAAATCCTGATTTATCAGGCAAGCCTGTTGTTGTTGCACCCAATTCGAGTCGTAGAAAAAGTATAGTTTTAACTGCTAGTTATGAAGCCCGCAAATATGGAGTTAGATCAGCGATGCGATTAAGTGATGCAGAGAGACTATGTCCAAATTTAATAGCTGTTGATTCTAATATGGAAACTTATGTGAAATATTCGCGCTATTTTTTTAATTATTTATACAGCATAACACCTTTAGTGGAGCCAGGTAGCATCGATGAAGCTTTCATCGATGTAACGGAGATTTGTCATGGTGCAGATGCTCTTGATCTAGCAGCTAAAATTCAAAATGACTTATTACAAAAGTATAAATTACCATCAAGTATAGGGATTGGTCCTAATAAATTTCTCGCTAAAATGGCTTCTGACATGAAGAAACCATTAGGAATAACAGTTTTGAGAAAAAGAGATATTGAAAAACAGTTGTGGCCCCTACCTATTAATAATATGATAGGAGTAGGTAAAAAAACACTTGAGTTATTAAACATGATTATGATAAAAACAATTGGTGATTTAGCTACTTTCAAAGATATAAAAATGTTAAACGAAATGGTTGGTGAAACAAATGCCGCAAATTTATTGAAGCATGCGAGAGGAGAAGGCTCAAATGTTATTGAACCAGAAAAACACAACGATGTTTCATCGGTTAGCAATTCACATACCTTTGATAATGATGAATATAATACAAGTATTGTAAAAGAAACGTTGAAAGTTTTGACTAATACCGTTTCTTATCGATTAGAAAAAAGGGGTTATGCTGCATCTACTGTGATCCTTCAAGTAAAATATAGTAATTTTCAAACAGTAACAAGAAGTAAAACGCTTGATGAACCAACTGCAGATGAAAGAATATTATTTAGCGTGATAAATGAATTATATGATGATTATATTGAGGAAGATCTTGGAATAAGATTGGTTGGTGTAGCCTTAGGAAAACTTCAAAAACACGAACAAGATCATCGGCAATTGACAATTTTTGATAATTTGAGTCAAGATGAAAAAGATATCGCTGTTAATGGATTATTAAAAAAAATTCAAAAAAATTTTGGTGAAGATGTTATCATGCGAGGCGTCAATAAGGTAACAGAAGAAAAAGAACAGAGAGATAATGTTTTTATAGAAGGAAAAATAAAGAATAATAGAAATTAATTGAAAAAAATAAGTAGTTGTGTTATAATAATTGTTAGAAATATGGAGGACATCATGAGAAAAGTAAAAAAAGTATTATTAGGAGAAGAATTTAGTAAAAAAAGAAAAAATATTTTAGTAGAATTCAAAGAATTCATATCTCGAGGAAGTGTCGTTGATTTGGCTGTCGGTGTCATTATGGGTAGTTCTTTTACTGCGATAGTAAATTCTCTTGTAAAAGATCTTTTAATGCCAATTATTTCACTTATTTCAAAAGATGGCTTTGAAAAAATGTATATAGGTATAATAAAAGCGGGAACTGCTACAGAAGACTTTACAAGTTCTAATGGCGCTTTTGTTAAAGCCGGAGGACAATTATATCGTGCGTATATAACATATGGAAATTTTATTCAAGCTATTATTAATTTTTTATTAATAGCATTGGTCATTTTTACAATTGTTAAAATCATCAATATGGTTCACAATAAGGCTGAGGCTGTCGCTAAAAGCATCGAAGCTAGAAAGAAAGCCGAAGAAGAAAAAGCTTTAGAGGTTGTGCCTGCCGCACCAGCTGAACCTGTTATTCCTGAAGATATTAAATTATTACAAGAAATTAGGGATTCATTACAAGCAATTAAAAATGCTCAATCGAAAGATGAATAGAAATTAAAATGAATAAAAAATATATTTTGACTATTGATCAAGGTACTACGAGTACTAGAAGTATAATTTTTGATCAAAATGGTAAAATTGTGGGTTTATCACAGATGGAATTTTCACAAATATGCCGCAAAAGTGGTTGGGTTGAACATAATCCTGAAGAGATTTTTGAAACTGTCGTTCAAACAATGGTTGGCTCTCTTAAAAATGCAAATTTATCATGGGAAGATATCAAAGGAATAGGTATTACTAATCAAAGAGAAACTACCATTATTTGGGATAAAAAAACAGGGATACCGATTCATAATGCGATATGTTGGCAATCACGGCAATCACAGTCAATTTGTGAAAAATGGAAAAAAGAAGGAATAGAAGAGCTAGTATTTCAGAAAACGGGCCTACTAATTAACCCATATTTTTCTGCAAGTAAAATAGTTTGGCTTTTGAAAAATGTAAAGGGCGCCTACGAAAAAGCATTAAATGGAGAATTGTTATTTGGAACAATAGATAGTTACTTAGTATGGAAACTCTCAAATCAAAAATATCACATTACCGATGTTTCAAATGCTTCGCGCACACTTTTGTTTAATATAAATAATGTGGCGTGGGATGATGAACTTTTAACAAAATTTGATATCCCTAAGAACATACTTCCAAAAGTTGTTGATACTTCAGGCATTAATGCTTACTCTATTTATTTTAAAGGTTATGAAATTCCTATAGCTGCAATTGTTGGTGACCAACAAGCTTCGTTATTTGGACAATGTTGTTTTGAAAAAGGTGATACAAAAAGTACCTATGGGACGGGATGCTTTATTTTGATGAATACAAAAAATCAATTAATTTTATCAAAAAAAGGTTTGTTATCAACAGTAGCTTGGAAAATAAAAGGAAAAGTTGAATATGCTTTAGAAGGTTCAGTATTTGTCGCTGGTTCTGCTATTCAATGGCTGCGCGATGGCTTAGATTTTTTTGAAAAATCTAGTGATTGTGAAAAAATGATTAGAACTGATGGCAGTAATGGTGTATACTTAGTGCCTGCCTTTGTGGGACTTGGTACACCATATTGGGATAATGATGCTAGGGGAGCTATATTTGGAATTACAAGAGCTTCTACAAAAGAACATATAACAGTTGCCGCATTGGAAGCTATCGCTTATCAGGCATGTGATGTTATGGAAGTTATGCAAGAAGAGGCCGCTAGTCCTATTCAGTATTTAGGTGTTGATGGTGGTGCTTCTGTAAATAATTATTTAATGCAGTTTCAAGCTGATATAATGAATACAAAACTTATAAGACCAATGTGTCATGAAACAACCGCTTTAGGAGCAATGTATCTTGCAGGACTCGCTTTGGGTGTATATACTAGTCTTGATGAAATCAAAAATATGCATCAAGTTGAACAAGTATTTGTTGCGGATGAAGATGATGCATGGCGTAATAAAAAAATTAAAGGTTGGAAAAAAGCTGTATATGCAACTATGCAGTATAAATGAAAGGAAGTTTAATATGAAATTAAGAAGACAATTATTAAAGGTTATTAAATGGAACGATGAGTCATTGGAAACAATCGTATATCGTTATCCAATGGATGATCGTGATGAAATAATGTATGGATGCCAATTGATAGTTGGCGAATCACAAGTAGCACTTTTAGTAAAAGAAGGCGAAATAGCCGATGTTTTTGGTCCAGGTCGTCATAATCTTGAAACTAAAAATATTCCTATTTTAACAAAAATAATGTCATTACCATGGGGTTTTGATTCGCCTTTTAAATGTGATGTATACTATGTTAATACAAAACAATTTATCAATCAAAAATGGGGAACTAGTAATCCTGTTATAATGCGTGATAAGGAATTTGGCCCTGTGCGTATTCAAGCGTTTGGTAAATATGCTTTTAAAGTGGTTGAAGCTCCTAAATTCATAAGACAAGTATCTGGAACTAATGGAAGTTATGTAGTTTCTTCTCTTAAAGAACATTTAAAAACAGTATTTGTTACAGGATTTAGCGATGCATTAGGAGAAGCAGGAATCCCTGTTCTTGATTTAGCATCAAAATATAATGAATTAGCAGAAATTCTAAAGAAAGACTTAGCTGACGATTTTGCGGCTATGGGTTTAGAAATAACTGCTATGTATGTTGAAAATATCTCATTACCAGAAGAAGTTGAAAAAGTACTTGACAAACGTACTTCAATGGGTGTAATTGGTGATAAAATGGGTACATACGTTACTTATGAAGCTGCAGGTGCTATGCGTGATGCAGCTAATAATCAAGGTAATGGTTTAGCAGGAGCTGGTATTGGTATCGGTGCAGGTATGTCATTGGGACAAATGATGGGGCAAGCTATGAGTAATGCTAAAGATGCACCTGCCGATAAAAAAGAAGATACTACGACTTTTTCAAAGTGTCCTAATTGTGGCGCAACAGTTCAAAAAGGAGCCAAATTCTGTAGCGAATGTGGTACAAAAATGCCAGTTTCAAAATTCTGCAGCGCTTGCGGAGCGAAATTAGGAGATAATGCTAAGTTTTGTAGTGAATGTGGACATAAAGCAGAGTAGGAGATTTTTATGGAAACTCATGAAGTGACTGAAAAGGTCAATAATAAAGTATATAAGTGCCCAGGTTGTGGTGCTAATTTAACATATGATTCTGAAACTTCAACAATGAGTTGTGATTATTGTGATTATAAATTAAAACTTGAGGGTGAAACATCTCAAGAAGAGTTTGATTTAAATGATGCCGAAGATAGTTCTTGGGAAAAAGAAGCAAAAGTGGTGAGATGTCAAAATTGCGGTGCTAATAATGTTATTGATGCTGCCGCAATTACCAATTTGTGTCCCTTTTGTGGTTCAGCTGCAGTAGTTGATACAAACGATATAGTTGGAGCTAGACCTAATCGGGTTATACCATTTAAGGTATCATCAAAACAAGCCATAAGTAATTACCAGGTATGGTTGAAAAAACGTTTTTTTGCTCCTAGAAAGGTAAAAAAAGAATTGCCTAATCCTCTTCTTAATGGTGTATACGAACCTTCTTGGACTTACGATACAGAGACTTTTACAAAATATAAAGGTCGTTTAGGAAAACGCTATACCGTGGTAGTTGGCTCTGGAAAAAATCGTCGTACAGAAGTTCGTATAAGATGGTTTAGTATTTCAGGAGTACATCAGCAAAGTTTGGATGACATACTAATTTCATCAGGAAAGAAAATTGCTCAAAAAGAAATTGATAAGTTATCTCCTTACAATACTAATGATTCTTATCTTTACGATAGTCGTTATTTAGCTGGCTTCTACGCTGAGCACTACGATTTGACACGTGAAGAAGGGTGGGAAAAAGCAAAAGTTATTGGAAAAGAACGTATAAAAAATGCTATACTTAGTGGCTATTCTTATGATGTTGTCGATTATATTGATTTAGATGTAACTTTTGACAAAATCAAATATAAGTATGTTTTAATACCTGTATGGATATGTCTATTTATGTTTAATCGTAAACAATATAATTTTTGTGTTAATGGAGAAACAGGAAAGGTTGTTGGAAAATATCCTATTTCTATTTTGAAAATAATACTACTCGTTTTATTAATACTATTAATTACTTCGATAATATTAATATTTTGTGCTTTGTTTGAGGGATGGCAATGAAAGTGACTGATGAGCAAATTGAATTATATGTTCAAGAAGATCACGCTGCCTCAGATTATTTAGTAAAGCATTTAATATCACCAAAATCTGAAATTACGGGTAGTTTTATCGCTAAAGCAACGGGCGTAGTTTCAGGGGTGACACTAGCAATGAGCATTCTTAAAAAAATTGCTCCTAGTATAAGATACAACATAGTCAAAGAAGATGGCAAACATGTTAATCGTGGTGATGTTATTGTTACGATAAGAGGAAAAGCAGGAGATGTAATAAAATCATATCGAATAGCACAGAACTTTATGGAACGTTTATCAGGAATTTCATCTAGTATCAATAAGTATGTACTTGAATTATCTGGCTATACAACTAAAGTTGTTTTGAAACGTTCAACCACACCAGGATATAGAGAACTCGAAAATGAAGCTGTTCAAAATGGTGGTGGCGAAATGTTTTCAAGATATATTGACGATAAAAGAATAATTACATGTGAACATATTGCTGCTGTTGGTTCTATTACGGATGCGGCAACCATGTATGAAGCTAAGAATCGTGCTAATGTCCCTTACTGGATCGAAGTAGAGGATGAGGACGAGTTTTATGAAGCCAGTTTAACAGGATGTTTAGGAATAATTTTATGTAATTTTTCTAATGCAATGATTGAAGAAGCGCTTGAAATGAATCAAAAAGGAAAAATTCTTGCCTTGGATAACAAAAATATAACCGTACCGAATATTAGAAGTTTTGCAAAATATGGTTTTGCGTATATCTTTGTTCCTGCAACTACAACAGCTTATAAAGCTTTAGATATTGATTTTAAAACTTTAGAGAAAAGAAGAAAACTAAAATAAGCAATAATTAAAAAGAAAATAAAAATTGAGTTCTACAAAAGAACTCAATTTTTTATTTATTTACTTTTATGCATTTTTCGCACACGATACTTGAAAATAGAAATACTCAAGTTAACGCCAATTATGGATCCTATTATACATATTAATAAGTAAGATGCGTATTTAACAAAACTCATAATTGAAAAACTTGCATGCGTTATAATTGCCAATAAAAATCCAATGAGTATTATTATTGCCCCATTTATTAGCCCATTTATAATTCCTTTACGTTTTTCAATCAAACCTGTCAGCAAACCTACAATAAGAAAATAGCCAAGCATAATTAAATAAGTTGATAAAGTAAAAGAAGAATTGTTAATGTTTATTTTTTGGAAATATGCTAATAAAGTATAAATTACCACGATGGGGATAAAAATAATAAGAGATAATAATAATTCTTTAATTTTTTTAATAATTATTTTCATATATTTCACCATTAAATTATATGAGTAGGAGGTAGCAAATATACTATGAATGATATATTATTAATAACTTTACGTACAATTCTTGGTTATATTGTTTTGATAGTGATGCTTAAAATAATGGGAAAAAGAGAAATCGGTCAATTAAGTTTATTCGATTTATTAATTTTGCTATCAATAGCTGATATAATGGTAATAGGTATTGAAAATTTCGATGCTTCAGTTTGGTATGTTTTAGTTCCTATTATTTCTCTAACAATAATTCAAAAAATCTTGGCTTTTATAACTTTAAAGTCGAAATCAATAAGAACTTTATTAGATGGTAAAGAATCATTAATAATTAATAGAGGAAAATTAGAATATAAAGAAATGAAAAAACAATGTTATAATATGGAAGATTTATTGTCACAACTACGCGATAAAGATGTGTCTAATTTATCAGAAGTGGAATATGCAATTCTTGAAAATAATGGAAAATTATCAATTATTAAATATAATGATAATAAAAATAATTATTTTCCTTTGCCTCTTATCGTAAGTGGAAAGATAGAAAAAAAGAATGTATCCTTATCTGGTCTTACGGAAAAGGAATTTGCAAATATGATAAAAGATATAACAAAAGAAGAAATTAAAAACATTGATTGTGCTTTTTTAAAAAACGGTAGCCTTGAATATGTTTTTCATGGAACTGACAAGTAATAGATTAATGTTTACTATTTATATGTAAACTCTTGATGTCCAAAAGCTTAAGATATATAGTAAGCGAAGCAAATAAAACTGCAATTATTAAGGAATTAAAAATGAAATTTATAGGAATTATTCGTTTAATAAGAATGCCTATACCAAAGGTAATTAAGAAAAGTAGAATGATATTTAAAATATTAGAAAAATCTGGTTTGTATTTTAGGTATTTTACTAAAAACAAAAAAACAATGATTGTAGATATGATAGCAGTAGCTGTTATCGCGTAAAAAATACTGGTAATTCCTATTTTTGGGATAAATGATAGGCCTGCAATAAGCACTAAACGGAGTAAATTAATGATAGTAGAACACCAAAAAATTAGCTTTGATTTACCGATAGCTTGAAGAATCGCAACTATTGGAGCTTGAATATAATATAAACTAAACAAAAATACAAAAGGTCTTATATAACTAACGCCCTTAGATGTGTTGTATATTAAATTCATGAATTCAGCAGGGTATAAAAATAGTAGTATAGCAATTAAGAGACCGGGAACGATTGCGAAAACAAGGGTCTTATGAACATAATAGGCTATGCTGTCCATCTTTTTTAAGACATAATTTTCGGCTATATGAGGTATTAATGTTGTCGCAATACCTATTGATAAGAAAGAAGCAGTAGTGAGTAATGGAATAGCGTAGGCATTTATGATTGTGTATTCTGTTTGAATACTTTCCTTTTTAAATCCTATGAAAAGAAGAACAGATGTATAGATGATGGGTTCAAAGAAATAAGTTATACTTCCAATAAGCCTAGTAAAAGTATTAGGTACTGCGACCTTTAAGATACTTCTTTTTTCTCCTGTCGTATTTATTATATTGAGAGGTTTATATTTTTTTAATTTAATCGTTAAATAGATAATAGAACAAAGTTCACCTATGGATAGTGTAACTAAAACAAGAGTTGTGACAAATACAATATTATAGTCTTTAAAAATAACTATGAATAAGATTGAAAATATAATTCTTGTAAGTTGTTCAATAAAACCAGCTGTTGCAGGGATTGTCATTTTTTTCAAACCATTAAAATATCCCTTTAAAGTATCGCTTATACCAACAAGAGGAATTAAAATTATTGTTGATAGTATTGGAAAAAATAGATCTGGATTGTTAAGCCAGTTTGTAGTAAGTGGTTTAATTATCAAAAATAATACTAAAATAGTGATTATAGACATAAAAATTGAAAGCTTTATAGCTTCTTTAATTAATCTTTTGGGGGATAGGAAATGGTGTTGTAAACTTTCGGCTACTAACTTGCTGATAGTAATGTTTAAACTGAAACTTGATATATTGATAAAAAGCAAAATGGTAGGAAAACTCATTATATATAGACTCATTCCTGCTGTTCCTAATAAACGAGTTATAACTATTTTGTTTAGTAAACCTAGTAATTTAATGATAAATCCACTAGATATAACTATTAAAGTATTGTAAAAAAAAGAATTTCTTATTCCTTGTGATGTTTTTGTCATAAATTTACCTCCCTTTATTTTATGCGTAAACCATAAATAATATAAATAAAAGAATCAATAAGTATTTAAATGAAATATATGAATCGTGAATATTGATTCTTTTTTATTTTTTTGCAAAATAGTTTAAGAAAGAATAAAAAAATGATATAATAGATAAGTAGTAAAAACTATAATAATTAAATTAGGAGTGTAATTATGATAAATTATAAAGATTATATCGCTGAAGTTCCAAATTTCCCTATTGATGGTATCTTGTTTAGAGATATAACACCATTAATGGCTGATGGGAAGGTGTTTAAATCGGCTTGTGATGAAATTATTAGTTTCTGTAAGGGGAAAGGAGCACAATTAATTGCTGGACCAGAATCGAGAGGTTTTATTTTTGGCTGTCCTGCAGCTTCTGAACTTGGAATTGGTTTTGTCCCTATTCGCAAACCTAATAAATTGCCACGTGAAGTTATTTCTGAAACTTATGATTTAGAATATGGTCATAATACACTATGTATGCATAAAGATGCCATTAAACCAGGGCAAAAAGTAGTTATTATTGACGATTTACTCGCTACAGGCGGAACGATGAAAGCTGCTATAAAACTAGTAGAATCATTAGGTGGCATTGTTGTAGGCTTAGCCTTTTTAGTAGAATTGTTACCATTGAAAGGAAGAGAATTACTATCAGGCTATGACATTTTTACTTTAATAAAATACTAAACTAAAAAGGAGGTGTGAGTAATGTCTGAAAAAGTACAAACTATCGATGAGTTTAAAAAAGATGATCAAGCAGAAAAAGCAAAGACAATAAAAGATGTTTTAGATGTTGCTCAAACCTATATTAATAATCCTGAGAGTCTTGCTTTAATAAAAAAAGCTTATGATATCGCCGATGAATGCCATAAAGGGCAATTTAGAAAATCTGGCGAACCATATGTTCAACATCCCATTGAAGTAGCTTATATTTTAGCACAACTTCATACAGGACCTTCGACAATAGCTGCTGGTTTGGTCCATGATGTCATCGAAGATACTGATATGACAGAAGAAAAAATGGCCGAACTCCTCGGTAAAGATGTTTCTTCTATAGTAGATGGTGTCACGAAAATTAGTAAATTAAAATACATGACTAAAGACAAGGCTTTAGCTCATGATCATCAAAAAATACTTTTGGCCATGTCAAAAGATATAAGAGTAGTTTTAGTTAAGTTAGTCGATAGACTTCATAATATGCGTACGCTTCAATATCATAACGATCAAGAAAAACAAATGCGAATAGCTAAAGAAACGCTAGATTTGTATGCTCCATTGGCTCATCGCCTTGGTATGTATCGCATAAAAGCAGAACTAGAAGATCTCAGTTTAAAATATCTTTCCAAAACCGAATATGATGAAATTGCTGCTGCTATAGTTGAAAGAAAAAGTGAACGTGAAGATGATATTGCAATGATGATTGAGCTAATTAAAAAAA
>URLJ01000028.1 GCA_900548675.1 uncultured Mollicutes bacterium
GGCCCTTTTTTGCGTACTTTAAACTTTTTAAATAAATTATTTTATTAATTTACTTGACTTTTTTATAGTAGGCTTTTATGTTTAATACTTATTAATATTATTCACATTATTTGTAAAAATATACAAAATAAAAAGTCTTAAAAATAATAGCAGTAATTTTGCTGTTACTTTTAAGACTTTTATTAATTTCTATTTTTTATTTTCTGCTTTTATTATTTTACCAAATTCAATAGTTTTTATAAAACAAAAACCTTCTTCTAAGGTTGGAAAAACTATTTTTTCACCATATGAATAAACAACTTCAGGTGGTAAAAATAAACTATCTGCAAGTTTGTTTCTTTCTACAACCCTCGAAAAGCATTCTTCTTTTGACGTATTGAAATAATATGCTCCCATTACCATTTTTACACCATTTTTTTCAACCTCTGAAACAAAACGTTCTCTAACTTTGGGAGTTATATTTGTTGCATCAAAAATTATATCTTTGCCATCCTTAAGCGCCTCAGCACAAAGTCTATATACTTCAGGCCACACTTGTTCTTCCTTCCATTTTGGATTATCTTTACGGACTTTATCTGTAGATGCAATATCACACTTTAAAGTTGCAGACAAAGTTTTCGCGAAAGTTGATTTACCACTTCCAGGTATTCCTATTAACATATGCACCATATAAAGAACCTACCATTTAATTTCTACACTTTTTTTAATATTTTTTAGTTTTTCCATATTTTTCTTTTTAGAATCTTTGTTTGTTTTTTCTTTTTGAATCTTTACCGAACCAACGTTTTTAGATTTACTCTTCTTCTTTTTTTCTTCAGTCTTAATATTTTCAAAATCCTTTTGTACGTTTTTTTTAGGTTTACTATTTGCCTCTTCCGCAAAGATTTTTCTTCCATTATAAACTCTTTTATTTAATTCTTCTAACACAAAAGGAACCTTTGGGGAAGGTATTTCAAAATATGAATGATTCAACATTATAGTAACACCTAATATTTGCTCTTTTGAAACATGTCGTTTTTTTCTAACTAGTTCCATTAGCTCATCTTTTTCAAGATTGTCCTTTTTACCAAGATTAATAAAAAGTCTTGTATAACCTCGAGGAGTGCTTCCTTTTTCATTTGAAATACCCAAATCAAGGCCTGCATCTTTATATTTCTCATCTGTTTCAATAATTTTTTCAAAAACGCACCAGCTATTTCTTCTATTTCACAAGAAAAGTCATGTTTAGATAAATTTATGTAAATTTCATCAACATATGGTTTTACTTCTTCTGATTTAATATTTGTAATAATATTATCTAAAGTGTGTTGAATTTTCTTTTTCCGTGCCTCTTTATAACTTGGTGGCTCTATTTCAGTAATGCTCAATTTTAGATGTTTTTCGAATAATTTTATGCGATTCATTTCGCGTTTTGTAACAAAAGTATATGCAGTTCCTTTCTTACCTGCTCGCGCTGTTCTACCGATACGATGAATATAGTATTCAACATCATCTGGTATATCATAATTAAAGATTACATCAATACCATCAATGTCTAAACCCCTCGCTGCGACGTCGGTAGCAATAAGGACATTTACCATGCCTTCTCTAAACATTTCCATTACTCTATCACGGCTTAACTGTTTCATATCACCATGCAAACATTCAACTTGATATCCTCTACTTGTTAAAGCTATCGTCAAATCATCAACTTTCTTCTTTGTACGACAAAACACAAGAGTTTGCTTAAAATTATAAATATCAAGCATCCTTGATAAACAATCAGTTTTATTATCTTCTAAAAGAGCAACATAGTATTGCATCACTGAAGGAATCAAATTATTGTTGTAAGTTGTTTTAATGTGAATAGCTTCTTTTTGATAATTCTTAGAAATTATTTTTATCTCGTCACTAATGGTAGCTGAGAACAAAAGTGTTTGGTGTTCATGGACTATATCTTTTAAAATTATATCTAAATCTTCTTTAAAGCCCATATCGAGCATTTCATCAGCTTCATCTAAAACTATCATCTTTACATCAGCTAATTTTAGTGTATGTCTATTAAGGTGATCAATCACTCGCCCTGGAGTACCAACAATTATTTGCGGATGTTTTTTCAAATCTTTAATTTGTTTTTCAATACTTTCTCCCCCATAAAGCGTTAAACATTTCAAATTTTTTATGTATGAGATTATTTTTCTTATCTCCTTAGTAACTTGTATCGCCAATTCTCGCGTTGGACATAAAATTAATGCTTGAGCGCTAGTACTAGAAGGGTCAATTTTTTCCGCTATCGGTACCGCAAAAGAGTATGTTTTGCCTGTACCAGTTGGAGCTTGAGCAATAACATCGAAGCCATCTATAATATAAGGAATAGCTTCTTTTTGTATTGGGGTCATTATTTTAAGATTTAGGTCTTCCAAAGCTTTTTTTATTTGATTATTAACATTTAAATCAATAAATAAAGCCTCACTTTTTATTTCATTTTCCATATTTTTTTCCTTTTCATTATGATATTAATAAATCTTCAATGTTATATACTTTTGTAGCAACGTTTTTAACAAAATCCTTTTCGTGGGAAACAAAGATAACTGTTCCAGGATACTTCTTTAAAGCTTCCATCAATGACTCTTTAGCAAGAGCATCTAAGTGATTAGTAGGTTCATCCAAAATTAAAACATTAGCTTTTTGAAGCATTATTAGACATAGTTTTAATTTTGATTGTTCTCCACCACTCATTGTTTTTATTGGTTGAAGCGCTAAAGGCCCTTGAATTGCACATTTGGCTAATTCCGAACGAATTTCTTTATCACTTTTATCCGGATATATTTCAGCTATCATTTGAAATGGTGAAATGTTCACATTTTCAAAGTGATGTTCTTGTTCAAAATAGGCTATTTTAGCATCATCAACAAATTTAAATGTACCTTTAATTGGTTTTAATTCTCCAATAAGCGTCTTTAAAAGGGTTGATTTACCAATACCATTAAACCCCATTATCGCAAGCTTTTCTCCACTTTTTATTTCAAATGAAATTGGAGGTAATAAAGAATAATAATAACCAATCTCTAAATTATCAACTACAAGAAAACGATGTGATGAAATACTTTGATATTTAAAGTCTAAATGTAATTTTAAATTATTAGTTTTAGGCTTTTCCATAACTTCCATTTTATCAAGTTTTTTCTGTCGACTTTGAGCCATTTTAGCAGTTGAAGCTCTAGTTCGATTTTTATCTATATAATCTTGTAGCTTTGCCTTTTCTTTTTGTTGAGCATTATAACGACGCTCATAATCTTCCACCATCATCGCTTTTTTAATTAAGTAAGCTTTATAATTGCCTTTATATTTAGTTATCTTTCCAAATTCTATATCAAGAATAACATTTACAACATCATCTAAAAATTCTTGATTATGAGATACGATGAGAAATGAACCATTATACTCTTTAAGATACTTTACCAACCACTCGACATGAGATTCATCTAAAAAGTTTGTCGGTTCATCTAGAATTATCAAATCTGGGTTTTCTAAAAGTAACTTTGCAAGGACAACTTTTACTTTTTGACCACCAGACAATTTTCCCATTTCTGTCGTCATACCATAATTCACGATCCCAAGTCCAGTTGCAACCTTCATAATCATCGAATTCATTTCATAAAAACGATTAGCTTCAAGTTCATCGTGAATAATTGATGCGCTACGTGCTAAACGAATTTGTTCATTTTCATCATTTGTTTGTTTTATTTTTTGTAAATATTCATCCATTAAGTTTTTTTTCTTCAACAATGCCGCAAATGCTTGAGTCAAATATGCATTAATCGTTATCTTTTTATTTACGCTTGCATACTGATCTAAATATCCAACTTTTAAATCTTTTTGAAATGTGATATTACCACTATCAGGTATTACTTCACCGCCAAGAATTTTTATAAGTGTTGACTTACCTACACCATTTGCTCCTACTATTCCTACTTTTTCATTTGGTAGAATTCTAAAACTTGCATTGTTGTATAAAACTTTTTTATCATATGTCATACTTAAATTATCAACTTGTAAATACATAATACACTCCAAAACAAAAATGGGGTTTTTCCCCATTTATATATCAATTAGTAGATTTAAGATTTTAAAACTGCTTCAATAGTTTTTATCTTATCATCACTACGATCGTAGTAAGAAATTTCTACTTTATCACCAACATGGAAATCAACTAATGACCCAAGTTTAGCATTAATAATGTGGGTTCTAGTGGCTTTAATGCCCGCTACCGATAAGATTATGTCGTGTTTTTCAATTCCAAATCCATCTAGAGTTGAACCTGCTGTTATACTATTAACATAGATTCCATATGGAGTTTCAGATTCGTATATATTAGGCATATCTAATATATCATCATCATTTTCAATAACATATGATGACATAGATCTTATTTCAGAACCATAAACGCCAAGTCTTGGACGAACAATTTCCTTGCCGGTTTCTAAATATTCACAGACAATAGTTTTAACTACGCTAATTGGAATAGCAAATCCCATATTGTCAATTTTTTCTGAGACTATTTTTAATGTATTAATACCAATAAGTCTTCCATATATATCGAATAAGCCTCCTCCAGAATTACCTGGGTTAATAGCGACATCATGCTGAATATATTCAGAACTAAAATCGTTAATACTATCATTGTCAGTATCGACACTAATATATCTTATTGGTCCACTTATAACCCCAAAAGTAACAGATCCATAATAATCATATCCATCAGGATTTCCGATAGCGATAGCGAAAGAACCTTTTTCGAGTTCACCATCGTAGATTTCAACTGGATCAATGTAACGGTTATATTCAAATGTTACTAATGCAATATCTACTTTTGAATCGTAACCAACCACTGTGGCCTTTATTTCAATATCTGCATCAGCAAGGTAAGCATAAATATTATATTTAGTATCTTTAGATGTATCATCACCCAATACCACGTGACGATTTGTCATGACGTAATACTTATAATTTGTGATGATGTGATCTCCATCGGTAAGTTTTTCTCTTTTGTATATTACTCCACTGCCAATAGAATTGTTTTTTTCAACTGTTTTTCCTGCAGTAGTAGTAACTTCTTCTTTACATGTTATACCAATTACTGCCTTTTCATTACGCTTAGCAACTGTTTGAACAGCCGTTTGAATATCTTCAATAGATAGATTTTTGTAATCTATCACTTCTTCTGTAATTTCATTTTTAATATTATTTGTTATATTATTTGTTGTATTATTACCAGGTCGGTTAGATTTAAAAATACATGATGTCGTAAATAAAGAAAGTAAAATAAATAAAACTGACATGATACAAATTGATAATTTGTTTTTTTTCATTTCAAGCAGTCCTTTCAATAATTTAATACACCTCTAGGCAACAAAAAAAGGGCGTGGACGCTACTAATAGGATAATTTAATTTGGAATAGAGGGAATAGGGAAAATAGTAGCGTCCACTCACCCCACCTAGGCAAAGACATTATATCATTTTTTCGACAAAAAATCAAGTATTTTTGCTTATTTTTTTATTTTTTTTACAAATTTTCATTCACAATTTTCATTTCAAACCAAAATTCACTACCTTTACCTTCTTCGCTTATTACACCATAATCTAGATTATGATTATCTAGAATTGTTTTAACGATAGAAAGTCCAAGTCCAGACCCTACAGATGCTCTTCGATGGGCACTACTATTTTTATAATACCTATTCCAAACATTTTTGATGTCTTCTTGTTTTATGCCAATTCCATGATCAATTACTGATAATCGTACTTTATTATTCTTTATTTCCTGTCTCACGATTACAAGTTTATCATCGCCAGCATAATTAATAGCATTACTAATAAAATTGTAAACTACTTTTTCAATTTTTTCTTCATCGCCACATACTATGGCATTTTCGTCGTGTTCAAATATGATTTTGCAGCCTAAGGATTCAAGAAGTTTATTATTTCTAAATATTATTTCTCCAACAGTATCTGTTAAAGAAAAATTTTCCATATTAAAAGATTCAGCCCCACTTTGCATTTTCGTTAAACTAAGTATATCATTAACTAAAGATGTTAATCGTTTAGCTTCATCTATTATAACTTGTAGATTTTCCAAAGTCACTTCATCAGGAATATCACGCATCATTTCACTATAACCTGTTATTAAGGTAAGAGGGGTTCGTAAGTCGTGAGAAACATTGGCAATCAGTTCTTTTTGGTATGAATCAAGTTTACCAAGTTCTTCAGCCGCGTAATTTAGTGAATGAGATAATTCTTCAATTTCAACATATCCTTCACCATTAAACTTTGTATTATAATTTCCTTTAGCTAATTCTTTGGCAGCTTTGTTCAAAGAAGAAATCGGAGACGAAACGCGTTTCGCTACATAAGCTGCGAAAATAATTGCTAAAATTACTGTCATGATAGTAATTAAAAAGAATTGATTGCGAAGCGTCTTAGTTACAGCTCCAACTGGGACTAGTTTCGTTTGAAGAATAACTAGATACTCTCCACTAATAAAACAGTATTCAAGTTCTTCGCTTTGTTCTTTAAATACTTTATTATCTATCGGACTCTGTGAGGCCTTATTCCAACGCTGATTGATATCACTTGAACGTAGTTTGATTTGATCAGTTTCCAAGTGACTTTGATAAACGGTAGTTATAGCACCATCGGCATTTTTTTCAGCAATTGTTACCGAGGTCTCAGCATTATCTGCAAGAGAGTCAAGTAAAGAAACATAGTTAGTATCGCCATCAGCAACATCATTTATGATAACTTCTATTTTATCAGCTAAATTATAACAAGACTTTCTTTTGATGTTTTCATAAAAATAATTAATAAAGAAGGTTTGAAATATAAAGATGCATAGAATAATTAGAAAGGCAAACGCACAAAAATAAGCAAAAATCCACCATCGTAAATTAATCTTTTTTAGTTTCAAAGCGATAACCTACTCCTCTTAGTGTAATGATGTTTTGTCCATAAGGGCCTAACTTTTTGCGTAAAAGTTTCATATGCGTATCTAACGTTCTATCATCTCCATAAAAATCATATCCCCAAATTTTTGATAATAAATTTTCTCTCGTTACAGCGATATTTTTATTCTTTATTAAATATATCAATAAATCATATTCTTTAGGAGTCATTTCCAATCTTTCATTTTCAACATAAACGATGCGAGCATCAAGATCTATCTTCAAACCCTGATATGTCCAAATATGATCAATTTGGTTTTTATCACTATGATGGTATCGATTTAAAATTGCGGCAACTCTCATCATCAATTCTTTTGGCGAAAAAGGTTTTACAACATAATCATCAATTCCTAAATCAAAGCCGTGTAATCTGTCGTATTCCTCACCTCTTGCTGATAACATTATAATAGGAATATTTCTCGTTTTTCTTATTTCTTTAACAGCTGAAAAACCATCTAATTCAGGCATCATTATGTCCATAATAATAATATCAGGATCAGTTTTATTGACTACATCAATAGCTTCAAGCCCATTTGTAGCCTCATATACATCATAGCCTTCAAAATTAGCATATTTTTTTATTAATTCTCTTATATTACTTTCATCATCAACTATTAATACTTTATACATTGTAATATCTCCTTATGCATTTCTTGTATATATTATATCATAAAAGTTCAGTTGTATTGTGAAAATAAGATGAAATTAAACGCAATATCAGCAATCATTTATCATTTTTAATGATTTTTATAATAATATATGTTATAATTAATAAGCAAATATAGTGCTCCTATAGTTCAATGGCAGAACGTAGCAATGGTAATGCTAAAATGCTAGTTCGATTCTGGCTAGGAGCACCATTTTTATTAGGAGTAACTATGAAAAAAAGAATAATTTATATTATCTTATTGTTTAGTTTAATTTTTACAATTACTTCATGTAAAAGTATTGACAACAGCATATCTTCACTAGAAAATGATGGATATAAAGTAACCGCTTTAAGCAAATCGCAATTAGATACCATTCAACGAAACTTCTTATCATCAGGCGTTGAAGTATATGTAATTGAAGGATATATAATATCTAAAAAAACTTCTAGCACAGAAGAAACAGCACAACTAATTAAGCTTAACTCAAAAAGTGATGCTAGAAGAATTATTGACTTGTATGATAAACGCTTCAATAGTTATACAAGTATGACATATTATCAAGATGATGAATACGTAATATATGGAAGCGCAAACATTGTAAAATATTTCAAATAAAGAGGTAATACTATGAAACCACTAGCTTATGCTATGCGCCCTTCAACATATGATGAAATAGTTGGTCAAGATCATTTAGTGGGACAAAATGGTGTACTCAGAAAAATGGTAAATAACGGCAAAGTATTTTCATTTATTCTTTATGGTTCACCTGGTACAGGCAAAACTACCATTGCTGAAGCGACTTGTAAAATGGTAGAAATTCCATCATACCGCTTTAACGCTTCAACCGATAATAAAGATTTATTAAAACAAATTACTAACGAAGCGCGTTTCAATAAAGAGACTATTATTGTCATCGATGAGATTCATCGTATGAAAAAAGATATCCAAGACTTCCTTCTGCCATATGTTGAAAGTGGCGTATTAACAATGATTGGGCTTACAACAGTTAATCCTTATCATGCAGTTAATCCTGCAATTAGATCACGTTGTAACATTTTCAAATTAAATGAACTACAACATGATGATATGTTAAAAATACTAAAAAGAGCATATCATAATATGAATCTCACTTGTCTAGTTGATGATGAAGTTTATGAATACCTGATTAATCTTGCAGGTGGAGAAATCAGATGTTTAATTAATAGTTTTGAATTATTAATTGCGACCATCAACTCCGATCATATTACTATAAATGATGCGACCGCAACATTAATGAAGGCTAATGTAGCAATAGATGCAAATGAGGATAGTTATTACGACACATTAAGTGGTCTCCAAAAGTCCATTCGAGGAAGTGATGTAGATGCTTCACTCCACTATTTAGCCAAATTAATTATTGCAGATGACTTGCAAAGTTTATGTCGAAGATTATTGGCAATATGTTATGAAGACATTGGACTTGCCAATCCTACAGTAGGTCCTAGACTCAAAGCCGCCATAGATGCCGCACGGGAACTTGGTACACCTGAAGCACGTCTTCCTCTTTCAGTTATTGTAATCGAAATGGCTTTATCTCCAAAATCTAATTCAGCAATGCTTGCAATCGACAAAGCATTATCAGATATTGAAAGTGGTAAAGGTGGAAAACTTCCTCTACATCTTAAAAACACTTACTCTTTTGATCCAAGTCAAAAAAGTTATTTATATCCACATGAATACGAAAATGCCTGGGTATATCAACAATATTTACCAGACACTTTAAAAGATGCAAAATATTACTTTCCTAAAGACTCTTCAAAAATTGAAACAGGCTTAAAAGAACGCTATCTCCAAATTAATAAATGGAAACAAGAAAGCGAAAAAAATAATAAAATTAAGTAAAATAATAAAAAAATACACCAGTATATTCTCGTAAATTGAGATAAAACTGGTGTTTTTTTTAAAAGTGTTTTAAAAAAACATTCACATCATCAATGTTGGCTTCTACCATACTGAACCGTTCTGTAATATCTTTTTCTACTACAAAACCTTCATCAATAGATATTTTTGAAGTATTATCGTAACCGACATATTTCGTTAACATTTTATTACAACCTTTAAGGTAAACTTTTACATTAAATAAACTATTTAGATGGCTGGGAATCAAAACATCTTTGCTTAAACAGCTTATTATGGTATAACCACATTTACTGGAAACCTGTAATAAATATGCAAGATGATCTAACTCATTAGGTTCTGTAATCTCTTCTAATCCCATTATTATAACATATATTTGCTTATACTTTTTTTGATTTTCAGGAGATGGTTGCTTTTTTATGTACATATTATATTCGAAAAGACTACTGCAACCGACTTTTTGAAAAGTTTGATATCTTTCATCAACATCTTTTATTACTTCCACTAGGTTATCAACATTTTTAAAATAAGAGGGCATTTTTTCAAAAGAAGTCATATGGCCGTTTAAATCATAAATATAAGTTTCAAAATTTTTGGGGGAAGTCATATAATAAGGCGCCATTACTAAAGCATTAAGAAGTAATTTTGCATTATTGTTATTCGTACTCCCCATTACACAAATAGCGTTAGTTACCTTAAAGGGAACCAACTCATTATAGGTATTAATACCAAGTGGTAAAATCTTACATTCTTCTTTATTTTTAATTTCATTTAAAATCTTTTTTATTCCAACAGAATGCTGATATAAATTTGCAACTTCTATTTTAACATATGATGAATTTAAATCCTTTTTTATTAGGAATTTGTCGGTTATTAAGGTATGCAATTTCATCTGCAAGGCGTCCATACTAAATGACATTATAGTATTAATTGTGTAAACGGTAACGTGGTTACTTATTTCATATGATACATCATTGTAAAAAATATTCATTGTGTTCAAAACTGCACAAATTGTTTTTTTTATACTTTCAGCATGCTGCTTTTCATTCACACTATAAGTATTATCAGGATGTATAGGCAATTCATCAATATTAAACACTTTGTGGTTTGTTGAGCAAATATTAAAGAAAGATGATATAATTCCCTTTTTTGCTTTGGTTTTACTCTTTGTTGGTTCTTCTTCATTTAGTATTTTTACTTCTTTAGTACTTTTTTTAATATCATATTTTAAAGATTTAAATAATTTTGTAAACTTGAAAAATGTCTTTTTAAAAAATGTGCCAAACATTATGACAAATTCTTTAATTGTTTTTTCACATACAAAAGCAGAACCAACAAATAACAAGCAAACAACTATCAATATGATGCCAGCTACACCTAAGGTTTTATAACCTAAGTAAAACAACAAAGTACCAACTACCCCACCGCCAACAACCATTCCCTCTTTGTAATTTTTAAAATAATCTAAGTATAGGCTAAATGTCATTTTAAAATAACTGGTCCCAAATTGTTTAATATATCTATGCATTGAAAAATGAGATATTGTTACAACTGCAATTAATATTAAAAATATACCTATTATCCGCATCGTTTTTATATTAATGGCTTTATGGACAATTAGTGCCCTTACCCCATATAGTAACAACATAAATAAAAAGAGAAAATACCAATCACCAAAAGTAATTTTAAACAACAGCATTATGTAATATCCAACTATTCCAAGTCTTGCGAAACCTAACAAAGATATTATAATTGTTATTATACCAATTATTTCATAGTAAAACGTCATATCTTTTTGTTCTTTTTCAATATGCATTTTTTTCTCTTTGGCCATTGTTATCACCCTTAGATATTCTAACAAATTAGTACTAAAAATTTTGTCAATCATAGGCTAAAATATAAAAACTCAATGACTAAGAAATTAATTATTCTTACCATTGAGTTTTTTTAGTATCTTTTTATTTTGTTACGTTTAAACTCTTCTTCCGTATTATATATTTTACTAAATAATATACTCCATAAACTACTAAACTAGATAGGAAAAAGATTACTATTACTACAAAAGGGTTAATTGCTTTAGGAATAAAACTAAAGACAGGATCTTTTAGAAAAAACCAATTATAATCATGAGATGTACATGAATACACAAGATTACCAAGTGTTGCCCATAATGCAATACCTACTATACAGATTGCTTCTTTATACACTTTTTTTATTTCTAAATGTGTTTCGTTCAACGTTAACGAAAGACATCCATAAATAAAAACTATTCCATGGTATAAGAACAATTGAATTACTTCATAAGAAAAAGCAGATTGTGAAGAATTCAAAGCCGTTCCTGGAAAAATTAACCACATTAATGGCGCAACAATTGATAATGTAACAATTGGCGTTTTAATTCCTTTTCCTATTTTAGTAAATCTTGAAATAATAATCAAAGGACACATTACTGTACAAATATGAAAAGGTAGCTTATCCAAAATCATTTCCCCATTAACATCAATTGTACCACCATTATAAAATGGTTGTAAAAAGAAATCACCAAGATAAGTAGCTAATGTTATTATAGCTATTATTGACATTAGTCTTTCTTTTCTAGCATTTGATTTAGAAAAATAAATCAAAGATAAGGCGACAATCGCTCCGATGATGAGCACTAAGTATATTATGTGGTGCCATGAAAACATTGATATTTTAGTTACTTCATTACTTGGATGTTCACCAAATATTTTTAAGAATATTTCTCGCATATTTTACTCCTTTTTTTCATTCATTGCTTGTTTTTTATTGATATTGTGATACCAGCGTTCTTCCCTATTCAAAAATAATAATTCGTAAACAGTCATAATTAAAAATAAAACTATTATACCAATAATTCCCAAAGTAATAGAATTTATAAAAGGCTTTTCTATCGGAAAATGCAATAAGTACATTGCATTAACTTCAGGTAAATTAAACACCTTAAATAAACTATTTATAATAATTCCATCACAAACGAATAAACTTAATCCCAAAATAGTGCTTAAAGTTACACTCAGTGTTCTTAATTTCACATAACCTTGTGTCAATAGAAATGTTGTACCAAAAATCATTACCGAGTGTGACAATAATCCTTTTAAAGCATTATAGTCAAAAAAATTAGGATTTGAAATAAAAATTTCGTTTGCGAAAAGGCCAATTAAGCCACAAATTGTTCCCACTATAGATAAGAATTCTACTATTGTTTTATAAATAAATGTGTTTTTGTTTTTCATGAAAGCAACTATCAGTAATAGCCACATACATATGTTGCAAGGATATATCGGAAACAGCATTGTATTGTCAACACTTGCGGTTCCATATTTTAAAAAATCAATCCATAATGAACTATAATGAAAAAAAACTGACAGTAAGGCGGTAATTTTCAAAATTTTATCTTTTACTTCTTGTTGCTTTATTTTTCTCTTACAAATACATAATGTGATTATAATAATTACCATCACAGAACTTGCGAATAATACTAGTTTAACCATTGCTACACCTTTTTGATATAAATCGTTTTTTATTAGTGTTTATAAATAAAAAAGCGTACTAAATATACGCTTTCGACTATTTCTTAGTCTTTTCTTTGTGAATAGTAGTTTTCTTACAACGTGAGCAATATTTTTTATACTCTAAACGATCTGGAGTGTTTCGTTTATTTTTTTCTGTAAGATAGTTTTCTTCACCACATTCAGTACATTTTAATAATACATTAATACGCATAAACTGCATCCTCCTAATAAATCTCATATATTATACTACAAAACAAATTAAATTGCAAGTGATTTATTATGTGACTTTTATATTTCCCAAAAAACTTTCAAATATTTGTAAATTTTTATAAATTAATCTTTTTACTCATTAATATATTTCATCCAAAGCTTCTCTATTTCTCTTTTGAATAATGTTTCATTATGATAATATTTCAATATTTCTATTTTTTCATCTACAACAAGTAATTTTTCCATTTTCGAAGCATTACATAATAAACAATTTATTACTTTTTCTTTTTCCATAAAAGTGATGTCTACATTTGTGTAAATATAATACCATTTATTTTGTTTTTTTATAGCCATGTCACAATTTTTTTCCGGTGGATTAAGGTAGTATACTAAAGAATTAGTTTTTGTAAACATCTCATCCAAGGCCTTTTTTAGTGCTAAGATATACCACTTGTTAGGATTATTAAAGTATTCCATTACATTTGAAGAGTATACTCCGACTATTAAAAACTCCTTTTTATTTATGACTTTTTCCACTGCTTTAATATGTCTTAATTCTTTTAACACTTTATATAATATTACAACTTCATCAACATTTAATTCATATACTGTAATTATTATTGTTGTATCCTTCAAAAATGATACTTTGTTATTGCTTATTATATCATAGAGAAAGGTTTTTAATATACCAGGATGAGAACGTGATAACGATAACAAATATTGACAAAATCTTTTCTCAATATCGTCATATTGACAATTTCTAATAAAAAGTCCCCCTTTATTACATTATATGAAAAAGGGGGAAAATTATTATTTTATTTTGTTTGTTTAACAAACACAGGTATAACGATTGGCTTGCGTTTGTAAATACGGTAAGTCATTCTTGATACTTCTGTTTCAACAATAGTAGTTAAATTGTCTAAATTAAATTTTGGCTTACGAAAAGCAGCATCAATATGTTTTTTTACCATCTCTATAATATTATTTCGATATTCATCTAAAGAACCAGTTATTGCCATACCTTTTATATAGACAACAGGCTGATTGGCATAAGTTCTTTTTAACATATCAAGATTCGATATAATGATGACTGCTCCTTCATCAGCTAATTGGTTGCGTTCTTTTACAACTTCTTCGTTTACACTTCCCATTAATGAACCATCAACAAGAAGTGACCCTGTATTTATATGTTCTTTCTTGGTATAAATACCATCTTCAAATACCGCTACTTCACCATTTTCCATGCAAATGATTTGTTTATCTGCGAAGCCTTGTGCTAACAATAACTGAACATGTTTACTAATATGACGATACTCACCAACAATTGGTATAATATATTTTGGCTTAATCATCTGATAAAACATCACTAAATCTTCTGCAGTAGCATGTGAAGTACGTAATTTTTTATTGTCAACAAGGGTAACTTTAGCATTAGTGGCACATATTGCATCAAGAGCCCGCATCGCACCCTTATCAGTCCCTGGAATTGGGTCAGAAACTATTATGACTTGATCATCCTCATTCATCGTGAAAGTTTTATTATAGTGCGTGGCAATTTTAGTCAAAGTTTTATAAGGTTGAAGTTTAATACCAGTCGCAATTACAACAACTTTATCACATTTTTCTTCTTTATAATTTTTATAATCAATATAATAATCATCACTGATACTTAAATAATGATTTTTTAAAGCGGTATGAATCAAACGATCATTATGGTTTGTCATTATAACAACTTTATAGTTATTTTTAACACTTAAATCAAGAATTTTTTGAATACGACTTAAATCTGTCGAATAAAGTCCTACAAAAACACGTGATTTAGCACTTATTAGAACGCTATTTATCGTGTGTTCAAAGATAACATCGTTCGTAGCTCTATCTGCTTCACTAATACCGATGCTTTCAGTCAAGGCTACTAAAACGTTTTTGGAGCCTAAGGCTGTAATTTTATCAAAATCTGTATGATAAGAATTATTAGCAGGTGTATGAAAGTTAAAGTCTGGTGCGAAAACAATCGCGCCATCATTTGTACTTATAACTATCCCTGCAGATTCAGGAACACTGTGGGTAGTAAAAAAGAACGATACTTCCACTTTTCCAAATGTGTATACTTTATTAGTGCTTATCTTAAACAATTTATATTTAGAAACATCCATATTGTTCTTAACAAGTAAGTTTTCTATTAAACAAATTGTAAAATTTGTTCCGTAAACTCTAGTTTTGATATTTTGAAGCAGATATGGTAAGGCCCCGATATGATCTTCATGACCATGAGAGAGAAATATTCCTTCTATTCGATCTTTATTTTTAATTAAATAATCTATATTTGGGATAATTGCATCTATTCCATATAAATCTACTTCTGGGTACTTTAGGCCTGCATCAAGAATGAATATTCTGTCATCCACTTCGACAACAAACATGTTTTTGCCGTTTTCCGCTAAACCTCCCAACGCCGATATTTTAATTTTACTCATAGGTTTCACCTTTCATTTATAACTATTACTATTTTATCAAAAATTAATAAATATCGCAATTAAATGACTAATCTTTTGGTGGAAGATTTCGATAAGGAAGCCTTATGAATTGTTTTAATAAAAGTTTTGGATTAAGAGGGATAAAAGGATATAAATAAGGAATGGAGAAACTCTTTAGTGTAGACAAATATATAATAAGGAATAGGACTCCTCCTACTAAACCATAAATACCAAAAAAGTATATCAATATTATCAACATTATTTTTACTATTTTATTAGCCAAAGATAATTCATAACTAGGCGTTATGTATGATCCTATTGCGGAAATAGCTCCTATTAAGACGATACTTTTTGTAAATAATCCTAATTCTATGGCGATATCACCGATAATAACTCCCGCAATCAATCCCATGGAGGTTGCTAGAGAACTTGGTGTATGAATAGATGCCATTCGTAATAATTCTATTCCGACTTCAGCGGTTAGTATTTGTAGTAAAACTAACCCCATATTATTTGATGTTTCCATAATTGGATCAAAAACTTCTGGTAAATCGATACCGCTTTTCACCAATGCATACCATAAAGGCATTAAAAGAAATGATAGTATTATACCAATAAAACGTAATAATCTTAAGTAAGATCCACAAATTGGTGTTTGTCTATATTCTTCGGCATGTTGCATATGATCAAATATTGTAATAGGACCTAATATTGCCGAAGGTGAAGTATCTACAATGATGCCAAACATACCTTGATATAAATGGGCTGCAAAAGTGTCAGGACGTTCTGTATACCGAACCAAAGGGTATGGTGAATACTTTTGACCAATAATTAATTCTTCAAGAGCTTTATCACTCATTGTCAATTCATGAATTTTGACTTTTTCAAGTCTTTTTTGAACTTCATTTAAAGCTTTTTTATTAACATATCCTTCTATATAAATTAAAGCGACATCAGTTCTACTATAATCACCAATTTTGTACATTACACTACGGAGTCTACCAGTTCGAACTCTTCTTCTTATTAAAGCCATGTTAGTAGCAATACTTTCTGTAAAACCATCTCTACTACCTCTAACAACTTTTTCACTATCTGGTTCGCCAATTTCACGACCAGGATAATGTCTTAAATCACAGATTATCACTTCATCGGCTCCATCCACCACAAAAGCTATTAATCCACTTAAAACAGCATCTCTTATTTCTATTAAATCTTTTGTTATTTTAATATTTTGGTTTGCAAAATGATGAATTATTACCCTAAAATAAGATTGGTCTTTATCATATGCAGTTATTTCTTCGGTTTCAATAAAGCCTAACATTAATTGTACAATATCAGATGAATTAGTTAAAAAGTTATCAAAGTATAAATAATTTATTTTATTACGGAAAGTAATTTTTCGGCATGTTATGTCAAAAACTTGACCATATCCTAATAAATGGTCAAGTTCTTTTCTTTTTTCTTCAGTCATATTATCATCCTTTTGGCTTAAACACCAAAGCAACGAGGAACGCAAACAAAATAGCCGCAGTAATTCCTCCCGATGTTAAATCAAAAATGCCTAATAAAAGTCCAATATAGCCCTCACTAGCACTTTCCACTAAAGCTGCATGTGTAAGTGAGTGACCAAAACTAGAGATTGGCATTAATGCTCCACCACCTGCGAAGGCTATTAATTTATCATAAAGCCCAAAACATTCAGCAAGAGATCCTAGTGATACAAAAAATACCGTTATGTGTACGGGTAACCATTTAGCAAGATCTAATAAAAGTTGTCCAATTAAACATATTAAACCACCAACTAAAGCTGCATATAAATAAATCATTATTCCACCCCCTCAAGAACTATCGCATGAGCAATACATGGTATCGTCTCTTTTTGTGCGAGCATGACGGGATTATGTAGGGCACCTGTAGCTAGAACTAATACTTTTTTTAACTTTTTATGGGCCAGTTCATGACATAAGTATCCATACATTACTAATGCTGCACAAGCACAACCACTTCCACCTGCAAACACTTTTTGTTTTTTCGCATTATAAAGTAGACAGCCCGCATCAAAATGTCTATTACTTACATCTATTCCCCATTCTTTCAAGATATCTTCAAAAACTATACTACCATATTTTGATAAATCACCAGTTATAACAAGATCATATTCATTAGCATTAATGTGAAAATCATCTAAATGCTGTTTAAAAGTCATAGCTGCTGCTGGGGCCATACTTCTTCCCATATCCAGAGGGTCACTTACACCAGCATCTATTATTTGACCAATTGTAGCTCTTGTAACCTTAATTTTCGCTTTTTTCTTTTCCTTTGATACAATCCCTGCTCCGGCCCCCGTTGCAGTAAATGTTATAGAAGTTGGTTTTTGTCCCCCATATTCAGTTGGATATCGAAATTGTCTTTCACTTGTTGCATTGTGAGAACTAGTTGTACAAACGGCTATTTTACCGAAACCATTATCAATATATACACTGCCATTAATTAAACTAAGGCATGATGTTGAGCAAGCTCCATATAAACCAATACAAGGAGCAGCAAAATCACGCATTACATAACTTGTAATCGCTATCTGATTATTCAAATCACCTGACATAATTATACTTATATCGTTTTTTTCATAATCACCTTTTAATAAAGCTAATTCTATGGCATCTTTCATCAACGTGGCTTCTGCTTTTTCCCAACTATTCTGATTACAATTAAGTTTATCATATCCTGCATCAATGTATTCTCCTAAAGGTCCTTTCATCTCTAGTGGACCAGATACACAAGCATATGATGTTAAATATACATCATCAAAAACTATGCTGCTTTTACCTCTTTGTTTCATTATATCAACCCCACTAAATATATGATTGATCCAAACACAAAGGCGCTTACAATTCCTGCAACAATAACTGCTCCAGCTAATTTAAACATATTTGTCATAATTCCTAACACAATGCCTTCACTCTTACTTTCAAGTGCGGCCGATGTCATAGAATTTGAAAAACCTGTAATGGGAATTATTGAACCCGCTCCTGCAAATTGACCAATTTTATCGTATACACCAAGTCCTGTTAAAACAGCTGCTATGAAAACTAATGTTATACTCATCATACTAATGGATGTTGCTTGCTTTAACTTAAATACTTTCATAAACAAATCAATTAAACCTTGAGCAATAACAGCGATGATGGCACCTACTAAAAAAGCTTTGATTGCGTTTTTAACAACAGGTCTTTTAATTTTATCTTTTTCTAATACTTTTTTAAAAATCTCTTTTTCCATTATTTAATCACCAAATGTATTATTTACCATTTTGGTATTAAGCATACATTATGATGTTATTTTTTAAGTTTTAACAAGATTTTTTTTAATTTTCTAGAAATAGTTGATTGATTAATTTTCAATTCTTCAGCGATACTTTTTTGTGACATATGATATACTATTCGCATTTGGTATAACTTTAATTCTTCCTCATCTAGATCTGGTATTATTTCAATATGAGTTAAGGTTTTATCAGGAATATTATCGACTTCCTCATCGGTTAAAAAACAAACTTTAGTCCGTAATTCTTTTTTTATATTTCCTAATATAAAAGGTACCGCATAAGTAGAAAATTTCACTCCTCTATTTAAATCAAAAGATCGTGCAGCGGCAAACAACCCCATCATACCTACTTGAACTAAATCTTCACGGTCAAAAGCGCTAACCTTAAAACGATTTACAATATGATAAACTAGCCCCAAGTTTTCTTTAATTACATATTCATAATTTTCGTATTCGTAAGTGGAGATTTTAAAGCTGTTCATAATACTTTTTAATCATTTTCACACTCGTTCCTTGGTTAACGGTAGATGACACTATTAACTGATCAGTAAATACTTCCATAATAGTGAAGCCTAATCCCGCGCGCTCTTCATCTATTTTCGTTGAATAAAGCGGTTCTTTGGCTTTAGAGATATCTTCTATACCTATTCCCATATCAATTACTTCCATTGTAACCGTTTCATCATCATATGACATTTTCAATTCAACTATTTTTGATTCATCCGAACCATATCCATGTACTATCGCGTTAGTTACGGCTTCAGATATAGCCGTTTTTATTTCATTTATAAAGCCAACATCTACTTTTAAATTTACTAAAAAACTAGCGGCAACTCCTCGTGCAAATATTACATTTTCATTTTTAGCTAAAAACTTAACACTCATTAAATTGTTCATACTACCTCCAAAACACTTTGTGCTTCATCTTCTGTTGAAGCTACTAAACAGATTTTTTTCAAACCTGAAAGCATAAATATCCTTTCAATCATTTCGTTCATTGAACATACTACAACTTTTCCCCGCCGTTCTTTTAATTGGCTATATCTCCCTATTATAAACCCTATTCCACTACTATCCATAAAAGGGACTTCTTCTAAATTAATAATTATGTGTCTAATGTAATATTTATTTAAGACCTCCGTAACGCGGTATTTTAAACCTTCTACACTAGCTTGATCCAATTCGCCTCTTAGACGAATGAACAAAATATTCCGTTTTATCGCCATTTGTAAACTTAAACTCATATCTTCCCCTTCTTTTTTTTCGTTTATATTAATTTTACCATTAATACTAACTAAAAAAAAGGGGTTCGACATTTTATGTCATTAACCCCGATATTTAGTATCTTAAAAACGAATCAAAATACAGCAAATTATGTTTTTTTTCGAAATATTTTATCAAAAAAGAACAAATTTTAAAATATTAGCTGAAAAATGAAATTATAATTTTCCAAAGAAAATCCCAAAACTCTACTTTCTTATAACTTGCATTTAAGACAAGTTCTATCTCTCCTATTTTCTCATTTTCACTATTCATTATTTCAACTTTTCCAATGTTAGTTTCTTTATATGTTTTGAGCGCATCTTCGTTTACAATGGTTTTTAATTTAAAATTTGGTTTACTACTGCCCTTTTTAACAGTAACGTAAAAATCATCACCGGCTACGAGTTTCAATTCTTGAGGATTAGTCATAATACTTTCTCTTTTTTCTAAAATAGTCCCCTTACCTACCGCTAAAAAATCCTCATAATTGGAATTACCATAATTAAACATACTGACAACATCTTTTGTTCGTAATGTAGGTGATGAACAACCCATAACAACACCTATTAGGCGCATTTTATCCTGTTTCATTGTGGCCGTTATACAGTATCCTGCTTTTTCTGTCCATCCTGTTTTTAAACCATCCACACCAGGAACATGTCTTACTAGCTTATTAGTGTTAACAAGCCAAAAGCGTTTATCGGTATCTTCTCTTACATAATCTTCATACTTACTTGTTAGGCTTAATAT
Organism: uncultured Mollicutes bacterium; assembly: GCA_900548675.1. Classification (GTDB taxonomy): domain Bacteria; phylum Bacillota_I; class Bacilli_A; order ML615J-28; family CAG-313; genus UMGS1109. The sequence goes on from URLJ01000028.1 coordinate 21,082, forward strand.
TTCTGGATATGTTTTTATTAAATGTCGGGCCATAAGTGCCATATCATAACTTGAACTAACATGCCCATCGCTTGGTAATCCAGTCGCATTTTTAAAGATGGTATTTTCTAATTTCAACTCTTTAGCTTTAGCATTCATCGCTCTTACAAACTCTTCTTCACTACCTTTTATTGCTTCAGCAAGTGCGACTGTAGCATCGTTAGCAGAAGCGATAACAATACTTTTTAACAAATCGCTAACTTTCATTTGTTCGCCAACACTTAAAAAAATTTGCGATCCTCCCATCGATGCAGCATATTCTGATGTTGTTATTAATTTATCTTTTGTAATTAATTCTTGTTTAAGGGCATCCATAATAATTATGATACTCATAATTTTAGTCATACTAGCAGGAGGTAATGGTGTTTTAGCTTTTTTTTCATACAAAATATCTCCCGTACTATATGACATAAGAATAGCACTATTACTATTAGGGGTGATATCCATAACATCAGCTTTGGTAATCACTTGCTTTTCTAAAGAAAATAGTACAATAGTAACTACTAATATCATCAACATTTTAAGTACTAATTTAAATTTAGAATTTAAATTTTTCATTTTTGTTTTATTTTCTATCATTTTCTCACCTATAGAATTATATGATAAGAAGTTTTTACTTATGATTATAAATGTTTTTAAAAAAAAGAGATTTTTTTGAACTGATATCCGTCAAGTAGACAGTTAATAAAAATAAAATTATTCACTGTTTACTTTGGAGACATCACATCACAAGCTAAATCTCTTTTTAATTTTATTTTATTTGCCAATCAATTGGCTCATCTAAAAAAGCATTTGTTTTAGAGAATGGTCTACTTCCAAAAAAGCCCCGATATGCCGAAAGTGGTGAAGGATGTGGCGAAACAAGAACTAAATGATTAGGATTATTGAGATACATTCTTTTGCTCGCTGCAAAACTTCCCCAAAGAATAAAAACTATTTTTCGATTTTGTTCATTTAGCGTTTTTATAACCGCATCCGTAAAATTTTCCCAACCAATCCCTTGATGACTAAGGGCGTTATGAGCTCGCACAGTTAAAATGCTGTTTAGCAATAAAACACCTTGTTCTTCCCATTTTGTTAAATCACCATGGTTTGGAACACTGCATCCTAAATCATCGTGAAGTTCTTTATATATATTTTGTAGACTTTTGGGGATTGCTTCTCCTCTATGAACACTAAAACTTAACCCCATTGCTTGCCCTGGTTCATGATATGGATCTTGACCAAGAATTACAACTTTTACCTTATCTAATGGTAATAACAATAACGCCCGCATTATTTCATCTTCTTTGGGATAAATAGTGTAGTGTTCGTATTCATATTTGATATAGTCCATTAGTTTGGGCCAATATGGCTTTTTCATTTCGTCAATCAGTAATTCTTTCCAGGTACTATACATCTTTTTCCTCTTCTTGTTTTATAGGCATTAACATTTTTATCGCTTTATGATGCATTTTTACTTTTACCGAGTCTGTCATCATATTTTCGCCATCAATACAAACAGGGAAAGGTTTCTTTCCTTTTATAGTAACCTCTTTTTTCTGATAATAAAATACAATATCTCTAAGTTTAGGATGAGTAACATGCTCACCTTTCTTATAATATTTAACCATTCTTAAAAAACGTAATGCAGATAAGTGTTTAACGACTACTATATCAAATAATCCATCGTTAACGATAGCATTAGGCGTACATCTAAATCCACCACCATAGTACTGACCATTACAGCAGGCTATAAGTAGAGATTTATCATCAAAGAGCACTTCATCTTCAGTTTCTAATTTAGTGTATCTATTCATCTTAAAAAGGTTTTTACCAAGTGCTATCACATATGCCAAATTAACATTTTTGATATGTTTCTTATATCTTGTACAATCCATATTGGCACCAGCATCGTAACCTATATTCACTTCATTAACAGCGTAATGACCATTCACTTCGATGATATCAATATCAAAGAGTGAACCATCGCGAAGTTTTTCAAGATCCATAAAATTACAGTCTTTAAAATTTTTTAAATAATCATTACAAGAACCGATAGGAATTACGCTAAAATGAGCTTTAGGATAACCAAAAATCCCATTTATTACTTCATAACTTGTTCCATCGCCACCACAAGCATAAAAGATAGTATCCTCAGTTAAGTTAGAAGCTATCTTTTTAGCTTGAATGGTTGCATCCTTATATCCTTTAGTAAAATATAGTTCATAATCTAAACCATCATAAACTGTTTCTATCATTTCTGCAAGTTCTGTACTTTTATCTTTAGGTCCTGCGGCCGGATTTATTATAAAATAGTGTTTCATATGTATGCCTCTTTATTAATAATACCTATTAATTTTACCAAAAATGTTGTTTTATGTCAAGAATATATTCTTTTACTTACTTTTTTACTTGTTCGTGTACACTAGATTGTGTACACGAACACTGACGGTTTGTCAATCATCGTATGGGTTTTGAGAAAGGACTCTC
>URLJ01000029.1 GCA_900548675.1 uncultured Mollicutes bacterium
AGAGTCCTTTCTCAAAACCCATACGATGATTGACAAACCGTCAGTGTTCGTGTACACAATCTAGTGTACACGAACAAAGGATTTAAAGTAAATCTAGCATATGATTTGACACATTAGGTTAAAAGTGGTATAATATTTGTGAATTAAAAATAGTTATGAAAAGAAGAAGTCCCACTTCTCACCTGATTGATTATAATCTTTGGGTAAACAGTCATTAACTGATATCCGTTACTTGATTACGGAAATCATCCAAGTGAACTTTTAGTGGGCTTTAATGTCCACTTTTTTCATACGTTTTTAATAATTCAAGCGGAGGTGAAAATTATTAGTAAGTCTTTTGATAAGAAACAAGAAAACCTCATCAATGAGGATATTATGGCTCCAAGCGTATTGGTAATCTTAGAAACAGGGGAACAACTAGGCGTAATGGATCGCTTAGATGCTTTAAAGATAGCTGAAGATCGTGGCTATGATTTGGTTTGTGTGGCTCCTAATGCCCCTACTCCTGTATGCAAATTATTAGATTATAGCAAGTATCGTTATGATCAAATAAAAAAAGCAAAAGAAGCAAAGAAAAACCAAAAAATTATATCTGTAAAAGAAGTTCGCTTAAGCCCAACTATTGATGTTGGTGACTTCAACACGAAACTCAAAGCAGCTCGTAAATTTTTATCAGATGGTGATAAAGTAAAGGTTAGTTGCCGTTTTCGTGGTCGTATGATTGAACATGCTAATAAGACAAAGGAATTATTCTTAAAATTTGCGGTAAGTGTTGAAGATATTTCGACAGTAGAAGTTGCTCCATATATGGAAGGTCGTAATATGTTAATGATGTTAGCCGCAATTCCGGACAAAAAGAAAAAGTAAAGATTATTAAAGGAGAGTGCAGATTATGCCAAAAATGAAATCACATAGCGGAACTAAAAAACGCTTAACAATCTCTGGTAGTGGTAAAATCGTTCGCAGCAAAGCCGGAACAAGCCACTTAGCTCCAGGAAAAACACAAAAACAAACTAGACAATTACGCAAAAAATCAACAGTTGCGACTGCAGATGCTCGTCACAACCGTCAAATAATTGCGAACATTAAGTAAAGGAGGAACCAATCATGCCAAGAACAAAAGGTGGAGTTGTTAGTCGTAGAAGACGTAATCGTGTATTAAAACTTGCTAAGGGATATTTTGGTTCAAAACATACCTTATATAAGACTGCTCATGAACAAGTAATGCATTCATTAAGATATGCTTATCGTGATCGTAAAGTAAATAAACGTAATTTCCGTAAATTATGGATTATTCGTATCAATGCTGCATCACGTGCAAATGGTTTAAGTTATAGCCAATTAATGCATGGTTTAAAACTTGCTAACATTGAAATGAACCGTAAGATGTTATCAGAAATCGCTATTAATGATGCTGCTACTTTCACAACTCTTTGTGAAACTGCTAAAGCAAGACTTGGGAAGTAAAAAAATAAAGGTGAGATTTAATTCTCACCTTTTTTAGTTTAATTTAGAATATTATTATCACTAGTTTTGTTTTCTTTTAAATGCAAGTACAACAACACCTAATAGGCTTATAGTAGACAATACGCCTGAGATAGTTCCCATTTGACATCCAGCACCACCTGTTGTTTGCCATGATGCTTCAAGGACGATTGTACCTGTTATAGGTGTTTCAAAATCAAATTCTTCACCATTTAACATCCAATAATTGAAACTAGCACCATTCTTTGTCGCTTCACCAGGATATTCAATTGTTTCACCAACTTTAACAACGATAGTTTCTACTTTTGATCCGCCTTTAGAATCGAATACTACAAGAGCTTCATCTGGAGCAAGGTCAGGATATTCTTTAGTAGTCCAATGAGCAGTTAAAGTCATGTCTTTAATAACAGGGCTATTAAAGTCATAATATTCACCATCTAAAACCCATCCTTTAAATACTAAACCATCTTTAGTTAATTTACGATCAGGTTCAGCTAGTAATTCGCCTTTATCCATTGTAACATCTTTAATTTTTGTACCATTAAGAGTTTCAAATTTTACTGTAGCAATAGCAGGATTTGGTTCATCAGGGTTATTGATGATTGATACTGTCTTAGTAATATCAGTGCCATCACTCTTATGGAAAACTACAAAGTATGCATAATTAAGATTAGTGTAGCAATTTCCAAGGTCAAAACTATTCACTTTATTAGTATAAACATATTTAGTAGGATATTTGAAACCATCTGTTAAAGAAGTAACATCGATTGAAGTAATGTGACTGTAGATATTTCCAGTCCATGTTAGAGTAGCTTCTTTTGCAGTTGCATTGAATTCAGCTTTTATACTTCTCTTGAAAGAAGATTCGTTAAAACTAACACTACTACGTCTTGATTTGATAGTGAAAGTAGCATTATCATTAGTTTCACCATACATATCCATCATTCTAAGCGTTAGTGTATTTCCTTCTACGGATATGATACATCCAGCATTTTTAATTGATTCGTTATATTCAAAATTTGGAGTGCAGTTGCTTGCCATTTGAGTTCCTTTACGAGCTGCAGATGGACCTACAGCGTAAGTAACGCCGTTGTCAACATCTTTTTTACCATTAATAAGTGGAGCAGTGTAACCAAACACGTGGTCGTGACCATTTAATACTAGGTCAACAGCGTATTTTTCAAATAATGGACGCCAATATTGATACATCCATTGTGAGTCATGTTTGTTAGCACCAGTGTTCATTACTCCACGGTGAGAACTAACGATAATGAATTTACTTGGATTGTTTTGGCAAACTTCTTCAAACCATTTCATTTGAGCTGTAGCATAGTCAGCTTTCATTACATCAAGCATGATAAATAAAATATCATTATATTTAAAATAATAAGTAGAATTTAATCTTTCAACAGGTCCGTTTTTAGGGTTGTTGAAGTATTGATTGAAAATGATTGGTTCAACGTAACCAGCATCTTTACTTAAATAATATTCATGGTTACCAGGAATAGCTGAGATAGGAGTAGATTTTAAGAAAGTTAAGTATTGGAAGAAAGAGTTCCATTGACTTTCATATCCACCACGGTCAACGTTATCACCAGATGTTAGAACGAAAGAAATATCTTTATTTTTTTCTTTTAAGGTATTAAATAAAGTATTAACTTCGCCGTAAAGAGAACCACTTGATTGGGTATCGGTTAGCCATGCAAAAGTTGTACTAGAACCACTAGCAGTGGTAAAAGAATAAACTTCTGATTTTTCACTACCAGATGCAATTTGATAATAATATGTAGTATTAAGAGTTAAGTTAGTTAACTCAGCAGTACAAATATATCTTTCAGGGAATCCTGTAGCATCATCATCGCCGACTTTATCATAATGCCAAGCTTTGATATCTGGAGTTGCTTCACTTGTTAATGAAGAACTATTAGTACCATAGTAAACAGTTGAAGATTCTAGATTACTATGATAATTGATGCGCATTTCTGTGCTTGTTTCACCTAAAGATGAACAAATATTATAGAATTGCGTTGAAGCAGCTTTAGCTGGTAAAATCATTATTGTGAATAAACTAGCTAAAACTACAAAAAAAGAAAATATTTTTTTCATGTTTTCACCTCACTATCTGATATTTTATCATAGTTCAATCTTTTTTTCAACCTATATGTATTTAAAATAAAAGCGGTTACATTTTAGGAAATAGTACTATTACCTTGTTAAAAAAACAAAAATGTGTTATAATCAAATGGTTATAATCGAAAAAGGGGATGAATCGTATGAAGAGAATTAGAGATATGTTATTATCTCCTAAAAACATAGTTACCTATTCGTTTGATAAAGCATATGTTGTAATTATTACGTTTTTTTGTATGGCTCTGTTGTTAGCTGTTCCCATGATTACAAACCTTTTTTGTGATTATGGTATATCAGCATCAAATATGAAGGCTATTAAGGAAGCTTTCAAATCTAATGAAGTAATAGACTATAAAATTGAAAATAATAAACTTGTGAAGACTACTTTACCAGAAGGAAAAAAAGCTCGTTCAATAGTGGAAATTGATGAACTTAATGCTTTAGTGGTATTTTCTCCAAATTATCGTTTTGAAAATGAGATAAAAAATGGTAGTAATTATCGTTACTATGTAATTTTTACAGAAGATAAAGTGTACGTTAGTTTTGCAGCATACGAAGTGTTAAAATTTCAAATAGCTGATTATTCTGATATCGATACGACGATCGATTTTACACGTGCTGCTGATGATATGGATCAAGAATTCTGGGGAAACATTTTTAAAATAGTAGATCAAAAATTAGATAAATATCGTGCTATTTATTATGTTCTAATGGTTTTATTTATCATAATAGCTGCATCAATTAATTTATTTATTACAACTTTGATATTAGCTATTTGTATTAGATTCTTAGAATCTTCAGGTAATTGGTTATATGTTGATATTTATAAAATAGCTTTATATTGTAGTACACCATATGTTGTGTTATCGGTGTTAGGAAATCTATATGGACTTGCCTTTTTAAATATCATTGGATATTTAATAACAGCAATCTATGCTTTTATCGCAAGTAGAAGAATGACATTTTTAAGAAAAAAGGAGAAGTAATCAATTTATAAGGTTGATTGTATGTAATTAATATGAGTTATAATCACTTAGAAATAGAGCCAAAGTGGCAAAAATATTGGGATGAACACCAAACATTCAAAACGGTTTATGATCCTAATTCTAATAAACCAAAGTTTTATGCCCTTGATATGTTTCCATATCCAAGTGGGGCTGGTCTTCATGTCGGTCATCCTGAAGGGTATACCGCAACGGATGTTGTAAGTCGTTTTAAAAGAATGCGTGGGTTTAATGTAATGCATCCGATGGGATGGGATGCATTTGGATTACCAGCCGAGCAATACGCAATTAAAACTGGTAATGATCCTCGTGAATTTACAGAAAAAAATATTGCAACTTTCAAAAATCAAATTAAAATGCTTGGTTTATCATATGATTGGAGTCGCGAAATCGCAACATGTGATCCAAAATATTACAAATGGACGCAATGGATATTTATCCAGTTATACAAAAAAGGTCTTGCCGAAATTAAAAATATCGAAGTTAATTGGTGTGAAAAGTTGGGAACAGTTTTAGCCAATGAAGAAGTAATAAATGTTGATGGTAAGATGGTAAGTGAACGTGGTGAATACCCTGTTGTTAAAAAACCAATGAAACAATGGGTTTTAAAAATAACTGCCTACGCTGAACGTCTATTACAAGATTTAGATGAACTTGATTGGCCTGAATCAATTAAAGAAATGCAACGTAATTGGATTGGAAAAAGCGTTGGAGCTAAAGTTGATTTCAAAGTTCAAAACCATGATCTAACTTTTACTGTTTTTACTACTCGTCCTGATACTTTGTTTGGAGCGACATATTGTGTTTTAGCACCTGAACATCCATTAGTTAATACAATAACGACAAGTGAATGTAAAGCACAAGTCGAAGAATATGTTAGAATTGCTAAGAGTAAAACGGATTTGGATCGCACGGAATTAAATAAAGAAAAAACAGGTGTTTTCACAGGAGCGTATGCTGTTAATCCTGTAAATGGTAACCTTCTTCCAATTTGGATTGCCGATTATGTTTTAAATAGTTATGGAACAGGAGCTATAATGGCTGTCCCTGCCCATGATGAGCGAGATTACGCTTTCGCTAAAAAATTCAATTTACCAATTATTCAAGTTTTAGAAAGTTTAGATAAAAGCTGTGATATAACAAAAGAAGCTTATACTAAAGATGGACCTCACATCAATAGTGGTTTCTTAGATGGTATGAATAAAAAAGAAGCTATGGATGCGATGATCAAATATCTAGAAGCACATCATATTGGAACATCTTCAGTTAACTATCGTTTGCGTGATTGGATTTTCAGTCGTCAACGTTATTGGGGCGAACCTTTCCCAGTTATTCATTGGGAAGATGGAACGATTTCACTTGTTGATGAAAAGGACTTACCAGTTGAATTGCCAGTCTTAAAAAATATAACAATTAGTGGTACTGGCGAGAGCCCACTAGCAAATGCTGTTGATTGGCTAACTGTTGTAAGAAGTGATGGAGTTAAAGGACGTCGTGAAACGAATACTATGCCTCAATGGGCTGGAAGTTGTTGGTATTATATAGGATACTTATTAAAAAATGGCAATGAATATTTAGATTTAACATCTCCTTTTACAAAAGAGATAATCAATTATTATTTACCAGTTGATTTATATATAGGAGGTGCTGAACACGCTGTTCTTCATCTTTTATATGCGAGATTTTGGCATAAAGTTCTTTACGATTTGGGAATTGTAAAAACTAAAGAACCATTCCATAAATTATTCAATCAAGGCATGATTTTAGGTGAAGATGGCGTTAAAATGAGTAAATCAAGAGGAAATGTTATCAATCCTGATCCAATAGTTAAAAATTATGGAGCTGATACCTTAAGGGTATATGAAATGTTTATGGGTCCGCTTGAGGCTATGAAACCATGGTCTGTTCAAGGTGTTGAAGGAGCTCGCCGCTTTTTGGAAAGAGTATGGAGAATGTATACAGAGGTCGCTGTAATCGATGATACTAACACAACCTTAGAAAAAGTTTTCCATCAAACAGTTAAAAAGGTAACTGATGATTATGAAAACTTACGTTTTAACACAGCGATTGCCCAAATGATGGTTTTTGTTAATGAAGTCAATAAATCACCTCGTGTCCCTAAAGAATACTTAGAAGGGTTCTTACAATTATTAAATCCTCTAGCACCTCATATCACAGAAGAACTTTGGAATATGGTATTTAAGCATAATGAAAGTATTGCCTATGAACCATGGCCTTCATATGATGATGCAAAAACAATTGATAATGAAGTAACAATAGCTGTACAAGTTAATGGGAAATTACGTGATAAACTAATAGTTGCGCTCGATACGCCTAATGAAAAAATCGAACAATTAGCTCTTGCTTTACCAAAAGTAATCCAAAACACATCGGGATTAACTGTACGCAAGGTAATAGTTATTCCTAATAGATTAGTTAATATTGTAGCTAATTAATCATAATTGAAAATGAGAAAGTGATAATATTTTTTAAAGCTATTATCACTTTTTTATATTGTTATATTAAAGCAAAATTAGACATTTTGTGATATATTTAAAGTAATTAATTGAGGTGTATTATGAAAGAAGCATTTAAACATATTGGATGGTTTTTAAAGTTACGTTGGCGTAAGTATTTATTGTGTGCTATTACCTTATTAATCGTTTCAGTAACGCCTACTATTCCTGCTAAAATCTTAGGCTTAGCAATCGATGAAATAGCGATGGGAACAATCACATCTGAAAAATTGATTTGGTATCTTTTGGGTCTTTTCTTATTTCCTTTTACAACTTACCTAATTAATATTGTTTATCACTATACTATTAATAGTTTAGGTCACGATTTATCATTTATATTAAGAGAAAAGTACATTGAACATTTGTTTGATATGGATGCATCACTTTATGAAAAATATACTAAAGGAGATTTAATTGCTAGAGCGACAAATGATTTACAAAATTTAACTATTCTCGCTACAACTTTCTTACAATCTATAGTTTACTATACCGCTTTAATCGTAGCTTCGATAACGATGATGTTGCTTATAAGTCCGATTCTTACATTGTGCTCAGTCTTTTTTATGCCTTTTGCTATTTTTTATCTAAATTATAAAAGAAAACAAAAGCGAGCATACTATAAAATCCATCATGAAATATATGGTGAAATGACAGAAAATGTATTAGAGTCAATCGAATCAGTAAAAGTTGTGAGAGCATATGGAGCAGAAAAACAAGATTTTGAAAAAACGAAAAAAGCAATTGACAATGATGTTAATTCATGGTGGAAGATTCTTAAGTTTGAATCTCTTTTTACCCCTATGTTTGAACTCATTTATGCTACAGCGTATTTTACAGCGATTGGTTTGGGATGCTATTTGGTAGTAACCATTAAAATCACTCCAGGGTCACTCCTTAGCTTTTTAGTATATATTGTGATGTTATATAACCCTTTAATAGGATTAAGTAATATTTTAAATAATATTAGTACAATAACAATTGCTGATAGCAGATTCTATGAAATAATGAATACAAAACCTTTAGTAGAAGAAGCCACAGAGGCACTTCCTGCAATAGAATTTGCATCTTTAGAGTATGTTAATGTTTCTTTTAAATATCCATTTGATAAAGAAAAAGTAATCAATAATATAAATTTAAAACTCCATAAAGGAGAAACAATTGGAATAGTTGGGCCATCAGGGGCAGGTAAATCAACTTTAATTCGTCAAATTCTTAGAGAGTTTAATATAACTGAAGGTGCTATTTTAATTAATGGTGAACCGATCGAAAAGTATAAAATTGAGGATGTTAGAAACATGGTAGGATATGTTCCTCAAGATAATATTCTTTTTAGAAGAAGTATCGATGATAATATTTTAATTGGAAATCCTACTGCGAATGCGGTGGATATCAATCAAGCGATGCAGATATCTGATTTTAAAAAAGATTTGTTAGAAATGCCACAGGGAGAAAAAACGCTTGTATCTGAACTAGGTTCGACCTTAAGTGGAGGACAACGTCAACGCTTGTCTATCGCTCGTGCGCTTGTTAAAAATCCCCAAATTTTAATTTTAGATGATTCATTAAGTGCAGTAGATGCAGTTACGGAAGCCAACATCATTAGACAACTAAAAGAAACACGTGAGGGTAAAACAAATATTATTGTAGCCCATCGTTTTTCTGCCATAGCTGCTAGTGATAAAATAATTGTGATGAATAATGGTCGAATTACGGATTGTGGAACTCATCAAGAATTATTAAGCTATGATAACTGGTATAAGTTTCAATATTTAAGACAAATAAAGGAGGAGGAATAAAAGACAATGAAAAATTATAAAAGATTATTTCATTTTGTAAAAGGTAGAACTCCTCTTTTGATACTCAGTCTTTCAATGATTTTAATTGTTCAAATATTAGGTTTTATTTCACCATTACTCGTTAAAAGCATTCTTGATGACTGCATAATGGGAATAGAGTACGAATGGCGTGAAGTGATACCTCCTGCTGAAAAAAATAGTCGCTATGTTACTTATCACAATAAAACATATGTTCAAAAAAGATATCTTAGTGATGATGATGTTTCTTTAAAAAAGGTCAGTATAGTAATCTATAAAACGACATTTTATTTTGTTGAAGAAGAAGTCATTGACGGTAATAAAAAAATTGAAGATGATAAATTAGTTATCAGTAATAAAGATCAAACGAAAACATATGAGGCTATTCCCCTTACTGCGAAGGAAGTTACGTCATTTTATCGACCTATTTTTAAACTTTTAATTATTTTACTAGTTTTGTTATTTATAAAAATGCTTTTAACAATTTTATGTACTTTTATTCAACATTTTTCAACCAATCGTGTAGTTAATTGGATCGCAAGAGATGGTAGAACGGAAGCTATGGAGGCAGTAGAGCGACTTCCTATTAAATATTTTGAAGAGGAACCAGCTGGAAAAATGGCAACACGAATTACAAGAGATGTTGATGGAATGATCATCCTCTATCGACAAATTATAAATCTTTTTGCTTCAGTAATACTAAGTTTTACATTTGCCTATTTAGGAATGTTTTATCTAAATTATAAATTAGCTCTTTTAAGTTTTGTTGTTTATCCACTTGTGTTTTTATGGGTAAAATTTTTCCTAAAACATTTAAAGAAAATAGCTTCATCTGTTAATGAATCGCGGAGTTTGTTAACTGGAAAAATAAATGAAATAATAAATGGAATTCATATTCTACAGATTTTTAATTTTAAAAAGCAAACAGTTGAAGAATTTGATGAAATCAGTGAAGAATATAAAAAGGAACAATTGAAGGAAAGCAAATTCAGTTTGTCGTTAGGCTGGAATTTGATAAATGTCGCTAAAGCACTTGTAACGACGGCGGTAGTTGCCTTTTTTGGTTTTCAAGAATTATCATTTGCAGGAATAGTAATTACCGCGGGGACAATTTATGCCTATAATGAATACCTTCTAAAAATAATAGAACCAATATCGATAATTTTTACGCAAATCAATCAATTTACACATTCTCATGTACAAATAGAAAGAATCCATAAAATTATTGAAGGGCCAAAAGAAGATGACAGCAAAGTAATAATTCCAAGATATAAAGGGGATGTTACATTTGATAACGTGTGGTTTGCATATAATGAAAAAGATTATGTTCTAAAAGGCGTTAGTTTCAATATAAAAGCAGGAACAACCGTAGGACTTGTTGGTGCTACTGGAAGTGGTAAAACGTCTTTAATGAGTCTCCTTTTACGTTTTTATGATATAACGGATGAACTTAGTGGAAAGATTTATGTTGATAATGTTGACATTACAACATATAGTAAGAGAAGTTATCGTGAGCATATTGGGATAGTCTTACAAGAACCTATACTAATAAAGGGGACAATTGCTAGTAATATTCGTTTTGGAAAAAACGATGTTACGGATAAAGAAATTGAAGATACTTTAAGAAAAATAGGTGGCGGCAAAATAATTGACAAATTTGAAAAAGGTATCAATCAACCAATATCAAGAAGTGGTGTTAATCTTTCTGCTGGTGAAAAACAAATAATATCGCTTGCGAGAGTAATGGTATTTAATCCTAGTATTGTAGTGATGGATGAAGCAACATCACATATTGATACTGAAACCGAAGCGATGATTGAAGAGGCATTGAAAACGGTATGCAAGGGGCGGACAATGATCATTATCGCTCATCGTTTATCAACTATTTTCAATGCAGATGATATTATCGTATTAGATCATGGACTAAAAGTTGAAGAAGGTACACACCATGAACTCATTGAAAAAAATGGCGTTTACGCAAACATATATAGAGCTCAAGCTGATTCGATAAGAGAAGCCTTTGAAAAATATAAATTTTAAAGGAGTAAGAATTTATGAATAGTAATGAGAAACTAAAAACTTTTGATGATATTAATGAATCTAGACTAACTAATTTAGAAAATGATGCATCGTCAAGATGGCAAACTAAAAAGGTAGATTGTGAAAGTACTATTAACCTTCTGGATGAAAACTATATTGAGAGTTTTTCCGCTAATCTACCTTTTGAAAAAATAGACAATAATGGCGTTAGTTTAACAGGCTCTACAAAAGTAGAAGTGATTACTCCACGTCCAACGATAAGTGCCACTTGGCAATACAAAAATTTTAACCTAAAAGGCTGCAATAGATTACGTGTTGTAATGAATGTCAAAGCAGAAGGTTATTATAATTTCTATACCCATTTGAGTATTTTTTCTAATAACGTTTGGTATAAAGATGCTCCATCAATTACCCCTAATAACGATGCCGTTATTTTGTGGGAACTAGATGAAGAAAAACTAAATAATATTGAAAAACTCATGATATCAGTTTTTATGATGGGTTGTCCACCTGAGGCTTTAGATAAAGTAACAATTGAAATCAAAGAAATTGTTTTAGAAAAAGTCGATTTAGAATATAGTTATGGTTGGACTGTTACAAATGGGATATCATATCATCATTTAGGGTATAATCCTAAAATGGCTAAAATTGCTTTTGCAGGAAATACTAATGAAATGATTTTTCACCTTAAAGATAAAAATGACAAAATAGTTTTTACTAATGATGTTGTCATTAAAAAAACTGATATTGGGGAATTTAAGCTTCTAGATTTCACTACATTTAGAAAAAAAGGTTTTTATAAAATTGTAGTAGGAGAGTATTATACACCATACTTTGAAATTGGTGAAAGAATATACGATACTGCTATTATTAAAAGTTTGAACTTTTTAAAATCATTAAGATGTGGTACTGATGTTCCCCATGTTCATTCGGCTTGTCATTTGAATTGTCGAACATATAATGCCTTGGGCGATAGTGTTCCTAACTTTGGGGGATGGCACGATGCTGGTGATGTTTCACAATTTGAAATCTGCACTGCTGAGATGGCATACGCTCTATTTGAATTAGCTGCTGCCCTAAATGAACATACAAATCCACTTCATCAAAGAATTTTGGAAGAAGCAAAGATTGGTGTAGACTGGCTTTTAAGAACAAGATTTGGTAATGGCGAAAGAGCTTTAGCCGTTACTTATTATATTTGGCGCGATAATCTTTTAAAGGCTAATGATAAAACAGTTTATTTAAATAATGCGGAAAATGGACCTTTTGAAAATTTTTTGGCCGCGGCTACTGAAGCATTCGCTGCTAGAACCTTTGAAAGAAGTGATCCTATCTATAGTAAATGGGCCCTAAGAGCAGCAATAGAAGATTACAATTTTGCGTTAGATGGTTATAAAAAAGGAATACATAGTTTGAGATGGGGTAAAAACATCGATCAGCAAATATCAGGAGCCTTAATCACTGCGGCAGTGCAAATATACAAATTAACAAAGAATAAAGCGCTTATCGAAGATGCAGTTAAGGCCGCAAGTACTATTGTTTTATGTCAGGAAACAGTAGAAATTGGTGATGATAAAATTAGAGGCTTTTTCTATGAAGATGTAGAACATCGTTATATGCTCTCATATGAACATAGAGGTCATGAAGAAACAGCCCTTAAGGCCTTAGTGCTTTTGTTGGAAGTTGCAAGTGATCATAAAGATAGTGAAAAATGGATCCAATGTTTAAAACTATATCGTGAATACATTATGAATACTCTTAAGTATACTGCGCCTTACAATCTTCTTTTAGGTGGAGTATATGATTTAAATAAGATAAACTTAGAACATTTCACATACCCTAAAGGAAAAGAAGAGGAGGTACTAACAAAACTTCAAAGGCAAATTAAAAAGGGTGTGAAAATTACTGACTCCGTGTTCATTAGAAAAATGCCAATAGCGTATTCCCGAAAAGGTTTCCATGCTACTCTTCTCAGTAAAACAAAAGGAGTTGCAATGATAGCCAATTATTTTAATGATCGGGATTTATTAAAAATTGCTAATGATCAATTAGAGTGGATTATCGGTCGTAATCCCTTTAATACTTCAACGATGTATGGTGAGGGGCATAATTATCATCCTTTATATGTCGCCTTTTCAAAACAACTCATTGGCGCGCTTCCTGTAGGGTTTAAAACCAAAAACGATGAAGATATACCTTATTGGCCTCAAGCTGTCGATGCTGTTTATAAAGAAATATGGGGACATACAACGGGTAAGTATTTATCGGTCGTAGCAGACATTTATAAAGGATATAAATAACGGATTACTTTATTTGACAAATTATCAAAGTAAGAATAAAATATATAAGGTTAGCAGCAGCTAACCTTATATATTAAAGATTAAGTTAGCAATTACTAACTAGAAGGAGCAATATGAATATCGTAGAAGTATAAAATGTTAGTAAAATTTATTCAGCTGAAGATCATATTTTAAAAGCTTTAGATGAAGTAAACTTAAATCTTGAAAAAGGAAAGATTATTGTCGTTTTAGGACCATCTGGAGCTGGTAAGTCTACTTTATTGAATTTACTAGGAGGATTAGATACACCAACTAGTGGTAAAATAATTGTTGATGGAAATGACATATCTAAACTTAGTGATGATGGTCTTGCAGAATATCGAGCTGAAAAAGTTGGATTTATTTTTCAATTTTATAATTTAATACCAACTTTAACAGTATTAGAAAATGTATCACTTGTAAATGAAATTTCTAAAAATCACCTAGATGCTAAAGAAATGCTTAATGAAGTAGGATTATTAGACCACATTAATAATTTTCCATCAGAACTTTCTGGTGGAGAACAACAAAGAGTGTCGATTGCGAGAGCGTTATGTAAAAATCCTGAAATCATTCTTTGTGATGAGCCGACTGGGCACTTGATTCTAAAACAGGTATTGTAGTTTTAAAACTATTGAGATCGATGTGTGAGAATCACAATAAAACGGTCGTTGTTGTTACACATAATCAAAATATTGCAAAAATAGCAGATACAATAATAAGCGTAAAAAACGGCAAAATAGGTTTTTACTATATAAAGAGGTACAATTGTTTAAAAAAAACATATACTAAATATAGGAAAACAGATTTGTAAAGGTGATAAATTGCTAATTAAAAAAGATGATGATCGAGAATTAAAGATAAAACATAATGGTATTAGATTAGGAATAGCTGGTGCAACAGGTCTAGTAGGGAAAATGATGTTAAAGGTACTAGAAGAAAGAAAAATAGCGATAGCTAATTTAGAATTGTATGCTTCAAAAAAAAGCGCTTCTAGTATTATCAATTACCTCGGAAAAGAATATAAAGTACTAGATATTGAAAAAACAGATTTTCAAAATGTAGATTATGTTTTGTTTGCTTTAGATGAAAACATCGCGGGAAAATATATTGAAAAAGCCCTTGAGGTTAATTGCATAGTGATTGATAATTCGGCTCTTTACCGCATGAAAGATAATGTTCCTTTGATAGCATCTGGTGTAAATGATTCGGTATTGAATGAAAGTGATCATTTAATTGCTAACCCTAACTGTTCGACCTTGACAACTATTTCGTTATTAGATGTAATTAATAAAAAATATGGTATCAGCAGTATAAGTTATGCAACCTATCAGTCAGTAAGTGGAAGTGGTATAAAAGGGATAAAAGATTTGCTTGATACAAGAAAAAATTTAAAATCGCAATTCTATCAGTATCCTATTAGTGAAACATGTATTCCTTTAATAGGAAGAATTAACAATACCGGCTACAGTAGTGAAGAAGAAAAAATGATAAATGAAACAAGAAAAATTCTGGAAGATGAAAACATCAAAATCAGTGCTACTTGCATAAGAGTACCAGTCCTTAATTGTCACGGCGTTTTAGTAAAAGCTAAATTAAAAAAAGCTTTTTACATAGAAGATATAAAAAGTATTTTCAAAAAAACGAAAGGAATTATTGTATTAGAAGAACCTCATTTACCAAATTCCGTTCTAGCAACAGGTAGCGATTTTGTATATGTTGGTCGTATGAGACGGGATACTAGTGATGAAAACAGCATTCTATTTTATGCTGTGACGGACAACTTGCGTAGAGGAGCAGCATCAAATGCGGTGGATATACTAATAAAACTAATCAAACAAAGGGGGTGAAAAGATGATTGGGATAGTAATTCCAACATGCAGTGAAGGTTTAACCTTGCTTAAGAAAGTTAATGCAAATCTTATTTATCAAGATAATAATATAGAAGTATATGAATCAACATCTTTTAAAAATGATGTACTATTAGTTTTGACGGGATATGGAAAAGTAAAACTTGCTAATGGATTAAGTTATATAAAAAATAATTATCAAATAGATTGTTTAATTGGGGTTGGTAATTGTGCGGCAATGGACTGTAAATCACATATTTTAGATATAGCTCTTTCAAATGATAGCGTTCAGTCTGATGTTAATTTTACAGCCCTTGGTTATAATAGAGGGGAAATACCTAATACACAACTAACATACTATGATTCATCGCAGGGTTTAATTAATGCCGCTTGCAATGCTACCAAAAAACTTTGTTATCCAACTTGGATTGGTCGCTTTGCTTCTGGTGATCGCTTTGTAGCGAGAAGAAATACGAGTGAAGCAATTAAAAATACTTTTAATGCCGATTTTATTGATAGTGAATGTGGTTCGTGTGGAGAATTTGCTTCAATGTACAATATTCCTTATTTATATATAAAGGGAATATCTAATCGTGCAGGCAATAATGCTGTAAACGAATACTTAGAAAATGCTGAAAAAGCTAACGAAAAAGCTTGCAATGTTGTATTTGAAATGCTTAAATGGTTAACTGTAGAATAATTATTGATAATTTTTCGAATCTTTACAATTTGAAGTGGTATAATATGTGTAGGGGGAATTATGTATTTTAATTATCATGCGGTTGTAAAAAGAAAAATTAAAGAGGGATTACTTCTTCATTTAGAGATAATAGAAAATGATCCTAGCAAGGGTGTTTATCTTGTCTTATATTTTAAAGATGGTACAAAATATCCCATTAAAGAAGAAAGGATAGCAGAATATTTGGAATTTATTAAAAACAAATAAAAATTGTTTCGTAAAAACAAAAATTGTTTCGTAAAAACAAAAATTGTTTCGTAAAAACAATTTATATATTTGTCCTATTAATTGAAAGAGGTGTGCATTATGAAAAAAAGAACAACATTACTAACTTTAGTCTTATTATTAGGTTTAGGGATGCTAATGACAGCATGTTATGGCATAAATCCTAATGATCAAAGAACCAAAGCATATTATAATATATCTTCAGAGCAGTCATATGAAGAATATTTAAAACTTCAAGAACAGGATTTTATAAATGCTGCTGAAGAACCAAAATATTATATTAGTTTGGATTCTTCTACTGCAGCTTATGCTAATATCCGTAAGAAGATTTTAAATAGAAAAACAATTCCTACTGATGCAGTTAATATTGAGCAAATGATAAATTATTTTAACTATTCATATGTTAATGATACATCGGATGCTTTAAAAACCTTTATGGAAATTAGCGATTGTCCTTGGAATGAAGATACATCACTTCTTAATGTTGCAATAAAGGCCGAAAACTATGAGATTGATAATAATAAACCAAATAATTTTGTCTTTTTATTAGATACAAGTGGATCAATGTGCGATTATGATAAGTTGCCATTAATGGTTGAAGCATTTAGACTTTTATTAGACAATTTAAATGATAATGATCGAATTTCTGTTGTTACTTATGGTTCAAAAACCAATACGTTACTTTCTGGAGCTTACGGAAAAGATAAAAATGAAATATATGGAACAATTTCACAAATTGAAGCCCAAGGAGCAACATATGGAAGTAAGGCCATTCAAACGGCATATAGCCTTGCTGAAAAATATTACATTAAAGGTGGAAATAATCGTATTTTCTTAGCTACTGATGGTGATTTCAATGTTGGAATTAGTTCAATTGAAGGTTTAAAAAATTTTATTTCTGAAAAGAGAAAAACTGGTGTGTACTTGTCAGTATTAGGATTTGGTACAGGTAATACAAAAGCATCTACAATGGATACTTTAGCAAAAGAAGGTAATGGTAACTATTATTATGTTGATTCAGTTTTAGAAGCAAAAAAACTCTTTGTAACAGAATTAAATGGTACTTTACAAACTGTTGCAAAAGATACTAAAGCGCAGATTGAATTTAATCCAGAGATTGTTGAGTCATATCGTGTAATCGGTTATGAAAATAAAATATTATCAGAAAGTGATTTTAACAACCCAAGCAAAGATGCTGGTGAGATAGGCGCAGGAACAACAGTTATTTGTTTATTTGAAGTAAAACTCGTCAAAGAACTGGTAAATGAGCAAGATTTAAACTTTGCTAAATGCACTATCAAATATAAAAATCCGTTAACAAATTATGAAAAAGAACTAATAACTATTTGTAATAAATACACAAAAGAAGCTTCAGCCGATTTCACATTTGCGGCTTCAGTAGCTGAATTTGGTCTCATTTTGAGAAATTCTAATCATAAAGCTAATGCAAGTTATCAAAATATTTTAAATAGAGTAGATAATGAAAAATACAAAACAGATCAATACCGGGAAGAATTCTGTGAGTTAGTTCGAATTAAAATGAATGAAAATTAAAAAATATGTCAAGGTTTTATAAAACCTTGACTTTTTTATAGGAAATAATCATCTAGCAAAATGTAGTGAAAAAGCAAAAATTAACCTTTTTTTCGCAAGATTATTATCTTGCATATATCATGATTTTGTGTTATAATCATAATAGAAACTTAGGAGGTCTATTATGAAAATATGTAATGAAAAGACTAATTATCAAATTCGTAGTGTTATATTACCTAAAACAGTACTAATTAATATGTTTAATCATACCTGTAATGTGTATCGTTATTTTTTAGAAGAACCATTTGACTTTTTAGATGCTCTTAAGCACAATCCTTCAGCTAAATATCTTAATGTTGAAGATAATGTTATATATTTATATTATGACAAGGAAGGCAAAAACTTGACAAGTAATAAAACAACTAATTATCTTGAGATAGTTTATGATGCTGATGAAATGGCATCTCATGTTCTTATTAACACATATATTGAAAATGAAAAGATAGAGTTACTAGGGTTTCCTTTTCAAAAAACGATTATTAAAGCTTAATATAAATTGAATGGAATATACAGGATTTCTACTTAGTTTATTTCTAAATTTTTGTTCAAACGCACTAATTGATTGCTTGCCTATAGGGCAAGCAATTATTTGGCTTGAAGGAAAAAAGAAAAGAATTTTCAAATTATGTTTATTTATATTAAATATATTAGTTTTTTATATTATAAAAACATTAGTCGTTAGCTACACTATCTTTATGATAGGGATAGTAGCTTATTATATTTTAATTAGTATAACAATAATTGACTTTAAATATCTAGTCATTCCCGATACGCTTAACTTATCTTTAGGAATATTAGCAGCGTTTAGCATTATATTAAAGAATGTTGATAAAAGCGTTTGGAATCATTTACTTAGCATCCCTTTTAATTTCTTTTTGATTGTTTTTATTTTAATACTAGAGAAAAAGACAAAAAAAGAAATGCTTGGTGGAGGAGATTTAAAACTTCTTATTTCAGCAGGACTCTTCTTAGGACTTAGAAAAGAAATAATTGTTGTAGGAATGTCATCAATTGTAATGCTTTTAGAAATAATGTTAATAAAAATTTTTTTAAAGAAAAAATATGATGGCCTTTATCCTTTTGGACCATCGATAAGTTTTAGTATAATGCTAGTGTATTTACTAGGAAATAGTCAATACCATTTATTTTAGGAGGTTTTATGAAATACGTTGTTACGGGAGCAACAGGACATATCGGCAATAATCTTGTGCGTTTCTTGTTAGCACAAAATGAAAAAGTAATTGTTCTAGCAAGAAGACAAGAAGACAAAGCCTTAGCGGGATTAGATATAGATATAAAAGTAGGGAGCCTATTTGACGAGTCGTTTTTAGAAACAAATATCGATGCTGAAACAATCGTAATTCACGCAGCAGGTGTCATTGATATAACAGGGCGAAACAATAAACAAGTGTATGAAGTAAATGTTGAAGCAACAAAAAAAATAGTAGACGTTTCTTTGAAAAAACAAGTTATTAAATTTGTTTATATCGGTAGTGTTGATGCATGTTATAAAGATAGTAAAGATGGCTTAATTAAAGAACCAGACTATTTTGATGTTCAACATTTGAGAGGAGCTTATGCAAAATCAAAAGCTCTTGCGGGAAACTATGTTTTAGATAAAATTAAAAACAATGGATTAAATGGGGTAGTTATTCTCCCTTCAGCTGTCATTGGACCTAACGATTTTAAAATATCAAGTGTTGGACAAGCGGTTTTGTCTTGCATAAAAAATGAACCGATGGCTATTATCAAAGGAGGGTATAATTTTATTGATGTGCGAGATCTTTCATATGCGATATACCAATCATCAATTAAGAAAACTGATTTAGTGTATTTTGTCACAGGATATGATATGACAGTAGAAGAACTAATTAAAGCGATTTATGACCATCTACAAAAAGATAAATTGCCTCCACATATTCCTTTAGGTCTTGTTAAAATAGGTGCTGTGTTTATGCCACTTATATATCAGATAAAACATGAAAAACCCGTTTTTACTCTTAAAGCTCTTAAGACCTTAAATGAAAATCATAATTATGATAATAGTAAAGCCAAGAAAGATTTGACACTCACTGTGAGAAATCCTAAAGAAAGTGTGAATGATCTTATCGATTGGTTTATTGAAAAAGGATATCACTTACAAAAATAATAATTCTTATAAAGTTAGGCTAGAAATAGCAAAATGTATGAAAGATATCAAAACATATACTTATATTTCGTTGATTAATTTTGTAATATAAAAATCATTCCATTTCAGTTTTCACTATAACTTACTAGTCAAAAAAAATTATAATATAACTTACTTAAAATAATTAATTAGTTTTTAAAAAGTAAAAGCGAATTAATAATATACATTTTTTTTGCAAAAAGGAATGCTTTTTGATATAATAATAAAAGATATAAAAACTAATACTTAAAAGTATTATAAAGATAAAAGGAGTTTATAAAAATGAAAGTTAATGTAGAAAAGATTAGTGACAACAAAGTTAAATTAACTATTGAAGTTTCTAAAGAAGAATTTGGTGTAGCGCTTGATAAAGCGTTTGAAAAAGTATCACCAACCGTTAAAGTTGATGGCTTTAGACCAGGACATTTACCAAAGGCAAGCTTTATCAAACGTTTCGGTTATGAAGCATTATATGAAGAAGCTGTTAATTTTGCTTTAAATGATACATACCCTAAGGCTGTAATGGAAAACAATGTTCAAGTAGTAAATCATCCTAGTATTGATGTTGATTTTGCAACTTTAAATCATGAAACAGGTTTCACTTATACTGCAACAGTTGATGTAATGCCTGAAGTTACACTTGGAACATACAAAGGTTTAGAATTTAAACCTCTTGATAAAAATGCTACTCCAGAAGAAGTAGAACAAGAAATTAAAAATGCTCTTAACGCTAAAGCAGAAAACATTATCAAAGAAGGTGCTGCTGAAAAAGGCGATACAGTAGTAATAGATTTTGAAGGCTTTATCGATGATGTACCATTTGAAGGTGGAAAAGGTGAAAATTATCCACTTGAATTAGGTTCAAATTCATTTATACCAGGATTTGAAGATCAACTAATTGGTGCTAAAGAACAAGATGAAGTTTCTGTAAATGTTCGTTTCCCTGAAGATTATCACGCTGAATTAGCTGGTAAAGATGCAACATTTAAAGTAAAAGTTCATGAAGTAAAACAAAAACAATACCCTGAATTAAATGATGAGTTTGTTAAAGATCTTGAAATCGAAAACGTTAATAACGTAGAAGAATATCGTAACTATGTTCAAACAAAATTAGATAAAGAAAAAGCTAGCCAATATGAAGAACATCTAGTAAATGGTTTAATCGATTTAGTTTCAAATGCTTCAACTGTAAATATTCCAGAATGTATGGTAACAGATTACGCAACAGAATTAAAAGAAAAGGCTGAACATCAAGCAGCTCAATATAAAATACCATTTAATCTTTATCTTCAATATATGGGATATACAGAAGAATCTTTTTCTGAATATCTTAAAAAGACTGCTGAAGCAAGAATTAAAGCTGATTTAGTATTAGATAAAATTGCCGAAGTTGAAGATATAAAAGTAACTGATGAAATGTTAGAAAATGCATATAAAGAAATTGCTGAACACAATAACATGGAATTAGAACAAGTTAAGAAGAGTGTAAATCCAGCACAATTGTCTTACAAACTTCGTCAAGATGCAGTAATCAAACTATTAAAAGATACTGCAGTATTGGGTGCTACTAAAAAGAAAACAACAAAAAAGGTAGCTAAAGCAGAAAACGCAGAAACAGCTGCACCAAAGAAAGCGACAAAAAAGGTAGCTAAAGCAGA
>URLJ01000030.1 GCA_900548675.1 uncultured Mollicutes bacterium
TAATCTATATGAAATAAATTGATATTAGTTCATTATCAATTAAAATAATTATGAACAATTTATATTATACGAGGAGGATGCTATGATTGAATTAAAAAACGTCAGTAAGTATTATAGTTCATCAGGAGTTACCAATCTTGGTCTTCATAATATCAATCTAAAATTGAACAAAGGAGAAATAGTAGCTATTACAGGAGATTCAGGGAGTGGTAAATCAACATTATTAAATGTAATATCCAAAATTGATACTTTTGATGAAGGAGAAATATATTATAAGGGAAATGAAACATCCTATTTTTCTATCAATGATATGGATGATTTTAGAAAAAATAAAATAGGTTTTATCTTTCAAGATTATAAGATAGTTGATTCATATACTGTCCTCGATAATGTTATGCTACCTCTTTTACTTAGAGGAATAAAAACTAAAACAGCTGAAGAAGAAGCGATGAAACTTATAAAAAAAGTTGGATTAGAAGATAAAATTCATAGTAGAGGTAGTAAATTATCAGGTGGAGAAAAACAGCGATGTGTAATTGCGAGAGCTCTTGCTTCAAAATGTGAAATCTTGATTTGTGACGAACCAACAGGAAATCTTGATTCAAAAACGGGGAAGGAAATAATAGAACTCATTAAAGAAAATGCCTCAGGGCGTCTCGTATTAATTGTTACGCATAATTTTGATGAAGTGAAAGATATTGTAACAAGAAAAATAAGAATGGTTGATGGGGCCATTGTAGAAGATGTTGTATATGAAAAAAAAGCGGATGATGCAGCGGAAGAACTTGATTTAGATTATAAGAGATTAAGCAAAAAGATCGATTTTGCTATTGCGAAAAGAAATATCATATCAACGCCTAAAAAGACTATTTTTTTAGGAGTTGTAATATTCACAATTGCGTTGATTACGATTTTCTTATTCCAATTGATATCTACCCTTAGAACGAGTTTTGGAGGCGGTAGTCAATATAATAATACTCAAGAAAACCGCTTATATATATATGATAAAAATCATCGTGAATTAGATATTGATAAAATAAAAGAAATATCTGCAACATATGTCATCAATCCTTTCTATGAAGATGAAGGGTTAATAGTTAGTAACAAACTCTCTGAAAAAACAATAGGAAGTTCTGTCTTATATTGTAGATATCCCGGAGCGTATAAACATATAGAAGGAAGAGTACCTGATGCCAGCAACGAGGTCTTCCTCATTATGCCTAGTGATTATTACTATATGAATGAGTTTACAGAACTAATAGATCAAAAAATAAAAATTTCTAGAAGTAAGTCTTGGTGTGAAGGTGAATATATAATCGTTGGATATGGAACTAGCGATAATGTATCAACTCCAACTTTGACAGGATGTATAAATCTCGAAAGAGAATTAGCGAATGTCAGCAATTATTTAAAAGTTATCGGTAATGCTGATATTAAAAATGGATCAAAAAAACTTATAATTAGAACTCCATATGAAAATCCCCAAATAGAAATCAAATTATTTGATATATATACTCTAAATGAAAACAGTTATGAAATAATAAAAGATGATACGCTTGATAACGTAATTGTAGAAATACCAGAAAAAGTATTTATTGAAAATCAAATTTTTGAAGTAAGTGTTTATTCCAATAATCCTAATAAAACAGCCAAAGCATTAAAACAAAAGGGATTCGCGGTAGACATTGTTAAAAACATAAATGATGCAGTTGCCCTTGAATTAATTATTGCTAATATAACGATATATTCGTTAATTATAACAGCATCATTCATGTTGCTTTTTGTATTCTTTATTACCTATTTCATTTTAGCTAAAGTATATTCATCAAAAATAAAAGATTATCAAATATTAAGAACCTTAGGTGTTACAAAACGTGATATGCGGATAATTGTTTGTTTCGAAGTAGGGCTAATCGGTGTTGTTACAATGTGTTTAGCTTATATAACTTGTGCATTATTTATTTATCTAATACCAAAACTCAGCATGTTAAAGCCACTTGAAGTAGGTATTTCCATAATCTATTTCGGATTAATCAGTTTATTCATATATCAAACTATCCGCCGCTTTAATAAAAAACTCTTTAAATTTAGTGTCGTTGGCAGTATGAAAGGAGAGAAATAAAATGATTAGATTAATAGGTTTAAATAAATACTACAAGAATTCTTTCCATGTCATTAACAATACTACTTTAGAATTACCTAATACGGGTTTAATTACATTTTTAGGAAAATCGGGTAGTGGTAAAACTACTTTATTAAATGTAATAGGTGGTCTAGATAAAGCTAGTTCTGGAACAATCGCCTATGAAGAATTTGTATTAAAGAAATACAACATGCATAAAATAGATGTCTATCGAAGAAAAAATGTAGGTTATATTTTTCAAAACTATTTATTGTTAGAAGAATTATCAGTATATGACAATTTAAAAGAAGCTTTAGAATTAATAGGTATAACTGATAAAACCGAACAAAAAGAAAGAATAGAGTATGCGTTAAAAGCTGTAGGAATGTATAAATTCCGTAAGAAAAAAGCAAATCGTTTGTCGGGTGGTCAGATGCAACGCGTTTCAATTGCGAGAGCACTTATAAAAAAATGTCGTTTAATAATTGCAGATGAGCCAACGGGGAACTTAGATAGCGAAAATACTATTGAAGTAATGAATATTCTAAAGAAAATTAGTGAATCAACCTTGGTTTTATTAGTTACTCACAATGCGGAATTAGCGACATTTTATAGTGATAGAATAATAACTATCAAAGATGGAAAAGTAATAGCCGATGATGTTAATACTTCATCCGGAACTCTTAATACCAAAAATGATCGTAAAATATATCTTAAAGATTTAGAATTACAAAACATAACATATGAAAATGTTAATTTAAATATATATTCTGAAGTAGAAAATCCTCATATTGATCTAAAGATTATTATTAAAAATGATACTATTTATATTGATACACTTCAAAAAATAGTACGAACATCAGATGTAGGAGTTGAATTGATTGATGATCATTATCATCATTTAGAACTTGAAAAAGTTAAAGATTTTAATTTTGACATATCATGGTATAAAGATAAGAAGGATAAAAATCCCTTTGTTAAATTCTTTAAATTATGGAAAAAAGCTTTTTTAGCCTTTATAAACACAACGAGAAAAACCAAAATATTTAGAATAATCTTTATAATTATTGGTATGATTATGGGATTATGTAGCGTTTCGTTATTTAAGTACATTAGTGTAGATGATACCGCTTTTTGTTTCGATGAAGTTGATACCTTAGTATCAAAAGATATGGGATTTTATTATGAATCATATGATGAGGCAATGATAAAAGATGCAATATCAAAAGGATTCATTGAAAAAGTATACCCGACTAGACAAGTATATTCTGGTTTTAAATATAAATTAAACTCTGTTAGATTTAAAAATGTCCAAATAACAACATACCCTTTTTCAGCATCGAATATTGAAGAACCTCTTAAAATAGGAAAAATGCCAAAAGAAGGTGAAATAGTAATTGGAAGAAAATTAGCTGATATAATATGTAATAGTATAGAAGAACTTGATTATGAAAGTTTGTTAGGTAAAAAAATGTGGGAAGAAGGCACAGATAATTATATTTATGCTTTCCATAACGAACTTAATAAATATACAATAAGCGGAGTTAGCAACGAACCGACGACTAGTGTGTATTTTAATGAGGAGGAATATAGTAAAGTTATACCATTATTTTTCCAAGTTTATTATGCTACTAAAAACATTGAAAGTGTTATAGACGATGTGGATAGTTTCAGCATTCCTAATATATATAATAAGAAAGATGTGAATTATCAAATTAAAGATGGTATCGACATTACAAATACAAATGAAATATTGATTCGTATGAGTGATGCCCTTAAAGAAAGATATGGTACTTTCTTAATTAACACTATCGTTGAACTTGAAGGAACATACTATAAAATAGTTGGAGAATATACAAGTGAAGATAATGATAATGATCTCGAAATTTTAACAATTGATAATAGACTAATGGGAAAATGTGTCCAGTTTAATGGAAATGAGTTGGCAACTATTTCTTTTAACACCGTAATGTATCACCAAGATTATGAAACGGTAGGAATTAGTGAAGCTGATTTAGTCGTAGGTAGATTACCACTTAGAGATGATGAAGTAATAATCAACGAGTATTTACCTTATGCAATAGGAGATTCTATAACTTATTCTGATCGTATCTTAAGAATTGTAGGAAAAACCTCTAACAAAAATTATGGCAAAATATATACCACTTATAAAGAGGCTCAGTATTTAAATTATATAATTACGGAAAGTAATTTCTTTGAAATAGCTGGAACAAAAGAAGCAAAAGATTATTTTTCATCAAAAGGATATCAAATAAAAACTCCATATAATAAATTCTATGAAATGGCCCTAAGAGATCAAAGTACCAGTAAAGTTGTACCATTGGTTTTCGCTATTTTGATGCTCATAGCAACAGTAATTTATGT
Organism: uncultured Mollicutes bacterium; assembly: GCA_900548675.1. Classification (GTDB taxonomy): domain Bacteria; phylum Bacillota_I; class Bacilli_A; order ML615J-28; family CAG-313; genus UMGS1109. The sequence continues at coordinate 4,508 of URLJ01000030.1, forward strand.
TTATTTTTCAACGAGAAGTAGAATTATTGCCGATGTAAAAACCATAGGAATATATCGTTCAATGGGGGCAACGCGGCTCGACATTATTAAAAACTATTTCTTAGATATTATTTTAGAAACAACATTTACAACCCTTTTAGGATATATTTTAACTATTACAATTTACTCGTCACTTATGAAAAAAATATATGAAATATTAGGGGTATCTAAGAATATAGGAAACCCATTATTATTCATTTTTGGAGGGCTATTAATATATATAATAGATGTCGTTTTTGGACTTATTCCAGTTATGAATTTGTTGAGAAAGACTCCAAGTGAGATTAACTCTAAATATGATATTTAAATAAAAAAAGAGGAAATACGGCTCATATAAAGCCGTATTTTTGTTATGCGAAAATTTCCGATAATAAAAATTGTCAAAAAAAAGAAAAATATATGACTTGTAAAAAAAGTATAAATTTGATATAATACTCTCGAGCAATTTTTTAAATTTTTTATTACTAAAATACGGAGGTTAATTATGGCTCATTTAAACGCTAAAGCTTTAAAGCAAATTGAAGAAATCATCGCAAGATACCATGACGAAAAAACTCCTCTTATGATGATTTTAAGTGATATCCAACGTGAATATGGATATATCCCACTAGAAGTTCAAGAAGTTGTTTCTGAAAAAACAGGTATCCCTGTAGCAGAAATATATGGTGTAGTAACATTCTACTCATTCTTCTCACTAAATCCAAAGGGAAAATATGTAATAGGTGTATGTCTGGGGACTGCTTGTTATGTAAAAGGTTCACAACAAGTTATTGACAAATTCTCAGAAATTCTAGGTATTAAACCTGGTGAAACAACTAAAGATGGTTTATTCACAATTGATGCTTTACGTTGTATCGGAGCATGTGGTATTGCCCCTGCTATTTCTATAAATGGTAAAGTATATCCTAAAGTAGCTGTAAGCAGTGTGCCAGCTATTATTGATGAATACCGCAAACTAGGAGGCGCAAACTAATGATTAAAAATGAACAAGAATTAAAGGCAAAAGTTGAGTCTTGTACTAACTGTCTTAACGCAAAATTTGAAGGTAAAGATGGTAAACGTGCTATCGTTATTTGTGGTGGTACAGGATGTTTATCAAGTAACTCGGCAAACATTCTTTCAAAATTTGAAGAATTAATTAAAGCAAACAATTTAGAAAATAAAGTAACTGTTAATAAAGTAGGATGCTTTGGCTTCTGTTCACAAGGGCCATTCGTAAAGATTTTCCCTGAAGATACATTGTATCATAGTGTAAAAGTTGAAGATGTTGAAGATATCGTTAAAACCGATTTATTGAATCATGAAATCGTAGAAAGATTATTATACGTTGATCCAGTAACCAAAGCAAAAGTTCAAAAACAAGATGAAATTAATTTCTACAAGAAACAAGTTCGTCTTGCTCTTCATGGTTGTGGCGTTATTAATCCTGAAGACATTAATGAAGGTTTAGGATATGGTGCATTCCAAGGACTTGTAAAAGCTCTTCATATGGATCGTCAAGAAGTAATTAATGAAGTTTTAAAATCTGGTTTAAGAGGCCGTGGTGGTGGAGGATTCCCTACAGGTAGAAAATGGCAATTCGCTTATAACCAAGAAAGTGATGAAAAATACGTAGTATGTAATGGTGATGAAGGTGATCCAGGTGCATTTATGGACCGTTCAATCCTTGAAGGAAACCCTCTTGCAGTTGTCGAAGGTATGGCAATCGCTGGTTATGCAATTGGAGCTAAAAACGGATATTTCTATGTAAGAGCAGAATATCCAATTGCCGTTGATAGATTAAAAATAGCAATTAGAGAAGCTAAAGAACTTGGCTTACTTGGTAATAATATTTTAGGTACTGATTTTAGTTTTGATGTACATATTCGTTTAGGTGCAGGCGCATTCGTTTGTGGTGAAGAAACAGCTCTTCTAAATTCAATAGAAGGAAAACGTGGTATGCCACGTCCAAGACCTCCGTTCCCTGCTGTTAAAGGTTTATGGCAAAAACCATCTATTATCAATAACGTTGAAACACTTGCTTGTGTACCATACATTTTAAGAGAAGGTGCAGATAAATTTGCATCTTTAGGAACTGAAAAATCAAAAGGTACAAAAGTATTTGCATTAGGTGGAAAAGTTAATAACGTTGGTTTAGTTGAAATCCCAATGGGAACTACTCTTCGTGAATTAATTTATGACATCGGTGGTGGTATCCCTCATGGTAAAAAATTCAAAGCAATTCAAACAGGCGGTCCATCAGGTGGATGTTTAACAGAAAAAGATTTAGATACACCAATTGATTATGACAACTTAGTTGCATTAGGATCAATGATGGGTTCTGGTGGAGCTATCGTTATGGATGAAGACAACTGTATGGTAGACGTTGCAAAATTTTACATGGAATTTATTTGTGATGAATCATGCGGAAAATGTTCACCTTGCCGTATCGGTACTAAACGTATGCTTGAAATCTTAACAAAAATTACTAAAGGTAATGGAACTCTTCAAGATTTAGAAGACCTTGAAGAATTAGCACGTGCTGTTCAAACAAATTCATTATGTGGATTAGGACAAACAGCTGCTAACCCAATCGTATCTACGATGAAACAATTTAGAGAAGAATACTTGGCTCATATTGTTGATAAAACTTGTCCAGCTAAGATTTGTAAGAAGTTAACACAATATTACATTATTCCTGAAAGTTGTAAAAAATGTTCACTTTGTGCACGTAACTGTCCAGTTAATGCTATCACTGGTGTAGTTGGTAAAGAAGCGTTCGTTATTGATCAAAGCAAGTGTATCAAATGTGGTATGTGCTTATCTAGCTGTAAGTTTAAAGCAATTATAAAGAAATAAGGAGAAACTCATAATATGGCAAAAGTAAATATTAAAATCGAAGGCCAAGCCTATCAAGTAGAAGAAGGCTTAACAATACTTGAAGCTGCAAGAGAATGTGGTTATGAGATTCCGTCACTATGTGCCTTTAATCATGGTGAATGCAGTTTAGCATCATGCCGTGTTTGTTTAGTAGAAGCAACCGGTGCAAGAGGTTTAGTTGCATCATGCGTATACCCTGTACAAGAAGGAATGGAAGTTAAAATTTCTAGTCCTAAAGCTGTTGAAGCACGTCGCATTAGTGTAGAATTATTATTATCTAACCACTCATTCAAATGTCAACAATGTGAAAAGAATGGACATTGTGAATTATTATATGTTGCACAAATCACCGGTGCAAGAGAAGATAAATTTATGGGATGTAAAACTCCTACAACAATTGATGAAATTACACCATCAATTATTCGTGACACATCAAAATGTATCCTTTGTGGTAGATGTGTTGAAAGATGCAAAGCCGCTCATGGAACAGGAATTCTAGGATTTGAAAAACGTGGATTTAATACAATAGTCGCTCCTGCGGAAAATAGAAGTTTTGCAGATAGCCCTTGTATCCTTTGTGGTCAATGCGTAAGTGTATGCCCAACAGGTGCATTAATGGAAAAAAGTGAAATTACAAGAATTGATGAAGCTAAAAAAGCTGGAAAATATCTAGTAGTTCAAACAGCTCCAGCTGTTCGTGCTGCTTTAGGTGAAGAATTCGGCTATAAAATAGGTACACCAGTAACTGGAAAAATGGTAGCAGCTCTACATCGTTTAGGTTTTGATAAAGTTTACGACACAAACTTTGGTGCTGACCTTACAATTATGGAAGAAGCTAATGAATTATTAAGCCGTATTAAAGATGGTGGTGTATTACCAATGATTACATCTTGTTCACCAGGCTGGATCAATTATGCTGAATATTATTATGGTGACCAATTAGATCATTTATCAAGTTGTAAATCACCTCATCAAATGCAAGGTGCAATTATTAAATCATATTTTGCAGAACAAAAAGGACTTGATCCAAAAGATATATTTGTTGTTTCAATTATGCCTTGTACAGCTAAGAAATTTGAAAAGACTCGTCCAGAAATGGAAAACGATGGAATTAGAGATGTTGATGCTGTTTTAACTACAAGAGAATTAGCAAAACTAATTAGACGTAGTGGTATTAACTTTGCAAAATTACCTGATGAAGAGTTTGATCAAGATATTATGGGAGAATACACTGGCGCAGGTGTTATCTTCGGTGCAACAGGCGGCGTTATGGAAGCAGCTCTAAGAACAGCTTACTTCGCTTTAACAGGTAAAGAACATGAAAAAATTACCTTTGAAGAAGTTAGAGGTATGAAAGGCTTGAAAGATGCAACTATCAATATCAACGGGACAGAAATTAAAGTTGCCGTAGCATCAGGAATGAAAAATGCTAAAGTATTGATGGATGAAATTCGTGCTGGCAAGAGCCCTTATACATTTATTGAAATAATGGGATGCCCTGGAGGTTGTGTAAATGGCGGTGGTCAACCATACGTTAAACCAGCATTCTTACCAAATGAAGATTTAGACATTTTAGATAAATATTGTGATCTTCGTGCACAAGCATTATATAGTGAAGATGAACGTCAAACATTACGTCAATCACATAAAAACAAACAAATTCAAGCTTTATATGATGATTTCTTAGGTAAACCTAACTCTCATAAAGCACATGAATTATTACATACAACATATCATGCCAGAGAAAGATTTCCATTAAAATAATTTCCATTAAAATAAGTTAAAGAAAAGTGATATCGGTATTTATTTAAACCGGTATCACTTTTTTTTGCCCATTTGCATAAATAAGCATATCAATCAATAAAATAGTATGGGTGATTAAATGATTTTAAAAGTATCTAAAACTAAAAAAGTAAAAGGGCAAGTTGTAATAAGTGGGTCAAAAAACAGCGCTTTAGCATTAATATGTGCAGCGCTACTTACTAAAAAAGATGTCACTATAACTAATATTCCTCTTATTACTGATGTAAAAAAACTCCTCAACATAATAACAGATTTAGGTGTTGATATTAGAGTGGGCGATAAACAAGTTACGATAAATGCAAAAAAAATAAAAAACAGAATAATAAGTGATGAAGTAAAAGAAATAAGGGGATCATCATACTTATTGGGTAGTCTCTTAGCTAGAACTGGAAAAGTAGAAATGCCTGTTCCTGGTGGTTGTAATTTAGGCGAAAGACCGCTTGATTATCATCTTATGGCTTTTCAAAAAATGGGTTTTAAAAATGTCGTAGAAGGTGAAACAATTAAAATAAAAAAAGAAAAAATAAAAGATGCAGAAATTACATTTCCTAAAAAATCCGTAGGCGCAACAATTAATACTATAATACTTGCTGCTTCTTTAAAAACAAAAACCATTATCAATAATCCTTCCCTTGAACCAGAAGTTCAAGATGTAATTAAAATGTTAAAAAATATGGGTGCCAATATCGATATAACCGAAAATCAAGTCATAATCAATCCGCCGATAGAGTCTTTAAAGGGATGTATTCATCAAGTTATACCTGATAGAATTGAAGCAGGTAGTTATTTATTATTAGCGGCAGCACTTCCTAAAAGTGAAATAACATTACAAGAAGTAAATCCTAAAGATTTAACAACGGTTTTAATTTTATTAAAATCATTAGGAAATAAAATTAAAATTGATGACACGTCAATAACAATAAATAGTCCCAATGTTTTAAACAAAGCTAATTTAATAATTGGTCCTTATCCTTTTTTTCCAACGGATTTACAACAATTATTATCAGTAGCATTGCTAAACGCCAAAGGTGTATCTTATTTAAAAGATACAGTATTTGAAAACCGAGTTTCACAAATAAAAGAACTTGAAAAAATGAATGGGGATCTTAAAAATATTGATGGTGAAATTATAATCACTCCTAGTAAATTAAAGGGAAGCATTGTTAAAAGTCATGACCTAAGATGTGCGATGGCTCTTGTCATAGCTGGAGGTATGGCTGAGGGAATAACTTTAATTGAAAATGGTGAAATGTTGTTAAGAGGTTATGAAAGACCAATCGAGAAACTTAAAAAAATTGGCTTTATAATAGAAAAATTAGACAAAGAAAATGAATACTAAAATTAGTAGTGGAATAACTCTTGAAAAAAAAGTAATATTTTGATATAATATAGCTACATAAAACGCAAAAGCGTAAAAGGAGATATTTTATGAATATGGGCATCAATTTTGGAAATATAACTGATCCAGAAACTCTCAAATTAATTTTTATATTATTGGATATATTTATAATATCAGGTTGGATAGTAGCATTTTTAATAGGAATGGCAAAGGGAATGAGAAAATCATTGCGGTTCTTTTTAGCTGCATTACCAGGTTTCTTCCTGTTATTGCTCTTGATGGATCCTATTTGCAAATTAGTTTTAAACATAAACATTGGTTTTGTCGTTAGACAGGTAATATCTATTGTTGGCCGATACATAACAATAAGTGAAGAAGTAACAAATCAGGCTGCCAACATTACTAGTTTAAAAGAACTAATTGTAATGGGGGTTAATTCACTATTAAAAAGTTCTACACCACTTACCGCGAATAGTGAGACATATCGTTTAATAGAAGCGCTAATTACAAGTTTTGTAAGAATCTTCATATATTACAATGGAATTTTATTTAACTTCTGTGTTTTGTTTCCTATTTTTAGAGCTATTATTAGAGCTATCGACAAAAAAATTGTTGGCAAAGATAAAGTTGCGGGTAAGCCTAATATTATTTCACGTTTAATTGGTGGAGGCGTAATGGCTGTTGCGGTATTCGTATTTACAGGTATGTGGGCCCTTCCACTAAGTGGTATGGTAACAACGGTATGCTCATTAGAACCATCGATAACAATAGTTTTAAATCAATATAAAGAAACTAGTAAAAATAAAACATCAATGAGTAAAACTCAAGAAGAAAAAGAAGGTTTCTATATTTTTGAAAACATTAACCTCGGTGATAGTGAACTAACAATTATTGATAAAGGTTTACTTTTTATGAACCAAATAAATGGCGGCATTACTAAAAATATTTTGAGTTTTGGCTCAAACCTTGATGTTGCAGTACTCAATGGTATGACAAAAATTCATACAAAAAATGGTTCAATTAATTATGTAAGAGCCTTTAACAAAGAAGCAAAACTCGTTAATAAGGCTGTACAAAATAATCTTGTAGAAGGATATTTTAACTATGAATCATTTGTTAAAAATGATTTAAAAGAAATGATAAAAGGTTTTGAAAAATCAACGGCCCTAGCAGTAGTTGCTCCAGCGGCAGTTGAAATACTTGAAATAGAAGTTGATTTATCTCTTTATGGTATAGACATAGATGAACTACATAGTATCAATTGGAAAAATGAAGTAAAATCAGTTAACTCTGCCTTTATTTGTATTCTTGATTTCATAAATGAGATAGATCTTGATATCAATGAGCCACTAAAAATCCTCGAAAAAGAAAATCTAGATGAATTAGCAGCTAATTTAGGGGAGTCACTACAATCATCAGAATTGATAACTAAAATAGGTTTTGGTATTTTAAATAAATATGCGCAAGAAGCTTTAAAAGAAAACCTAAAAGATCAAGTTGAAGATCTTGATTTAGCCCTTGAAGTGTTGAATTTACGTAATATTAGTGGTGGCGATTGGAAAAATGATTTTAGACTCATCGCTAACACCGCAAGAGCTTTATACACTATTGGTGTATTTGAAGCATTAAATGATTCAGAATCAAAAGTAGATTTAAACCTAAAAGAACACCCTGATGAAATAACAAGAATTATAACTAATATTTTTAAATTATCTTTCATTAGTGGAAAAGAAAATAAACTTATCGCTTTCACGATAGATATAACAGGCGTTAAAAAGAAATTAGGAGATAGTGATATCGACATAGATAGTATATGTGAGGGTATTAACTGGCAAGACGAATCAACTGTATTCGCGGCAGCACTAAATAAAATACTAGAGTTAGATATTGATTTAACTAGCGAAGATTTAGAAAAAGAATTTAAAAAACTTCTTGAAGTAGAAAATGAGAAAGTTCTAGAAGATGTATTAGAAAATGTATTTGATTCTGTTCTAGTCGCAAGAATCATTCCTATCGCTATTGATGAACTATTGAAAAAAGAAAATCAAGAAGCATGGATTAGTGATTGGGTAAAAGAAGCTAGAGCTCATCCAGAAAATGTTCTTCCAAAAGCATATGAAGATGAAGTTCAAATAATTTGCGATGTACTTGATATTATTTCTTCTATTAATACATCAGAAGAAGAATTGACATTAGAAAATCTTGCCAAAAATCATCGTGATGAATTAATGCAAATTTTAGAAAAGGTAGTATGTTCAAAACTAATCAACATGAAGGCTTCGGTTAAATATATTGAAGATGCAATAAATGAAGCTTTAGAATTAGAAAAAGATGAAAAAATAACTATTGCCGAAGAAACAATCCCAGCTAATACGGAAGAATGGAAAAAAGAAATAGAAGTAATTAAGTTTATGATGGAAAAACTTGAAGTTATCACAGCAGAAAATTTTGAGATAAGAGATAATGAACAATTACTTCATGATTTAATTAACAAAATATATGAATCAAAAATGTTATCGCCAATCGCAAATAAAGCATTTATAGCGAAAGTTGTACCAATTGTTGAAGATATGGTAAATGGTATGTTAGAAGAAGGTTGCCAAATCAAAATTAATGAAGAAGACGTGCCTAATACTAAAGAAGAATGGAATAACGAAATAACAACTATTTTCAAAATTTTAGATGATGTCGATATCGTAACCGCTGATGACTTTGATTATAAGAAAGCAGAAAATGAAGAAGTAGTTACTAGATTAGTTAATACACTATATGAATCAAAAATGCTTAAACCTCACGTAGATGTTATTATGAAAAGTATCGTAATATCAAAAATAGAAGAGGCAATCAATAATTTGTTAGAAACTACGATTGTAATAGATTTAGCCAACACTCCGGTAGGAAAAGAAGCATGGATAAATGAGATTGAATGCTTATACAATATAATTGATAATGCTAAAATAATTGATAAAGACACTGATACGACGAGTGAAGAAAGTCGTGCAAGTACAACACTTGTTTTAGAAAACGTAAATGCTTCAGTTTTATTAAAACCTCATCTAAATACCATTTTAAATAAAGTATTCTCAAACTATGGTTATACTGAAGATTTAACTGAATTAGATTTAACAGAAGTAAAAAAATGGCGTGATGAAGTCGATGCATTGTTCGATTTACGTACCCAATATGAAACTTTAGATTCTTCTATATCAATTGCAGATATTTCAGGTATAAAAGATATATTAACATCAGCTTCAAAAGGTGTAATTTCTAGTTACGTAATTGGAAGTGTTATTATTCGTGAATTGAGCGCTACATATGGTAAAGATGCTGATGTTATAATAAATAAATACGATTTTAGATCAGGAAAAGTCCTAAAAGAAAATGCTTATCCAGTAGAAGCTTTAATTAATTTTGGAAACAGCATAAAAAGAGTAAATGAAGAATTAGAAAGTAGCAATTTAACTGATGAAGCAATTAACGGTATCGCTGCTGCGATGGAAGCTCTTTCTAATGATCCTCGTTACGATATAGTTGATGATGGAATCGTTATGATGATCAAGTACGGCAGTGGAAAAGATAAAATTAACATTACTGATGAAAGTATTAAAACAGTCGATTATACGGGTGAAGCAGAAAAATTAAAGAAAGCTTTAATTTACTATAAATCTGGTAATCATATTGATGCAATTAATGAAGTAAATGATACCACTCTTGCAAAAGAAATATTAGCTTCGTTAATAAACTAACAAATTTAAAATATAAATGGCTATGGATACATAGCCATTTATTTAAAGTAAAGAATATAACTTTCAATAAGAGGTAGCAATGTATAAGTTAGTAATATTTGATTTAGATGGTACAATTTTAAATACTTTAGATGATTTAATGGATTCAGTAAATTATGTTTTGAAAAAACTTTCATATCCCATTCGCACTAAAGAAGAAATTAAATCATTTTTAGGTGGTGGTGTATTAAAGTTAATTGAAAAGTCCCTTCCTGATAATAAAACAAAAAAAGAGTTAGATGAAGCTTATAATTTATTTATTGACTATTACCATGAAAATAGTATGAATAAAACTATTCCCTATTTTGGAATACAAAAACTATTAATAGAATTAAAAGAAAGAAAAATAATTACGGCTGTAGTTTCTAATAAAATAGACAGCGAAGTTCAAAAAATGTGTCAAAAGTATTTTGATAAATTATTTAAATATGTTTATGGTGAAAAAAGAGAATTTCTAAAAAAGCCTGATCCAGGTGTTGTTCTTGATATTATAAAGAAAGAACAGGTGGCACTTTCTGATGTTCTTTATGTTGGTGATAGTGAAGTAGATTATTATACCGCAAGCAACGCAAATATCGATTGCGCACTTGTAACATGGGGTTTTAGGGATAAAGAATTTTTAGAAAAATTTGATAATGTCAGTATAATAGACGAAACTTCTCAGTTATTTAAACTCATAACAAAATAAAAAAAGCACTATATATGAAATGGTAAAATAAAAGTAGACACTTTTTTGTGTCTACTTTTTCTTGACTATTTCGATATAAGTGCTTTTTATTTTAATTTAAATTATTTTCCTTGTTTTTACGGAGGGCTTCTTCTTCTTGTTTATTTAACAAAGTGACTGCATCACCTAATAGTTTTTCAAGACGGTTAATTTCTTCTCTAATCTCTTTAAAATCTGTTAGTTCAAATGGTTTCGTTCCAACAATATAGTCGATACTAACGTTAAATCGTTCCGATAATTTAATAAGTACCTCTAGCGTAGGATTACCTAAACCTTCTTCATATCGTGATAAAGTTCTTGTACTGATATTTAAGTATTTTGCTAATTCAGGTTTACTTATATCATTATCTTCTCGTAAATCATGAATGCGTTTAGCCCAAATATTCATTTTTACCACATCCTTTTTTCTAAATAATTATACACTAAGAAAGAAATGCTTTAATTAAAGTTGACAAAATATTCCGTTTTTCGACAAATTTGTCCCATTGAAATAATAAAAAACATGCATAAGTTTCAATAATTATTATTTATCAAAAATTTCCTATTATACTATTAAATTAAAAAAATAATAAAATGTCTAAAAAGCTGTAAAAGCACTTAGTTTAAAAACTGCTTTATATATAATATTATCTATATAGCGAAAAAATAGTTGTTATCGTTTGCAAAAAACTGGTAGTTTTGGTACAATAAGAGAGTAATCATCAAAAAAGAGAGGTGTTTTATGATGATAGATGCAAATATAATAATGCTAATCCTAACATTACTTACTGTAGGATTCTTAGCATTAGCTACACTTTGGGGATTCTTCGCAGGTGTAAGACGAGAACTTCAATGTCTAGCCGTATTCATTTTCTTATTTGCAATTGCATGGCTCACATTTAGCGATCCAATCAAAATCGTTGATTCACGCTTATTGGGCTCAATAATCGTTTTTGTAAATCGATTTGTAGGCTTTGTTGAATTGCCTACAGGAGCATCAACATTACGTGAAATAAGTGTTTGTGCTGCAAGCCAATATGTTTCGCAATTAGCAGAAGTGCTTGCTGACAAAACTTCAGAGACATACAATTTCTTTATCAACTTTGTAGGTTCAGCTGCAAGAATGTTGCTATTATTAATCTCTACTTGGGTAGCTATATATTTAGTAACCATTATTAGAGCTGCAACACATTGGATTCTTGTTGCTTTAAGAGTTACAAGAAAGGATAGAGAAAAAGCAAAAGCTAAAAAGGCTGCTATAGCAGGTGCTGATTTAAATAATTTATCAGACACAGTCATCATTGCAGAAGTAGAAGAGGATACTGGAGAAACGCTTATAACTGTTTCCAAAAATACACGAAAGAATAAAAAAACATATGGACGCTTGTGGGGCGCATTAATTGGTTTTGGAAAAGGTTTATGCATTTTAGTAATATTCTTGCTACCTTTAGCAGGACTTATGTCAATAGTTAGTGAGGTTAAACCAGAAACTGTTGATACTGTTGTCGATATTATGAATGGTGGAGAAACAACATCAGATGTTGCCAATATCTCAGGATTCGACACGGATTATATTTTTGAATTAGTAGAAGCCTATAATAAAGGGTTAATTGGTAAAGGTTTTGAATCTACAAAATTCTTTTTTGGAAAACGTATCGACTATGCGCTTTTAGATTCATACTTTAGTATTTCAACTTCGACAGATCCTATTGCTCTTAGACAAGAATTAATAACATTAATTAAGATTGCGAACTTATTGCCAAGCGCATATGATCCATCTTCTAGTATGATGTTTGATCCTTGGAAACTAAGCAGCGATGAACTTGATTTACTATTTGGTAAGCTAAATAACTATGGTCAAGTTGAACAAGTTGGATTACTAGCACAAATCAAATTATTCCCTGAAATTATACCTGTTGTATTAGAAATAGCTGAAACTCTTCCTCAAGTTCAAGAATTACTTGAACCAACAGGAACATCCCTTGCTGTTTTATACGATAGTGATTTTGAAGATAAAACAAGATTAATAAATTGGCAAAAAGAATTACCTTTACTTCTAGCTTCGCTTCGTGAAGCAATGGACTTAGGTAATCCACTTACTGAAGATGATATGTTAGCATTCGCTATGAATCTTGATAGCCAAGAACTTCGCGAATTCTTAGTATCACTTGGAGCAACAAAATTCTTTAAAGAATTGATGCCAATAGTAATTAATGTTGCTTTGTCAATGGAACAAGTTCAAAATTTAATTGGAACATTTGAAGGAACAATTGATACTTCAACAATCAGTTGGCCAAAAGAAATGTCTAATTTAGCTGACATTTATAAACTTGTTCAAAGTTTAGGACTTGACTTTAATAATTTAGACGTTAAAGAACTTCTTAATACTTACTTAAATGATAAAAACTCTGCCGAATATCAAGCTATAGCTAGCATCTTAACAAAACTTGGAACTAGTGATATTTTTAATAAAATAGCAATTCCTGTTTTAGATGGCTCACTTGACTTCTTACTTGAAAAGTTTGACTTCGCTGATTTCGCAGGTATCTTATCAGTAGGTAAAATGAGCAAAGAAGATTGGGAAGCAGATTTAAACAACCTCCTAACAATGGCTCATCTTGTAATTAAACTTGGCGTTTTATCAGAAAACTTTAATATTGATGCATTACTTGAAAGTGAAGAAGCATGTAATGATACATGCCAAACAGCTAAAGAAATGATTGATATTTTATTTGATTTAATTATTATCTCTGACAAAGTAAGTGCTAATAATGAATCAGTAAAAACATCATTAATCGAAGCTGCTTTACGTAAATTTAATGTATTTGCAGAAATAGATGAAGATGGTGAAATCATAAAGAGCTTTGAAAACTTCACAGCTGAAGAAAAAGCTTTAATTAATTGGGAAAATGAAAGAGAAACTTTCAAAAAATTAGTTGATGTTTTACCTCTTGCAAAAGAACTTCTTGATAAATATGGTTTAACAATCTCAACAATTTCAAATATCAATAAAGATTTATTACCAGATTTACTTGATGATGATTTAACTTGGGATCTTTTATTAGATGCTTTAAATACTCTAGTTGATTCACAATTAGTAGTAGTTATGGTTCCATATGTATTAGATTACATAGTTACTCCTATCCTTTCAAAAATGGAAGGTGAAATGGGAGAATTAGGTGAAGTAGGATTCTTTAATGATATTGAATCAGAAAATGTTGTAGCTGAATTATACAACTTAGTTTATATGATTCTTGATGCCCGTCAAGTCAACGCTATTAAATTTGCTTTAACAGATGGCGCTGATTTAGCATTAGGTGCTTCTACATGGTATCCTAAAGAAGGAGAACCAAAAGCTAATGCCAATGGTTATATTCCAGCAAAAGATACTTTAGCTTTAGTCGATATGGTTGAACGTTTGTTCCAATCTAAATTCTTAGAAGGTCATGAAGCAAAAGCGATACGTGTAATGCTTGCTGCTCTTGCTAAAATTTATGTAAATATCGAAGATCTTGAAACTGTTAACTATTCCAAAGAAAGTGTAGTACTTCCTGATGGAACAATTAAAACTTCAGAAAAAGACATAATTATAAAAGCTTTGAATATTTTAAGCCCAATTTTAAGAGACCCAGAATTCACAATTTTTGTTGAAAAAGATGGTGAAAAAACTTTAAATGTTGATTACTTCCTTGCAACTAACAGTATTAGTACTGAAAAGAATGCGACGATTTTAATTAATGGTTTAGACACATTATTTGAATCAACGCTAATTGAAGTAGTTTTCCCTGAAGCTTACAACCAAATGATTAAAGATTTAATTCCAGAATCATGGAGTGAACTTCTATCTATTCAATCACATTACTTAGAAAAAGAAGATGGATTAAGTGGTGCGCAAATCGTAAGTGATATAAGAACAATTTTATCGCTAGCACGTATGATTGTTAATTTTGGCGCCCTTGAATATTTAGGACCTGATAAAGATGTAGAATTTGTTGGTCCAGATGGAACACATGTCACAGAGTTACTAGGAAATATCATTGAAACATTGTTCTCTCTAAACCTAATCAAAGGTAAAGAAGCAGAGGTATTCGGTGGTGTTATTTCAATAATCTTAAATTTAGATGATGAAACTCACGATGAATTAGTGGAAAACTTAAAGACAGTTCCATGGAGTACTTCAGAAGAAGAAAAAATTGGTGAAGTTGGTCACATTAAAAATATGCTTGCATATATTCGAGTACTACTAGATGATAATGGTATAACTAGTTACAAGAATTTAATGAAAGTAATTGAAACAATTGGTGATTATTACACTAATTATATGACAAATGATAACGCTAATAATATCATCGCCGTTTTCGATGAATTATTAGAATTAAAAACTGTGACAGCTATTCTTCCTGTAGTCATGAACAAGATTCTTGAAAATGAAGCATTTGATGATTATAGAGATTTACTTACTTTAGATGATGACTACACTGCAGAAATGTTAGTTGGCGATGTTAGAAAACTAACAAGCATGCTTAAAGATTTAGTAGAATTTGGAGCAGTAGAATTAGCACAAGCATATTTAACAGAAACAGATCAAGAAATAGATTTAAGTGATGGAAATATCGAACACTTAACAAATGCCATTTCTAAATTATTTGATTTAGAAATTTTAAAGGTAAAGAAAGAAACAATATTTGATTTAGTAAGTAAAATAGCTAGTGAAAAACTTGAAATAGAAATAACAGATTTCGATCTTAACCCTGTTGGCGGTTTCGCAAATGACGGCGTTCATTTAGGAAATGCTATCAAACATTTAATTAAAGCTGTCAATGTTTCAGGATTAGAACTTGATTCACTTCAAAAAGTATTGAATTTTGATTTTGCATCAATAGATTTCAAATCACTAATAACACAAGAATTAGTAGATTCAGTAGTAGAAGCAGTAAAAGAA
>URLJ01000031.1 GCA_900548675.1 uncultured Mollicutes bacterium
TTTTGGGTTATTAAAATTATATCAGGATTTAGATCTTTTTTCAATTCAAGAAGTCTCACATCAATTGTAACACAACAGGTATTACGTAATAGCCAAAATTCAATTACTTGCAATTTCAGGCGAAATGTGGTATTATTATATGACTCTAAAATGGAGGACCATTTTAGAACGTATTACATCTTTATTTCAAAAAGGAGGAAAAGATGCCAACAATGAAAATCGATGGCCAATTATACAAGGCCATGGTAACTAACGGAGCCCATCTTTTGGGTGTTAACTACAAAGAAATCGATTCACTTAATGTTTTCCCCGTACCTGATGGTGATACAGGTACTAACATGAGAATGACGATTGATGCAGGAGTACAAAATGTTAGAGACCTAGAAGAAAAAAGTATATATTTAATGGCAAAACAAATATCACGTGGTATGCTTATGGGTGCTCGTGGTAATTCTGGTGTTATATTATCACAACTATTTAGAGGAATTTATAAAGGACTAGCAAATTGTGAGGAAGCCAATGCTTTAGAATTTGCAAGAGCCTTTAAGTCAGGAGTTAATCAAGCATATCGTGCTGTTATTAAACCTGTTGAAGGAACGATTCTTACCGTAGCTCGTGAAGCGAGCGATTATGCTTTACGAAAAACTAACAAATCTAGTTCAATTGAAAGCTATTTAGAGAAGTTTTTAAAAGAAGCACATGAATCATTAGCTCGTACTCCAGAACTTTTACCGGCTTTAAAAGACGCTAATGTTGTTGATAGTGGAGCAGCTGGTTATATTTATATTATAGAAGGAATGCTAAAAGCTTTAAATAAAGAATTTATTTCTTTAGATAACGATGCTCCATCAGCTAAACTCCCTATAGCCGCAAAAGGTTCATTTAATGCTCATAGTGAATTAGTATATGGATATTGTACAGAATTTATTCTTCAACTTCAACACGCTAAAGTTGATATTGCGACTTTCGATCATAATGTTATCGCAAGTTATCTTCAAACAATTGGTGATTCTATCGTATGTGTTCGTGATGAAGATATCGTAAAGGTTCACGTTCATACGAAGGTTCCAGGTGAAGTTTTAACTCATTGCCAACAATATGGAGAGTATATAACTCTTAAAATAGAAAATATGTCGGTTCAACATAATGAAACGATTAGTACATCTGAACAATGTAATTGTGAAGCTTGTGTTGAAATGCGTAAGAATGAAACAAAAAAGAAATATGCGATTGTCGCAGTGGCTAGTGGCGATGGTCTTGTTGAAATGTTCAAATCAATGGGCGTGGACTATGTAGTTTCTGGTGGACAAAGTATGAATCCTTCAACAGATGATTTTGTAAAAGGATTTGATAGTTTAAATGCTGAAAACATTATTGTTTTCCCTAACAATAGTAATATTATCCTAGCAGCATCACAAGCAGCTAAGTATTATGATAAAGCTAAAGTATACGTTGTCAATTCTAAATCATTAGCTCAAGGTTATTCTGCTTTAACTACTCTTGATACATCGAGTGGTGACACCGAAAAAATCTTAGCTGAAATAGACAAAGTTATCCGCAATGTAACGACATGTCTTGTTACTTACTCAATTCGCGATGCTGTAATTGATGATTTAGTTATCAAGAAAGATGAATATATCGGTATTGTTAATGGTAAAATGACTGCTTGTGCCGTAACGAAAGAAGAAGTAATTTTTGAAATGCTTAATAGTATTGACATTGAAGAAAAAGAAATCATCACCATAATATATGGCGCCGATGTCACAGGCGAAGATTTAATAAAAGTAGAAAATTACATTGTATCTCATTATGAAAACCTCGAAGTTGATATGGTCGAAGGAAAGCAAGAAGTATATAGTTATATTTTATCAATTGAATAGAAAATTAGGGAAGATTTGACAATTGTCAACTTCCCTAAAATGTTTATTGGGAAAGGAGGATAATAAACATGGATATTCATAATACTTTAATAGAAGATCAAGATTATATTTTATCCCGCTATAAAAATGTTTTAAAAAAACAAGGCATTACGACTGTTTATGAACTTCTTTCTGAATATCCCATTCGCTATGATGACTACACCGTAAGTAGTATTGAAAAAGCTGAACTTGATCAAAATATTGTTTTAGAAGGTAGCATCACAAGCAAAATTACCGTTTCATATTTGAAAGCTAAATTAACAGCTATTTCTTTTTTAATGGATGTTGAAGGAAAAACGATTAAAGCAATTGTTTTTAATAGACTATATTTAAAAAATAAACTAGATTATGGAATGGTTATTAGAGTACAGGGGAAATTCTACAAAAATATGAACAATTTTACAATTGCTGATTTAATTATTGTAGATGAAATGAATCGAGATATTGTACCAATTTATAAAAATAAAGATATTTCGGAAGGGAAATATTTAGAAATCATTGAGAAGACTTTTAGACGGTTCGGTAATTACTTAACAGAAACGATGCCTAATAAGTATTTGATGAAAGAAAAATTAATTTCTTTTTATGACTGTGTGAAGATTCTACATTTCCCGGAAAACTTTACAGATATAACAAAAGCGAGATATCGTTTAAAGTATCAAGAATTATTAAAATATCAGTTATCGATGAAATATCTTCATATGATGAGGGAAAAAAGCGGCAACAGCCCTATTATAAATTATGATGAAAATTTACTCAAAAAATTATATGATTCCTTACCTTATGAATTAACAGCTGATCAAAAGAAAGTGATAAATGACATTTTGGGTGATTTACAAAAGAATTATCCGATGAATAGATTACTTCAAGGTGAAGTTGGTAGTGGTAAAACAATCGTCGCCCTAGCGGCTATTCTCGCAACTGTTTCTGGAGGCTTTCAGGCAGCTTTGATGTGCCCTACAGAAATTTTATCACTTCAACACTTTCAAACAATCTCATCATTGTTTAGTATTTTTCCTAATATAAAAGTAGCTCTTTTAACAGGATCTACAAAAAGTCAAGCCCGTAAAGAGATAATAGAAGGTTTAAAAAACAAAACGATTGATGTTGTTGTCGGTACCCATGCGTTATTTCAAAAAGATATTGATTATAATGCCCTCGCTTTAGTTATCGCGGATGAGGAACATCGTTTTGGCGTTCGTCAAAGGGTTTTAATTCGTAATAAAGGACTTGATGTTAATTATTTAAAAATGAGTGCTACACCAATTCCAAGAACGTTATCGATATCGGCGTATGGAGATATGGATAATTCAATTATCAAAGAAATGCCTAAAAACAGACAAAAGGTTATCACTAAGTATGTCGATGCTAGTGAAAAACGTTTAGTAGTTGACCATATGAAAAAGGAAATAAAAAATGGTCACCAAATATATGTAGTAACGCCCCTAATCAATGAATCTGAAACTTTAGATACAGCGAACGCTACAGAAATATATGCAAATATGGTAAAATACTTTAAAGGTATTGCGAGTGTCGGACTAATACATGGGCGCCTTAAAGCAGATGAAAAAGAAAAAGTAATGGATGATTTTTTAAATAAAAAAATTGATATACTGGTTGCGACGAGCTTAATAGAAGTAGGCGTTAATGTTCTTAATGCAACTACAATAGTAATATTAGGAGCTGAAAGATTTGGACTAGCTACTCTTCATCAATTAAGAGGAAGAGTTATGCGAAGTAGTAATGTTCCTTACTGCTTTTTAATTTCAGAAAAGAAAACTGAAAGTAGTGAACAACGTTTGAAATTATTAGAAACGACATCAGATGGTTTTAAATTAGCTGAATATGATTTAATTTCAAGAGGTCCAGGTGAATTCTTCGGAGAAAAACAATCTGGTTCAATGAATTTTAAATTTGCGGACTTAAAAACAGATGCAGCTTTACTAGAAATTGCCAACAAAGATGCTGAAGAAATTATCAAGGATGAAGCATTTTTTAAGAGTGAAGAGTATCGTGATTTATATGAAAATGCCGTTCACAATTATGAAATGAAACAACAACAAGTAGATTAATAATTGTTAATATTTAAAATATAAAATAAAAAATAGGAGGGATATCTAATGATAATTAGATAGAAAGGAACAAAAATGATTGATAAAACAATATTTAATAAGATAATTAAAAAATTTGGTTTAAACATCGAACTTAATAGTATTATTGAAGAATCATTGACGCATTCTTCATACGCTAACGAACACGGCTTAAAAAGCAACGAACGGTTAGAATTTTTAGGTGACGCGGTACTTAGTATTTGTGTTACACGTTACATATATGAAAATTACCCTAATATGCCAGAAGGGCAAATGACCAAATTACGTGCGACATATGTTTGTGAAGATGCGAATGCCAAATATGCTAAAGTCATAGGTATAGATAAACTAATACAATTAGGTCATGGAGAAGAACTAAACGGAGGGAGAAACAGAGATGCTGTTTTGAATGATGCATTTGAGGCTTTTCTTGCGGGAGTATATTTGACAAAAGGTCTTCCTGAAGTTTATAAAATAATTAACGAAGTAGTGTTACCAGAAATCAGGGATATTAATGATGTTCCCTTTGTTGATTACAAAAGTCAACTTCAGGAGTATATTCAAGCGGAAAAACGTTCTATTTTAGTTTATCGTTTAGATGAGGTAGAAGGTCCTCCTCATCAAAGAACTTTCACAATGAGTGCTGTTTTAGATGGCATTACTTTAGGAACCGGTGTTGGAAAATCTAAAAAAGAGGCTGAGCAATTAGCTGCTCACGAAGCATTGAGCAAATTTGTAAAATAATTAATAATTTATTAGGAGAGTGACGAAGATGAGATATTTAGTAGCATCGGATATTCATGGTTCTGAAACATATTGCCAAAAACTTTTAGAAAGAGTTGAAATAGAAAAACCTGATACAATTGTTATTTTAGGTGATATACTATATCATGGCCCCCGTAATGATTTACCACTTGGTTATAATCCTAAAAAAGTAATTAAACTTTTAAATGAATATAAAGATAAAATTTTGGCAGTTAGGGGAAATTGTGATGCAGAAGTTGATCAGATGGTATTAGAATTTCCTATTATGGCAGATTACGCTATAATGGAAATTGGTGAACACCGTTATTTCGCAACCCATGGCCATATTTACAATGAAGAAAAGTTACCACCATTGAAGATTGGTGATATATTACTTTGTGGTCACACCCATATCGCAGTTTTTAATGATCATAAAACATATTATTATGTGAATCCTGGATCGGTAAGTATCCCTAAAGCAGGGGAGCACAGTTATATTTTAATTGAAAATGATGACATTTACTTTAAAGACCTCGATGGGAATGTTTTTAAAAAAGTATCTTTAAAAAATAAAAAATGGTGATAATATATGAATTTTTTACATCTTAAGTATGCTATCGTAGTTTCTGAAACCAAATCTATTAGTAAAGCAGCGGAAAAACTATATACAGCTCAACCTAATATTTCAAGAGCCATTAAGGATTTAGAAACGGAATTAGGAATAACAATTTTTGAACGAAACACCAAAGGAATGAAACTTACTCCAGATGGGGAAAGATTAATAACTTATGGTAAAAGAATTCTTCATCAACTTGATGAAATGGAAAAAATGTTTAAAGATCAAAAACAAAAAGAAGTGTTCTCAATATCAGTTCCTAGAGCTAGTTATATTTCTGAGGCTTTAGTTGAATTATCGAAGAGCTTAAAAAATATTGATAACGTTGAAGTATTTTATAAAGAAACAAATGCTTACCGGGTTATTAATAATATTTTATACGAAGATTATAAACTAGGAATAGTTAGATACGCTGCAAGGTATGATAAATACTTTAAGGAACTCCTTGATAAAAAGGATTTAAAATATGAACTTGTAAATGAGTTTAATTATGTTTTGGTATTCAGCAAGGAAAGTAACTTAGCTAAACTTCCTATTGTTCACTTTAGCGATTTAAAAGACTATATCGAGATAGCCCATGCTGATCCATATGTTCCGTCACTACCTGTACCAATCGTATCTAAAAGTGAAATGTCGGATGATATAACGAGAAAAATATATGTTTTTGAAAGAGCTAGTCAATTTGAATTACTATCAAGTAATCCTAATACCTTTATGTGGGTTTCGCCAATTCCTAAACATCTTTTAAATCGTTATAATCTTATGCAGATTTCTTGTATAGATAATGTTAGGAAATATAAAGACTTTTTAATATATCACAAAAACTATGAATTAAGTGAACTTGATAAAATTTTTATAACAAAGTTGTGCGAAAGTAAACGTCAATTAACAATCGAAAGTGAAAATTAACAGCTTATAAGTAAAAGTATATCGATATTGATATATCGATATACTTTTTTTGTTATTTACAAATAATAAAAAAAATGTTATAATATTAGCGTGAAAGGAATGGAAGTATATGAGAAGTCCAAATGAAAATATAATTCCTAAGGCTGTTATTGAACGAATTCCTTTATATTTACAATATATAAACGATTTGGTCGATAATAAAAAAGAAGTTAAGGTTATTTCATCTAAGACGATATCCACAGATCTTGGTCTAGGAGAGGTACAAGTTAGAAAAGATTTTAATTTGATATCAGGAACAGGAAAACCTAAAATAGGCTATAGCGTCATTCAACTAAAAGAGGATTTAGAAAAGCTCATAAAAAAAGACTGCCCGATAAATATCGTGATCATTGGTGCAGGGAAAATTGGGCGTGCTATGGTAAATTATCTTTCTAGTGAAGATGTAAATTTTAGGGTGGTAGGACTTTTTGATAATGACCCTTCAAAAATTAATGAAAACATTTTAAATATGAAAATTAAATCGGTTGTTGATTTAGAATCATTTTTAAATGAAAAAGAACCAGAAATAGCAGTTCTAGCAGTTCCGTCACAGGAAGCATCAAAAATTGCTGAAACGCTTGATAGGACTAAAATAAAAGGTATCCTAAATTTCTCAAGCACAAAATTAAAAGTTAATAAAAATATTTATGTAAAAAATGTTGATATTGCATCATTACTAATAATGCTCGCAGTAGAAATAAATAATAATAAAAAAGGAGAAATACTAAAATGAAAAAAAGTTATGAAGTTGTAGACAGTTTAGAAACGCTCAATGCTCGTTTAGAAAGTATTAAAAGAGCCCAACAAAAATATGCAACTTATTCTCAAGAAGAAGTTGATAAAATCTTCTTAGCTGCAGCTTTAGCTGCTAACAATGCGCGAATTCCACTAGCAAAATTAGCGGTAGAAGAAACAGGTATGGGTGTTGTAGAAGATAAGGTTATAAAAAACCATTATGCTTCTGAATATATTTATAATAAGTACCGTAATGAAAAAACATGTGGTGTGATTGAAGAAGATAAGGCATATGGAATTACGAAAGTAGCTGAACCAATCGGTGTTATTGCGGCTGTTATTCCAACAACAAACCCAACTTCAACAGCCATTTTCAAAACTTTACTAGCTCTTAAAACCCGTAATGGTATAATAATCAGCCCTCACCCAAGAGCTAAAAATTCAACTATTGCAGCAGCAAAGGTTGTTTTAGAAGCAGCTGTTAAAGCAGGTGCTCCAGAAAATATTATCGGTTGGATTGATGTTCCTAGTCTAGAATTAACTAATACGGTAATGAAGGAAGCCGATATAATTCTCGCAACAGGTGGTCCTGGAATGGTAAGAGCTGCTTATTCTAGTGGAAAACCTGCAATTGGTGTTGGTGCCGGAAACACTCCAGCTGTTATTACTGACTCAGCTGACATAGTTCTTGCTGTTAACTCAATTATTCATTCTAAAACATTTGACAATGGTATGATTTGTGCCTCAGAACAATCTGTAATAGTAATGGATAAAGTATACAACGATGCTAAAAAAGAATTTATGAAACGTGGCTGTTATTTCTTAAATGATGAAGAACTTAATAAAGTTCGTAAAACAATCATCATTAATGGATCACTTAATGCTAAAATTGTTGGTCAAAGTGCTTCAAAAATCGCAGCACTTGCCAATGTAAATGTTCCAGAAGGTACAAAAATTTTAATTGGTGAAGTTGAAAGCGTTGAGCTTTCTGAAGAATTTGCTCATGAAAAACTTTCACCAGTTCTTGCAATGTATCGTGCTAAAACTATAAACGATGCTTTCCAAAAGGCTGAAAGATTAATAGCAGATGGTGGATATGGACATACTTCATCAATATATCTTAATACGATAACTGCTAAAGACGAATTAGATGAATTTGTAAAAAGAATGAAAACATGCCGTGTTTTAGTTAACACACCTTCATCACAAGGTGGAATCGGTGATATATATAACTTTAAACTTGCTCCATCACTAACTCTTGGTTGTGGATCATGGGGTGGAAATAGCGTTAGCGAAAACGTTGGCGTTAAACACTTAATTAATATAAAAACAGTTGCAGAAAGAAGAGAAAATATGCTTTGGTTTAGAACTCCAGAAAAGATTTATATAAAGAAAGGCTCATTGCCTGTTGCTTTAAATGAATTAAAAGAAGTAATGAATAAAAAACGTGTCTTTATTGTAACCGATAAATTCTTATACACTAATGGCAATGCTAACCCTATTATTGAAAAATTAAAAGAAATGGATATGCAATATACCGTATTCTTTGATGTAGAACCTGACCCAACACTTGCTTGTGCAAAAGCTGGTGCAAGTCAAATGCGTTCATTTAATCCAGATTGCATCATCGCTCTTGGTGGTGGTTCTGCAATGGATGCTGCTAAGATTATGTGGGTACTTTATGAACACCCTGAAGTAGATTTCTTAGATATGGCAATGCGTTTTATGGATATTCGTAAACGTATTTATACTTTCCCTAAAATGGGTGAAAAAGCTTATTTCATCGCTATCCCTACATCAGCAGGTACAGGATCAGAAGTAACACCTTTCGCTGTTATTACTGATGAGACTACAGGAGTAAAATATCCACTAGCTGATTATGAATTATTACCAAAGATGGCTATCATTGATACAGATTTCCATATGACAGCTCCACGTGGATTAACATCTGCCTCTGGTATTGACGCTGTTTCCCATTGCTTAGAAGCTTATGCATCAATTATGGCAACCGATTATACAGATAGTTTAGCTTTACGCTCTTTAAAAATTATTTTTGAATATTTACCAAGAGCTTATGAACATGGTACAACAGATGTTGAAGCAAGAGAAAAAATGGCCAATGCTGCAACAATGGCTGGTATGGCTTTCGCTAATGCCTTCCTTGGTGTATGTCACTCAATGGCACATAAACTTGGTGCATTCCATCACTTACCTCACGGCGTTGCTAATGCATTAATGCTTGATGAAGTAATTCGTTTTAATTCTAATAATGTACCTCAAAAGATGGGAACATTCCCACAATATGCTTATCCTCATACCTTAGAACGTTATGCAGAAGTTGCTGATTATTTAGGTTTAGGTGGTAAAACAACTCAAGAAAAAGTTGACAATTTAATTAAGGCTATCGATGAATTAAAAGTAAAGATTGGAATTAAACCTACAATTAAAGATTATGTTCCTGATGAAAAAGATTTCTTAGCTCGTTTAGACGCAATGACTGAACAAGCATTTGATGATCAATGCACAGGTGCTAACCCAAGATATCCTTTAATGAGTGAAATTAAACAAATGTATTTGAATGCTTATTATGGAAGAAAATTTGTTGAAAAAGAAGTTCCACAACAAAATTCAAATCTAGAAACAAAGAATAATAAATAGATAAGAAGGGAGAAAGAATATGAATCTTGAAAAAATTATTGCGATAAGAAATGCCAAAACAGTTTATAAAGATGGTGATAATTGTGTTAAAGTATTCAATGCTGATTATTCAAAAGCTGATATTTTGAATGAAGCTTTAAATCAAGCGCGTGTAGAAGAATTATCCCTCAATGTTCCAAAGATTAAAGAAATAACTAAAGTAGAAGGTAAATGGGCTATCGTAACAGAGTATATAAAGGGTAAAACTTTACAACAACTTATGGATGAAAACCCTGAAAAGAAAAATGAGTATTTGAGTAAATTTGTAGATTTACAAATTTTAGTTCAAAATAATACTTGCCCTTTATTAACAAAGTTAAAAGATAAAATGAATCGTAAGATAAAGCTTGCAGATATCAACGCAATGACAAAATATGATTTGCATACACGTCTTGAAAGTATGCCAAAAGGTAATGCTCTTTGCCATGGTGACTTTAACCCATCTAATATTATTATTGCTGATGATGGAAAAGCTTATATCATTGACTGGTCACATGCAACCCAAGGTAATCCTTGTGCTGATGTAGCTAGAACGTATTTATTATTTTGGTTAGCCGGAGATTTAAATGGCGCCGAAAAATACTTAAATTTATATTGCGAAAAAAGCAAAAAAACACCCAAAGATGTTCAAAGATGGTTACCAATCGTTGCTGCTTCTCAATCAGTAAAAGGTAACGAAAAAGAAAGAGAATTCTTACTTTCATGGGTTAACGTTGTAGATTACGAATAGGAGATATTATAATGATTAAAATAACAGTATGTATTGGTAGTTCTTGCCATATTAAAGGATCACGTCAAATTGTTGAACAATTACAATATTTAATTAATAAGTATAATGTATCAGATAAAGTTGAATTAGGAGGAACATTCTGTACTGGTAGATGCCAAGAAGGAGTTTGTGTAATAGCTCATGATAAGATTTTTTCACTAACTACAGACAATGTTAATGAGTTCTTCCAACATGAAGTTTTAGAAAAACTAGAAAAATGATAGATATAAAAGTATGCATAGGAAGTTCTTGTTTTTTAAAAAATTCTTCAGCTATTGTTGAATATTTAAAAAATAGAATTGAAAAAGAAAATTTAAGCGATAAAATCATCTTGTCAGGAAGTTTTTGTGCTGGCAAATGTAATCGTGTTGGTGTGACTATTTTCGTTAATAACGAAATATATACCGGAATTACAGCTGAAAGTATAGCTCAATTCTTCGATGATAAAATTAAACCATTATTATAATTAGAGGTGAAATATGCCTAATTGTTTGACATTAAAAAAATCGAATTGTAAAAATTGCTACAAATGTATTCGTCACTGTCCTGTTAAGTCAATTCGCTTTTCAGCAAATCAAGCACATATAATAGATACTGATTGTATTTTATGCGGACAATGCTTCGTTGTTTGCCCTCAAGATGCAAAGGAAATTAGAAGTGACATTGAAAAAGCTCGTTTACTTTTAAGTTTAAAAGTACCTGTTGTTGCGAGTATTGCTCCATCATTTATTGCCAATTATGATGGCCTAGGAATCGAAAGCCTTAGAAAAGCTCTTAAAAAATTAGGCTTTTATGAAGTTGAAGAAACTGCTATCGGAGCCACAATAGTTAAAAATGAGTATGATCGTATTTTAAAGGAAGGCAGTAGTGATGTATTAATATCATCATGTTGCCATTCTATCAATCTTTTAATTCAAAAATATTTTCCAAAGGTTTTACCTTATCTTGCAAACGTAATGAGCCCAATGCAAGCCCATTGCACAGATATTAAAAAACGATATCCTGGTGCTAAAACAATTTTCATTGGTCCATGTGTTGCTAAAAAAGATGAAGGAGACAGAGAGTGTAACCGAAAAATTAAAAGAAGAAAATCCAATAGAGTGGATACAAAGAATTAATAATATCTGTAATAGAGCAGAAGAAATAACAATTAATGAAATAAATAAGTAATCATTAAGCTCTCTAAGATGTCTATATAGCTACCTTCTTGGAGAGCTGCTATTTGTTTTGTTAAAACTTTCTTGGTATAACTTTAGACAACTACTATAATAATTAATGGACTCTTTTAGAGTTGGGATAACCCGCTCTCAGTTAGAACATAAATTATATCGGCAACCTCGTCTAGGTATTTACGGTCATGTGAGATACTGATTATTGTACCATTGAACTCGTATAATGCTTGTCTTACTATTGGCGCAGACAATGGAGAAAAGTTTCTTGTTGGCTCATCTAAAATCAGAACATTGCACCCTTTTAACACCATATTCAAAAAAATTAATTTGGCTTTTTGACCACCGCTTAGTTCGCCAATTTTGTTTGACATTTCATTAGTTGTAAATTTCATACTTCCCATAAAACACATTGCCTTCGTCAAGTCATTTTTATCATAATTAGACTCTAAAAACTCAATGGGTGTTTTTGAAAAATCAAGAATTTCCTCGTAATTTTGTGGCATATATCCTATATTAATATCATTTTTGTCTTTCAACTCTTCCCATATTTTTTTTAGCAGCGTAGATTTTCCTACGCCGTTTTTACCTATGATACATATATGTTGTTTTCCACTAATCGATATTCTTATTTCCCTAGACAAAACATTGGACCCAACTTTCAATTCAGTAATATAATAATCTAGAATTCTTTTCTGAGATGGTATATTAACTGAGGGATCAAAACGTGTAATTATACTCTCTTCTTTATTGGGGATGTCTGTAAAGTCTTCGCTTTCACGTTCAAGTCTTTTCCCTTTAGCTACGATTGTTTGCATACTTTTTTTCGCCCTACCATCAGAAGATGCAATGCCGTCAGGATTTTTCCATCCGCTATTATGTTTTGCTTTTTCGTATAATTGAAGTAACCTTTCTCTTTTTTTCTTATAATCACTTCTTTCTTTTTTTGCAATCTGGGTTTGTTTATCAAAGAAAAGTTTTCTTGATTCCAAATAATCTGAATATTTTAATCTGGAAATAGTAATTTTATTCTTGGTTTTTCTGATAAGTTGTTCTATATGAATTATCGTGTTTGCAGTATTTTGAATTAATGTTTCGTCATGTGAAACAAAAACAATAGGTATTGTGCTATTCTTTATAAATTCTTCTAAATACACAAGTGTTTCTATATCTAAATCATTGGAAGGTTCATCTAAAAATAAAACATCCGGCTCTTCACACACTAGTTTCAATAATTGTATTTTTATTTTTTCTCCGCCTGACAATGTTTTTATAATTTGATTAGATAAAAGAAAATCATAGTTGAGATTCAAACAATCTACATACTCATACTTTGAATAAATATCCACATCATTAAAATACTCATAAACACACAATAATAGTTTAAGTTGGATGGCTTTATAAAGATTGTGTTGTCTTTTATAGTTATGTTTGCACCTAATTGGATTAAATTATTCACATACATAAATCTGTCTTTCCATACATATTCTGTTATAGAGCAATCAGTTGAACCATATAAAGAAAGCAGAACAAAAAAAGGTTGATGATCACTTTGGATGGTTGTAGGGGTTACTTCAATGTTTAAGCCTTTGATATCGCCCTTTTTTTGTATATGTAAATTGTTTCTTTCCCATTTTATAGATACTCCCATTGCCAATAGAATATCTATCTCAGGTTTTAAAGTTAGCGAAATTGTTTTCTTGTTTAAATCTAAAAATGTCAAATTTGTATTATTTATTAAAGCTAACGTGGAATATGTTATAATTTCACTTATGCATTGAGTTAGATTAAATTCAATATACTGATTGGAAGAAGCCATAACATTTCCACTGCAGACAATAGAATTATCAGAGATGTCAATTTTTTTACCTATTAAGCGCAAAAAATCAATCATATCATAGACATCCGTTTTTAAATATGGATTTTTTATGATAAATTTTTGTTTGTTAACAGATAAAAGTAATGCCGTTTTAGTGGCCCCTCCTACAAGCGGTCCACTCAAATCTTCGCTAGAGTATGAAAAATTTTTTATATCTAACTCGGTTATATCGCTATTGTCACCAAAATTACCTATTATTCTATTAGATTCTATACTTATTTTGTGATTAAAACATTCAATCACTGAAGCAATATGAGAAAATGGTCTATTATGTGAATCTATCGAATCACCAATTTGACAACCTCCAGAACCATAATATTCAAATTTTCCTAATGCAATTAATAGCGCCGGGCACAAATACATAGAACCATGAATACACTTTCCTAAAAAGAAAGGAATGTTGGCATTACATATGGTACTTGCGTCAATAAACAAACGTTTGTTATATATTTTTGCAGTACCACCTAGTTCATTTATTATTGCGATAAAAACATATGTATCACTTACTATAGGTGGATTAACAATAACAGTCTTCATTTTGAGTGCAATAGTTAATGCTATTATTTGAACCATTGAATGTTTGTATCCATCCAAACTTAAGGAGGCATTAACTGGACTATTTTTGCTCACACTTATATTAATATTTTTATTTTCTCCTTTAAACAAAAAATCGGATAAACATTTATATTCCATAATAGATTCCTTGTAACTCTAATTGTTGATAGACAAAAAAACAGATCGCCTATGCATCACAAACAAAATACGGTTAATTTAGTGTTTTGTTTTGTAATTAATTTTGTCTCTGTCCGAGATAAGTGTTGGTATGCATAACTGACCTGTTTATTCATTTTCTATGAATGCCCTGGGTAAACGAAAAGGAACAAGGTATATTTCATCCTTGTTCCTATCGGTCAGTATGTGCTATTCAGTTCAACAAATTGGAATTTGTTGCTCCGTCAAACTGAAAGTTTCAAGCGTTATAGACTTCCCACAAATATCTCTGCATCAATCGTCAAAGTTTTTAGCTTTTTGAAATCAATCTCAGTTTTATCTACATGGAAGAGCAGTGGGGTCATGTCTGCAAAAATTTTAATATCCTCTAACGGCATTTCATATGATTCTGAAACTCTTTTTTGGTAAATAACAGAATACTGCTTCTTGAATAAGTTAATCACATTCTCATTGGAATACTCTTGATTTTTCAAATGTTCTTTTGCAATGTTTCTGAACTCCATCAGATGTTTATTCCCAGGAATAACCTTTACAATATAGCCGCTATCCGTCAGAACTCTATTGAACTCCAAATAATTAGCTGGTGTAAATATGTCCAGTATACAGTCTACTGAGTGGTCTCTAATTGGCATATTTTCCAAATCACCCACAAACCACTTTATAGACTTACTACCGTCTCTTTTTGAAGCAAGGGAAATGGCATCTTTTGAAATATCAAAAGCAACTATATCTGCTTGAAATAGTTCTTTGATTTTTCTAGAATAATATCCTTCACCACATCCGACATCAAGAATAGTTGTTATGTTTTCAAGCTTGCTCAATATATGTGTTATCTCCGTAAGAATATGTGAATAGTATCCCTTTTCTAAAATATCCATTCTGCTTTCAAAAGAAGTTCTGCTATAATGCTTAGATTGCTTTTGATTTAATGCAAAATTCACATATCCTAATTTAGAAATATCGAAACAATGCTTATTACTACACAGCAAACTATTGCCTACCATCTTTAACTTTCGTTTACATATTGGACAACGAAAAAGCTTTTCGCTGTCATTAAATCTAATAATTTTATTCATGACATCCTCCATTATTACATTCTTGCCCGAAAGCGAGTTATGTAATACGGATGTACCGCAACACAACTCGCGGTATTATCTTAATCTCATATATGCTGTCATCTTATCACCTCCTCAAATTCAAGTTTGTATAACTATTTTATTGCATTATAGCATACTTTGGTCTGCTTTTCCCACTCCAGAGAAAATTTCTTTGTCGATAATTATCCTACCTATAGGAATATTTTTATTCACCAATACTTATCTCGGACAGAGATTTAATTTTAGAAAATGTATTTTTGTGCTTGCTTTTAGGATTCTCTTTCTTGCTTTTTGAACGATTGTGAAAACCTAAATCCTTCCCCATTGAATTGTGTTGCTTATTCTTCTCGTTTGTGTTACTAACCAACTGACCGCAGGCAGCTTTGATGTTATTACCTCGTGATTCTCTAATTTTTACTTCTAAACCAGCCGCTTCAAGTCGCAATTTAAATGCAACTAATTGTTGTTTGTTTGGCCTGTTAATATTGCAATTTGCGGTATCATTATATTGCAAAAGATTTATCAAA
Source organism: uncultured Mollicutes bacterium (assembly GCA_900548675.1). GTDB lineage: Bacteria > Bacillota_I > Bacilli_A > ML615J-28 > CAG-313 > UMGS1109. The sequence continues at coordinate 15,923 of URLJ01000031.1, forward strand.
ACATTTTTCTCACGAAACCATCTTCCTAATTGACGTACATCAGTTGCTTTATCATTTAGACCAGGAATCAATAAATAAGCAATTGTTACTTTTCTGTTATGTCTTTCCGAATATGATAAAACAGATTCAACAATCTTATTTATGTCATAACCTTTCATGTGAGGTATAATTATATCTCTTGTTCTTTGATTTGTTGCATGAAGAGAGAGGGTGAGTTGTATCTTCAGATGTTCTTCTCTTATTTTTTTTAATTGTTCTAAAGGACCTACTGTCGAAATATTAATTCCATCTGTGGGGAAATTAAGCCCATTTCTATCTCTTAGTATATGAATTGACTTAATTACATTATCATAATTAAAAAATGGTTCACCCATTCCCATATATACAATTCTGTTGACTTTTTCCTTCAGTAATGTTACTTGTTGCACAATTTCGGAAGGAGTTAAATTTCTTATAAATCCATTACTTCCAGATGCACAAAAAATACAACCGACAGGACATCCTACCATTGTACTAACACATACAGTTACACCTGTTTTTCTCTTTATGCAAACAGTTTCAACGCAGTAACCATCCTTTAATTTGAAAGAGTATTTTCTTGTGTCACCGCCATTATAAATATCATTAATGCTCATTGTTTGATATTTCTTTTGGGGCTTTTCCTTATAAAGGGCATGCATAAGCGATCGAGCTTTTTTTTCTCCAACGCAATCACAAATTTCTTTATATGTATAACCGTATGGGTCCGAATTTATCATTTCTTCAGTGATAATTATTGTGTTTTTATTTTTCATATCATCAATACCTTTCGAGAAATATAATTACAAAATACGATAAATGTTTTCATCTCATTATACCACAAAATCATTGCGTTCGCAATGGTTTTGGCGCATTTGTTATAATAAGTTTACAGATTCATCCTCGTTCGCAAGGTTGATAACCGTTTTTCCTTGCTCCAGAGCATACTTTACTGTCTGCCAAGCACCGCCGCTTTCTCGCTCAACGTAACACACGACAAGATCAGAGCGATCAACCATTTCACGGTTTCGGATTTGATATGCCGCCTTATGGTGCGCTGCAGATGCCGCATCGGAAACCTCGACATAACTGTAATAGTCCTCAAACGATTCTTGGTTATTCAGATACTCGGCGGTAGGATACGGCAATACCAATGTAAGAGAGCTGTTGTGGTCGCCTACGGCTTTTCTTACAAGCAACACGGCAGAAGATGCGTACTGATCGAAGTCGCCGCTACGACCCACGATGAAGTCCACATACTCCTTCGTATTTATCAACCGACGTATCAGATTTTCAAGTCTCTGCTCAATGAGAAAAGGACGGTCGATCATCCTATGTCCGAAGAAGGACACCGTAAAAATGTTCATATCAAAATATGCTCCTTATTAAAAATGCCCACCGAACAAATCATGTCCGGTGGGCTTTCTCAATGACTCGGCTATCCTCTAAATCCCTTGCGGGCAACTGAGCCGGTTCTTACCGCATATAGCGGATCGTCGCAGCCCTTATTCTGTTCGGTATGTGTATAGCGGTCATATAAGAAACAATTTTTAGTTTGACATGGCTTGTTGTCGCCCTATCCAAATACTATAAGCACAAAAATTTACATAATATAGACTTATAGTATAGCACAAACGCGAAACAATATCAATAGTCTGTGGAAATTTTGTTTGAATATTTATGTTGTGTTACAATTGATGTGAGACTTCTTGAATTGAAAAAAGATCTAAATCCTGATATAATTTTAATAACCC
>URLJ01000032.1 GCA_900548675.1 uncultured Mollicutes bacterium
AAACTCAAGTTGCTAGAAGAATGTATGAATATAATAGATTTCCAATGAAACCGCTTGGCTACTTATCCCCAATTGAACTCCTAGATAATTATAACAAAACCCATTAATCTAGGACACAATTTTGTGCACGATGATTGACAAACCGTCAAATATTTTTTATTGAAGGAATAACGCTTTAAATTACGGCTAGTTTTTTGTTTTGTTGCGTAAAAAAAGACATGAATATCACATTAATTCATGTCCTTTATATTTTTTTACTATGCAAATATTTCCTATTTATTATTGTTTTTAAAAGCGATTTTCGCAACTACTTTATTAGATATAAGGATTGGCAAATAGTAAATCATAAAAATTGGAACCGCGATAACAACGAGTGGTAACATGTATAAAAGTTCATATGGTACTAAATTCCAAAAAATTTTAAGTAGGAAATTTCCTTCAGCACTTCTTGTATATAAGAAATTAACTACATCATGAGCGCCACTTAAATCACTAAACCAACTAAATAAGAGATTTACTCCGTGCATAAAAATTAATAAAAATAATAAGAATACACTCGCTTTTAAAGTATCGATGAGTTTTGGTTTATAGTATCCTAGCGATACCATAAGGATCGGTATCATAAAAATTAGGCCATGCTTTACCCAAAATGACAAAACATTATAATTAAGGAAAGAAGTATTTATACAGTCTCCAGATGGCATAATCATTGCTAATAAAGCCCCGGGTGAACCTACAAAATACATATAAGCCATTAGTGTTGTTGCATATAAAGGTTTTAATTTATTGCGCTTGATAAGTAAAAAGATTACGGGATAGAAGACGGCGTTAATAGAACACATGTGCAGTGGTAGTCGAGCCCAGAAGTGAATTCTTTGATATTCACTTTCAAATAGTGAAAAAATAAAGATACCCCATGTACTTAAAAAACATAATGCAAGACACACTATCATAAATATATCTTTTGCTTTTGTTCCTTTTTTTCTAAATATAAAATAACAACTTACCCCAAATACTGGGTAGAATAGTAAATTTAAAATGTGGAGATAATTCCACGAATTAATCATAAAAAATTCAGTTAGCATTTTTTAATCTCCTTCTTATTAAAACTAAAGGGCAACGCCATTAAATAAAAAACAATTGAAATTGGGACTATTAAAGGCAATTCATAAATAAACGGTAATTTAATTAATTTATGAAGATTTCTCAAAATAGGTAAATTATTATCATTAAAAATATACATATAATTGGCGTTTTTAAAATAAGGCGTTTTTCTAAGACCTAACGTTATTAAAAATATTGAACTAAAAATAAATACTAGTAGTAGTAATACCCATTTGACGTCTTTTATCGATGGTGTAAACCATTTAAAGTACACAAGCGCAATACTAGTAAGTAGTAAATTTGTATGAATAATCCAATAATCAAAAAACATATAATGGAAAATATTTCGGCCACTTGTGATCATATGACAATCTGGAAAAACTATAAGTGGTATTGAACTAGCTATTAAACATACGAAATACATATAGTTATTCAGTACTCTTTTAATGGGATTTTCTTTTGTTTTACTATTTAATAGTAATGTCAATAAGGTGATATAGATATTAAGATTGCAAAGTTCTAACGGTAGCAAAGTTGTTTTTTCGCCACTATTATATATTCTAGCATTTTCCCACCCAAAAAATATTCTTCCAGAAAAAAGAATTACATTAATAATGGAAAGCACATATAATGCTATACTTTGTGTTTTTCTTGCTTTGTTTTTTAAAATAAATAGGAATGTTATAATAAATATAACATCAATCATGAGAAAAGTAATATGTTGCCATGAAAAACGATTTGGAACTTCATATATTGGATAAGAATTGTTTATAAGTAATAATGGTAAAGTTTTCATATAAACACCTCTGTAAAAAGAAACACGCCATATACATATGGCGTGTCTTCCTTAGTATGCTCCGTACTATAATTTAAAATATTAATTATTGAACGTTTTTAACTCTAAAGAAACTTAAAACTAAGCCAGCTACTAGAACTACGCTCATAATAGTCCATTTTAAAACTGTGATGTAACCAGTACCAGTAGTGAAAATGAACATAATTAACATTAATAATGCTAAAGCACTAACTGCAAATAAGCAAAGGTCTAAAACACCAACTTGAGGAGTTTTTATCTTTAAATAAACAAAAACGCCACCAGCGATTACAGCTGCACATCCGATGCAAACAAGAGTTATAAACCATCCTGGACCCATCTTTGTAAATACATCGTTAGTATCCATTAAAATAACAATAACGAATGCAGCAGCGATTCCAAGAACTGGAATTAAAATACCAAATTTTTTAAATATGGCTGCATAATATTGGCCAATTTTTTTCATCATATTGTTTATTCTCCTTTTTATTTTTGAAAAGCATCTAAATTAAGGTTGGAGCAATGTTTGTTAAATGCTAATCAAGTATAATAGTTGCCATTCGTAGGCTACCATAATATATTATGCCACAACATGCCATATTTGTCAACTAATTTGTTAAATTAATAAAAAACGACACGTTTTTACAATATTCTTCTATTTTTTTGAATAATAAATGAATATTTTTAGCATATTTTTACCCTTTAACTCTACTTCACATTAATTGGTTTAAACGAATCCATCAGTAATGCCGTTTTAATTAAATCATTATAGTCCTTATATAATACTTCCGTACAATAAAGACCTTTATAACCTATCTCATTTAACACTAAAAAATATTGATAAAAATCAATAGTGCCTTTATCAAGAGGGCCATGCTCATCACTTGTGCCATGATTGTTACTTAAATGTAAATGAATTATATATGGAGCTAATGCATATATAAAACTTTCTAAGTTTTTTTCAGTTGGAGTATCAGTATATGAGGCATTATAGTGACCACAATCAACGATAACTTTTATATTAGGTTCATCAACTTTATTTATAAAAGTTATTATTTCTTCAGCTGTCTTACACAATTCATTTTTTCCAACTAAGTTTTCAATCATTATGGTCATTTTGTATCGTTTTGCATATTGACATAATTCTTTAACATACTTAACTGAGTGAATGATTGCATCTTCATAAGACAACGTTCCATCTAATTCACCAGGATGAAGAGTTAATTTTCGTACATCAAAATTAGAGGCAAAATCAATTGCTTCCTTTAAACCCTTCATTTTTTCGGTGATATTTGCTTCTGTTGCGAGACTAAATTCTGATCCATATGGTAAATGGCAAACAATTTCAAAGTTATCATATTTCATTAAACTTTTAACAGCATCTTTATATGCTTTACGTTCTTGAACATTTTTTAAATATGGATAAAAAATTTCACACCCTTGATATATATTAGTTTTTACGAGATTTTCTTCATATGATTTTATTTCTTCTACTGAACGATTTGGATTTATAGTAAAACATTTACGCATTTTGTTATCCTTCCTTTGTTATTACTATTATTGTATAATTCGCTAACATTATACTTAACTAGCAATAAACTTGCAAGTATTTTGAAATGATTTTTTTAGATACCGATTGTATCAGCAAAATTCTTTACGGGTAAAGTTTTTTTTGATATAATAGATATTATAAAGGAGTGCATTATGAAAATTTATAAAATATCTAAATTTCTTTTACTTATTCTATGTTTGACATTTACTTTATCACTAGCAAGTTGTGATACTTCGAGAGATAGTAAATTAGAAGCATTAATTATATCAAGTGAAAACGATGTAACGTCGATAAAAATTGAAGAAACACTTAGTCTCACTGTTAAAAAAGTTCCTGAAACAGCTGTAGTCGGCCGTATCACATGGGAAAGTTCTGATGAAGACATCGCAACGATTTCTAAAACAGGTATCGTTACTGCTATCAACAGCGGGGTTGTGACGATTACTGCAAGTTATTTAGACGTCACTGGCGAAATAGAAATCACTGTTATTGAACAAGCAGAACCTATAGATAATTTATTTCCAGAAGTTGAAACGCATAAGATTTTAACAGAATACAATGAAGTAACTTCGCGTAACGAAACTTACATTTATTTTGGTGAATATCCTCAATCGGTAGTTAATAATCAAAAACTAGTTACTGCTTTGGATAAAACCTCTAGAATAGATGGAACTGATATAGTTGAATACAAGGGGCATCGTTATTTAGCTGTGACTATCGAAAATAAATACGCATCATACCGCGATTGGAAAATTAGTGATGAACGCTATCCTTATTACACAGGCTTCGAAATTGGTAAGACGGAATACTTCCGAATTGAACCAATTAAATGGAAAGTAATTAGTTACGATACTTTGACGCAAAACGCCATGTTGATGGCAATGGACATTCTTGACTGTAAACCTTTTTTAAATGAAATTGGTGATAATTATCGCGTAATTAACGGCCAAACCGTATATAATACAAATTACGAATATAGCAGTATCAGAAATTGGCTTAATTACGATTTTTTTAATACAGCTTTCAGTAAATTGGAACAAAGCGTGATTGCTGAAACACTTCTTGTTAATGAACCTGATGATCCAATATATGTAAGCAAATACCCTACAAATGATACTATTGATAAAATTTACCTTCCTTCTTACACCGATATTACCAAAGCTGAATATGGTTTTGATCCTTTTGGATATTATTCTGTAACTAGACAGGCCGAAAATTCAGATTATGCCAGAAGCCAAGGAGCAACAGTCACAACCATAGGTAATCCTCCAAGAAATAATGGTTTGTATTCTTTGAGATTTGGGTTAAATTCTCTTAAAGATTATGTCGCAATAGTCTCTTATGAAGGCTACGTGAGTAATGCTAATGGCAGCACTTCAAGTGATGGTTCCGATGAAAAATGTTTTTACGTTGATGCACCATCTTTAGGAGTTAGACCATGTTGTAACATTAATCTAAATAAACTTTCTACGAACTAAAAATAAAACAAAAAAGCACATAGTGAATTTTTTCTCTATGTGCTTTTTAATTTAAAATTATTCTTTTAACGCTCTACCACTAGCATCTTTATCAATTTTACCAACCAAAATCATAATGCCTTCAATAACACTCCAAATTGAAGATACTGGTATACCAATAATAAATATTGTTAGCAGTAATTGAGCGATGGCTTTACCTTTATATCCTAAATAAAAGTTGTGAATTCCAAATCCACCAAAGAAAATACCCATCAAGCCAGCAAATAGTTTTGATTTAGCTTGATGATCAAGACTTTTAATTTGTTTTTCTGATACAGGTGTACCACAGTTAGGACATTCTCTAAGTTCATCGGACATTTCACGTCCACATTTACGACATACCATAATTTTATTCTCCTTTATATTTATATTTTTGTATTTTTTTTCGATGATGTTATATGTGCCATCAGAATTTCTAACTACTTTATACATTTTTCCACCCAGCATAAATTCACCTTTTTTCTTCAATCTTCCACTCATAAGAAGTTCATTTTTGTATGCATCGGTGTTCTTAATGTAATAATCTTGATGAGGTTCTTCAGCTTCATAAAAAGGCATATATGGGCGAATTTTTACCATTACCTTCTTTTTAGTTTTCATCTCTAAAGCTTTAACATATTCTTCTGCAATATGTTTTTCTTCTTCATTTAAGTAGAAAATAGCACATTGGTAATTACTACCACGATCGATATATTGTCCCCCATCATCAAAAGGATCAATATTATCAAAGTATATTTCAAGTAAATGTTGGTAATTGATCAAAGTATCATCATACTCAATATATACAGATTCTAAGTGTCCTGTTTTACCTTCCTTTACTTGTTTATAAGTTGGGTTAATGGTTTTTCCCCCCATGTATCCTACCACAACTTTCATTATACCAAGATTTTTAACACGATATTCATCAAAAGGTTGGGATAAACACCAAAAACAACCTCCTGCTAAATAGGCCTTTTTATACTTATCTACATTTGGCATTTTCATTTTCCCCTTATTCTTACTTTACATAAAGAGGTAATCTTATTTATTAATCCTTTACTAAATACTTTGGGGCTAAAGCGATACTGCCAATTACCACCTAACGTTGAAGGAGTGTTAATTCGCGATTCTTTACCTAGTTCTAAATAATCTTGTAACGGAATAATAACTAAGTTAGCTTTGCTTTCTTGTAAAACTTTTATAATTTTTCTTATCGGATTTTCATTTTTTCTTAACTTTAAATACTTATAACAAAATTCCTTTTGCCATTGTGGGATTTCTTCTAACCATTCTTTTAAAGTAGGATTATCATGAGTTCCAGGATACGCCACACAATTTTCTTCATAGTTAATTGGTAAATATTCATGATCCATTCGCCCTTCAAAAGCAAATTGAATTATTTTCATCCCTGGATAGCCGGTTGATTTAAGAAGTTTTCTTACATCATCATCTATTACTCCCAAATCTTCAGCAATAAAATTTTTTTTGCCAAGCTCGGCTTCAATTTTTTTAAACAACTTGATTCCTACACCTTTTTCCCATTTGCCAAGCTCGGCGGTTTTATCCCCATAAGGAATAGTGTAATAACCAGCGAAACCTCTAAAATGATCTATCCTTACAATATCAAAATACTCAAAAGCCTTTTTTGTTCTTTTTATCCACCATACAAAATCATCTTTTTCCATTTTATCATAATCATAAATTGGGTTTCCCCACAATTGTCCAGTCGCGGAAAAAGCATCTGGTGGACATCCTGCAACAATCTTGGGTTTTAAGTTATCATCAAGGAGGTAATTATCGGGATTCCCCCAAACATCAGCGCTGTCATAAGCGACATAAATTGGTAAATCACCAATAATCTTAATACCTTTTTCATTAGCATATTTTTTTAAAGCGCACCAATCTTTATTAAATTTATATTGAAGAAAATAATAAAATTCAATATCTTCTTTGTTTTCTTTTAGGTATTTGTCCAAAGTATTGCTATCACGCTTTTTATACTCTACGGGCCATACATCAAAACTTGCACCATTAAAATGATTTTTTAGACTTCTAAAAAGAGCATAATTCTTAAGCCACTCATTAGTTATACAAAACTCATCATAGTCATTAGGCTTTCTTTCTAAAAATCTATAATAAGCTTGTCTTAAAATTCTGTATCTTGTACGATATAATTTGCTGTAGTCAATAGTACTATCTGCTTTAGTTTTTAAGCCTTCTATTTCAATTTCTTCTAATAGGCCTTCTTCAACTAATTTCTCCAAATCAATAAAATATTCGTTTCCCGCAAACGTTGAAAAGGATTGATAAGGTGAATCACCAAATGATGTCGGTGATATCGGCAATACTTGCCAATATGATTGGTGTGATGCCGCTAGTATATCACAAAACTTGTATGCGTATTTACCAATTGTTCCAATTCCGTATTCATTGGGAAGAGCACTTATCGGAAGTAATACCCCACAACCTTTCATTCTATCATCCTTTCTTTTTATTAGTATTTAATATTTTAAAAAATAAAAATGCATCCATTACTAGTGATATTAAAAAGGGAACAAAGTAAGATAGGGTTAAAATATGATAGCCAACAAAATACGCCCTTGTATCTCCTATTAATATAGGCTGATTTAAGCCCCTTATAAAATACCCAACAACAATATAGCCTAAAACAATTGTAATAATTACCATTACAGCTAAAAAGAGTATTAATATTTTTTTAATCATTTTTTTCCATCCTATAAGTAATATACTTATCATGTTCAAAAAAACCGATAGTTTCACTTATCTTTATTTTTATATTTGTTTCATAGCCTGGTGTTTTCTTTATTTTTTCTGTAACGTACTTCGGTGTAGTTATAAGTGGCACTGCTATTTTATTACCACCAATTAAATTAAATAATTCAAGAGAGTGTTTAGAGCAGTTATTTAAAGGTGAATAACTATCATGATTTTTTAGATAATCATTTATAACCTCTAAATCATTTTCATTTACAGTTTTAGTTAAAGAAACTCTTTCATCATATTTATCAAAATCAGCAATGTAATAGGCTTCTAGGTTGTACCATATTCCAAAATGGGAACTGATAGCCCACCAAGAAAATGTAAGTTCTTCTTTTGGTTTCAATATATATAAATTATTTATTAAAATATCTTTCTCCGATACGTTTTTAAAAACTATAAAACTGTGTCCTAACGACATGATAAAGTTTTTTGATTCGCTTACTCCGTCGTATGATACTAAAGATATTAGTGCTACAATGTTATTTTGAGCATCGTCCACATTTACTATCTTTTTTTCGGTGCCGATACTTAATGGCATTAACGCTAATATTATAAAAAATATTATTTTTTTCATTGTTCACACCTAATTAAAGATTAGAATTAGTATAGAATAGTAAATTAATATTCTCATCACTTACTAATTCTGAAAACATTTTAACAATATTATATGAATACATATAGTGATCTAAAGAAGTCACTACACTAATAGTTTCTGGATTATAATGAAGTGCTATTGGAATACTGTAGAGGGCGTTTTGAAAAGTTGAAAGAGATTTGTTTTCTTTAATAATTTTATGTTCTTCGATGTCATTTTTAATCAAAAAATCTGCCATTACATCCGCTTCACTCAAAGTTGTTTTTTCATTAGCTATTCCACCCGATACAACAATGTAATCAACTTTTGTTTTTTTCGTTAATTCTAGCGCCAATTTTAGACGTTTTTCCATAATTGTAGACATGGTACCATCGTCATTTAATATATTTCCAAGAATTATCATTATGTGCATATTATATCTCTATCCTTTCATACTTATATTATAACACATTTTTTATTTTATTGTTTAATTATAAACTAACTTATTATTAAAAAATGTAGGAGTATCATCACCTACATTAAATTACAAATTATTATTAAGTTTTTTTAGTGATTTCGATTATTTTGTAATTTTTATTATCTAATTTCACTAAAACATTATCTTTTACTGATTTCGTGATAAAAACATTACTACCTATTATAACGTTGTTACCTATTATAGTTTGGCCACCGAGAATTGACGCCCCTGCGTAAATAACAACATTATCACAAATAGTCGGATGACGTTTAATATTGACTAATTTTCTAGCATTTTCAAGCGATAATGCTCCTATTGTTACCCCCTGATACATTCTTACATTGTTGCCTATAATGGCAGTTTCACCTATTACTATTCCTGTGCCATGGTCAATAAAAAAATAATCGCCAATTACAGCGCCGGGGTGTATATCGATACCTGTTTTTGAATGCGCAATTTCGGACATCAAGCGGGGTATTAAAGGTATTTTTTCATTTTGTAACTCATGAGCCAAGCGATAAATCATTATTGCGTAAAAACCAGGGTACGTCATAATTATTTCATCTTTGCTTTTAGCTGCCGGATCACTGTTATAAAAAGCCTCAACATCCATGTTAAGTTTTTCTTTAATATTTGGTAATTTTTCAATGTATTTTTCTACTTCGCATAATGGTATATCTAATTTCTCAAACATTTTTTCTAGATCATTCTTTATTTTAGAAGTATCATAAACTATATCGCTATAACACCCCGGATATAAGTTGCCACACAACTTTTCAACAAATTGTTTTATGTTATTAACATTGATCATTCTCGACAAACCCTTCAACTGAAAGATATTTCTCACCACCATCTGGCATAATAATTACAATATGTTGAAATCTATCTTTTATTTTCAAAGCAGCTGCTAAAGCGGCGCCAGATGATATTCCTACAAAAAGACCTTCTTTCGCACTCAACATTTTTGATGCTTCATAAGCTTCAAAATCAGTGACAGTAATTACCTCATCAATATACTCTTTTTGAAAATTTTGTGGTAAAAAATTAGGGCCAATTCCTTGTATTTTATGTACTCCATACCTGTTTTCAGTTATTAATGGTGATGTCTTAGGTTCAACACCAAATATTTTGATATTTGGTTTGTGTGTTTTTAAATATCTACCAACCCCACTTATCGTCCCTCCTGTTCCTATTCCTGCTATAACAGCTTCAACTATTGGCAAATCCTTTAATATCTCCAAGCCTGTTGTATTATAATGAGCTAAGGGATTATTGGGGTTATCAAATTGTGATAGCATATAAGAATTTGGGATTTCTTCTAAAAGCTCTTTTGCTTTGTTTAAGGCCCCTCTCATTCCCTGCTTTTTATTTGTTAATACTATTTCTGCCTTATAAGCACGTAGATAATTTATTCTTTCTTTTGACATATTTTCAGGCATAACGATGATACATTTTAAATTTTTCACAGCACATATCGCGGCTATAGCTATTCCTGTATTACCACTCGTAGGTTCGATAATGGTCGTATCATCATTAATAAAACCTTTTTTGAAAGCATCTTCTATCATTTTTAAAGCTATTCGATCTTTTGATGATCCTGTTAAATTATATTTTTCTAATTTGGCATATAGAGCGGTCTTACCGTCTGAAATTTGTAATTTTACTAGTGGCGTATTACCAATTAGGTCAATTACATTTTTGTATAACATAAAAACACCTCAAATCATTATATTCACTTTTTTTGTTAATATAATGTTTAAAGTGTTTTTTAACAATAATTTTATACTTTTTCTACATATAAGCCATTCTTAATATCGTAGTAAAAAATCTTCCCATGACCTTTTTTTAGAAAAATAACCGAATTAGACCCTTCTGGATATAACTTAACAAACTCAATTTTATCACTTGTTGCATAACAGACAAAGGATATATAATCATCCTTTGTCATTGGTGAATTAGCTGAAAAGATTATTTCATCAGTTGTTATTTTAACATTACCATTTGACAACACCGCTTCTTCTTTTATTAAATCAACACCACAGCAACTAGGCGAAATTTCTCCCGTAGAAGTAATAACGTTTCTACATATGGGACAAATATAAAAAATTAACTTTTCCATATCGAAACTTTTATTAGCATTGGTTATAACTTTACCATTAAAAAGTTCTTTTAACGATATTTTTAATTCTCTTGAAAGAGCAGAAAGAATAGCGATGTCAGGCATTCCACGATTACATTCCCATTTGGAAATGGTTTTTTCCAAAACATTTAATTTTTGAGCCAATTCTAGTTGCGTCATTCCTAAACTTTCTCTTCTTTCTTTAATAATATCACTAACATTATGTTTTTCACATTTTTCACATCATGTTAATTATACCTTATTCTTTAGATAATTTCAATCTACTTAACGTAGGGTAATCATTTTTAAATAAATTGCTCGACTTTAGGTCATTTAAATTATAAAATATTAATATGAAATACAATAATGATTCTAGAATAAAACATTCAAAACAAAATAGGGACAAAATTATCTTAGCCGCAAAAAAATTAGTTTTTGAAAAGGGCTATGACAAAATTAGTGTCAGTGAAATCACCAAAAAAGCCGGAGTATCAAAAGGATCCTTCTACATTCACTATCATACTAAAGATGACCTAATTCAAGATATTATTAATTTTACCTTTGAAGCCATTAGAGGATGTACTAGGGATTGCCTAGAAGGTTGTCCAGAAAAAGGTGTTATTTATGGAGTTGGTTTAGGTAATACAAAAGCCGTACTTTCTCATAAAGATTATTTAAAAGAAGCCTACGATATGGGATTTAACTGTTAACTGCCTAAAGTAATATAAATTAAAACCACTAAGCGAACATTCTGTCGTTTAGTGGTTTTATTATTTTATTCAAAAATAGTTTTCTTTTTTCCTTTACTATTGCGAGGCCATTCACGTATTCTAGTTACATATTCCATGTTAACTACTTCTATACTATCTTTTCTTTCTACAATTATTCCTCCATCCGTAACTTCTTTAATTGTTCCTTTAATTGGAGTATCATTGCCCATAATAGTATAAACGATACATTCTTTACCAATAAATTGTTTTGCTAATTCAATCATAGCTTTATTCTCCTTCTTTAATTTTTTATTTTTTAATACTTGTTTAATGATAGCTGCCCTTCTTCTCCTTTGATTTATTAAAGGAATAATAATAACAAGAAATACAGCAATCCAAATGTAACTTTCCATTTATGCCTCCCATCTTTAATTGATAGTTTTTCTGATTACATAACAGCATTTTTTTATTTTGACTACTAAAATAACTACTCTATTTTAAAATATCCCCGATTTTTCTATGTCTCTATTTTAGAAATATTTATGTTGTAATCGTAGTAATGTTTCCTTTAAGGAGTAAATTTTTTTATCAGCACATAAAATTCAGGCGATGCATTTCATTTATGCATCCTTCAAATAGTTTAATACACAATGAACCAATCTACACTAGAAACCAAGCCAAAGTTGAACGTCGTTGCTCCAATCGATTTCATCGAATAAGCAAAACCAGGTTTTCGGCTGTTCCTATTTTCAGCATTGTATTGAGCGCATCAAAGAGATCCGCTGTATCGGCAACTGAAAGATTGTTGAGCGTAAGCGATTTGTGAGTTATGTTATAGCCAACGTCTTTTCCTCCGTCTTATCTACACGAATGGTAGAAGAAACGTAAAGACTATCGGGAATATACTTTTTGAAGTATTTATACGGAAATTCGCCCAATTTTACATTGTATTTATATTTTATCATACAGTATATATGTTTGGGAAGTGCCATTTGGCACCCTTTTAAAAATTTTAAGCATTATAAAAAACAGTCGCTCATAAGCGACTGCCTATGTCCATGTATTTATTTGTTTTTGTGTGCAAATACCTATTTTGATACAATTTGCGTACACCCCTTAAAAAGTGCGTACACCTTATCAAAAATGCGTACAGGTAATTAAAATGCGTACAGTTAAACTGACTGACAAATTGGAATTTGTCGTTATCTATACTCATTTGGAACTTCGATATGAAATGTCTCACACAATAACTTCACATCATGTACATCATTTTCATCAAACTCGTATCCGAGATGGAACATTACTTGACTATATGGTTCAATACAGGAAACCTCTATCTCCTCAATTTTTCCTTTACCTGAAAAAATTTCTAACGGAAAGCAATCCCCCTCATAAAGAATTTCACCTTTGCCTGTATATTCAAAACAATGCAAATCAATAATTCTGTTTTTCGCATCTTCCCATACAGTATGATTCAATGTTGTATATTCCATCTTAATTTCATAAAATCCATTAGCTTGTATTATCTCTATAAAATTCTGATAATCTTTCTTTTCTACAAAAATATCAATATCGTTATGGCTTCTTGACTGATATCCAAGAAGTGCATCTACACCCCAGCCGCCATCAAGAAAGACTTTAATCTCCGCATCTATTGCGAATTGAAGAATCTGTCTTACATCTGTTATATTGACCATCTTATCATCCTCACAAATTCTAATTTATCGCTCAGTTTATTATAGCACAAAAAACGCATTTTTTCAATCCATTCACCTACCGTATAACGA
>URLJ01000033.1 GCA_900548675.1 uncultured Mollicutes bacterium
TCCTTTGTGCTTTTTGCCTTTTCGCCTACTCGCACATTGCTTTAATATTATACCAAAACTCACTTTCTTTGTCAAGAAATATATACTTTATTTTTTTATTTTTTTAAAAAAGTGTTCTAGAAGCACTTTTTCTAGAACACTTTTTATGCTTTTTTTGTTTTATTCTCCTATTTTTTGAGATACTTTATTGAGCTTTTTAAAATACTCTGTAGTAAAAAAGTTTTCAGGATAAGATGTTTTTATATAAACTTCACGACACTTAAGTTCTTTTTCATCAAGAGGGCTTCTTCTATTAGATATTTTCATTTTCATTGGAAAAGAAACATCAAAAATACTTTTGCCATTTTTAGTTTGCATCAATTTTATTTCCTTTATACACAAATAAATCACTAACTGGTTTATCGTCAATAATATTTAGAATACCTTGACCCAAAATTTTTGCTACAGAAAGTTGCACAAATTGTGGATTACTCTTAATATAATCAGGCAATTTGATAGTATTAGTTGTAACTACTTCCTTTAAAGCACTATTAGTAATTCTGTCATATGCAGGGTCAGATAGTATTGGATGAGTGCAACAGCAGTAAACATTTTTTGCACCTTTTTGTTTCAATACTTCAACTGCTGCAACAAGCGTACCAGCAGTGTCAATAATATCATCAACAATTATCGCATTTTTACCTTCAACTTCACCGACTAAATTCATAACTTGTGCAACATTTGGACGTGGTCTACGTTTATCGATAATTGCAATAGGCGATTCTAAGGCATCAGCTAATCTTCTTGCTCTTGTTGTACCACCGTGATCAGGGGAAACAACTACTACATTATCTAACTTTTTATTAGCAAAGTATTCTGCAAATATAGGAAATGCTCTAAAATTATCAATTGGAATATTGAAAAAACCTTGTATTTGATCGGCGTGTAGGTCAACACACAACACCCTATGTGCTCCAGCTGCCTGAAGCAAATCAGCCATCAATTTTGCAGATATCGGTTGGCGCGAAGCGGCTTTTCTATCTTGTCTAGAATACCCATAATAAGGCATAACAACATTTATGCTTTGTGCTGATGCTCTTTTAAGCGCATCTATCATTATAAGTAATTCCATATAATTTTCATTTACAGGTTTATTGGTAGATTGAACAATGAACACTGCATGTCCTCTCACCGTTTCATCTATATTAATTTGTACTTCGCCATCTGCAAAGCGGTTTACTTCACAACTTGAGAGTTCAACTCCAATGTAATCAGCAACTTCTTGTGCTAATTCGCGATTTGAGTTTAAACTAAAAATTTTGATTTTTTTTCCATGAATGAGTGCCATATATTTTTTTTCTCCTATCCTTTTATATATATGTTTATTATTGTTTTATAGCCTTAACAATATCTTCAGGGGTCATTTCATAAGCCTTAAGCAAATCTTTATATTTGCCAACTTGACCAAATTTATCTTTCACACCTATACACTTTACATTAATAGGCATATTTCTTGCAGTAAGTGAACATATAGCTTCATATAATCCACCTATAACATTATTATTTTCACATGTTATAACATGTTTTGTTTTTTTAATTGATTTTAAAATAGTATCTTCATCAAGAGGTTTAAGCATATTAACGCTTATTAATTCCGCATCAATTCCAAGTGTTTCAAGTTGCTTTAAAGCCTCTTTTGCCTCGTACACCATTGTGCCAGTAGCAAGAATAGTAATATCTTTACCTTCTTTTATTATATTAGCTTTATTTATTTCAAAAACGTCATTTTCAGTAAATACATCAGGTCTTTCTTTACGAGGCATTCTTATATACACAGGGCCATCAGCATATATTAACTTAGGCAACATACTCTTAAGTTGTATTGCATCAACCGCATCGTATATTTTCATTGTAGGGATTGCTCTCATAATTGCTACATCTTCAAAAGACATATGTGTTCCACCATTTAATTCTGCAGTAATGCCAGGGTCTGTTCCTATTATCACTACGTGTTGCTTTGCATATGCAACAGACACAGCTATTTGATCATAAACTCTTCTAGTCGCAAAAGGGGTAAAAGTTACCACAACGGGAATCATACCATAAGCAGCTAAACCTGCTGCTACACCTACCATGTTTGCTTCAGCTATCCCCGCATTAAACGTGCGTTTAGGAAATTCTTCATAAAGAGGAAAAGTACCATTTGGTCTTGAAAGGTCAGCATCAAGAAGACATATTCTTTCATCTTGTTTCATTAATTCTCTTAAGGTATTACATAATTGTTTACGAAATTCCATATCTATTCTCCTTTAATACCTAGTTCTTCTAGAGCTTTTTCTTTTGTTTTTTCATCAATCGGCATGCTATGTGATGCAATGCCCGCTTTTTCAAATATAGATACACCTTTGCCTTTTACTGTGTTCATAATGATAACATGAGGTTTGCCTTTATTTTGTTTTGCTTGCTCAATTGCACCATCAATTGCATATATATTATTACCATCTATAATATGAACATCGAATCCAAAACCTAGCCATTTAAGTGTTTGATCACCATTATCTGCTACATCTTTTGTATATCCATCTAATTGTAATTTATTGCTATCTAAAAAAACAAATAGATTGTCTAATTTTTTATGAGCCGCAAACATCGCCGCCTCCCATACTTGTCCCTCTTGTGATTCTCCATCTCCCACTATAACAAATATGTGGGCATTATCATTTTTTATTTTTGATGCTAACGCTAAACCTACGCCACAAGAGATACCTTGACCAAGCGATCCCGTTGTCATATCAACACCAATTGTTTTATTCATATCGCAATGACTTGGTAAGTTAGTATTGAATTTGTTTAGTGTCATTAACTCAGACTTAGGAAAATAGCCCTTACTTGCTAGAGTAGCATATACAGCTGGACCAGCATGGCCTTTTGAGACAACTAAACGATCTCTTCCTTCCATTTTAGGATTTGCGGGGTCTATGTTCATTTGTTTATAATATAATACTGTAAGTAAATCAATTATCGACATGCTTCCACCAATATGTCCGGCTCCTATTGAAGAAATGCATTCGATAGTTAAGCCACGAATCTCTTTCGCAACTTGTTTTAAATCCGTAGAAACCATATTAAAATCTCCTTTTTCTTCTTCTATTATACACTATTTAGAAAATAATTGCTTTTTATTTACATATTAAGAAATGTACATATATATAGTGTAATTATTTGTGAAAGATTGGCCAAGGCTAGATAAGAAGTATTTTTTATTATAAAGTGTTGAACTTATTCTTTTATAGCTAAATTCAAAATTAAAAAGACAAGCTGCTATGAACTTGTCTTTGTCTTTAGTCATTATTATTCTAATGATTCATGATATGCTTTTAGAACTGCTTCTTCAACAAGCATTCTAGCTTTTGCGTTTATTGGATGAGCAATATCTTTAAACCCTTCCTCACCAATTTTACGACTTGGCATCGCAACAAATAAGCCATTATCCCCTTCAATAACGCGCAATTCATGTATTGCAAATTCTTCATCTAATGTTATTGAAGCAACAGCTTTAAGTCTTGATGTACCATCAATTTTTTTAATTCTTACGCCTGTTATTTTCATAATACTTCTCCCCTTTTTCTGCACGTTGCAAATATATTGTATCATATATTCATTTTATTTGCAAGTTTTGAGGGTATTATTCACTTATTTTTCAGGCTTTATTCACTTTTTAACAAAATAACGATTAGTAGGTTTAAGATTTTCTTCTAATATTTTATCCAATAATTCAGCGCATTCGCATGTTGATCTATTTATGGCTAGATAACCGCCTCCTGCAATATTAATATATATATAATCCTTCAAAGATACCGCTTTTGATATTTGTTTCCATAAGTATCCGTCCACATTTTTTTCCCAATCATAAGCATAATATATACCCTTATCTGTAACTATTACAATTATTCTGCGAGGTTCATCTCCAACTTTTGTATATACAGTCTTCTTCATCATCTTCTTTTGAAGTGGTACATTTAAGAAAATATAATATACACTAAACAAAATGGAAACTATTAATCCAAATATATTAAATTTAACGCTAAATAGTACAACAAATGCTAGTCCAACTAACGAGAATAAAATTCTTGAAATTATTGTTCCCATGCGGTGATTCATCAAATAAACGTTTAAATTATATATATCATCTTTCGTTATTTCTTGAATGAAACGTAATTTTTCCTCACCAAAATCAATATGAACATCTTCTTTATCAATAAATGATGGTGTATTGTCACTCTCTTCTTCTTTAGGTTTTACTTCAATTTCTTGGAATTCTTCTAAATTATTTTTCAATATATCACACGATTTAATAAAACATTTCGGGTACAGCTCTTTGATTTTTTCTTCTAATATATACGCTTTGTGTGGTTCTACAAAACATAGTAGCGTAGCACCAGAGCCTGATAGTTCTACTTTTTTCACATCAAGCTTACTAAGTTCATCTTTCATATCACCTATTACGGGTAATAAACTAGTAGCGCTTTCTTCTAAATCATTTGTTAAGTTTTGTAGGAGAACAAAACTATCATCAATAACTAATGGTTCTGATGTTTTTTTACAGTTGTCAAAAACGTCTTTTGTCGAAAGAGGGATATTAGGATTAACAACTATTACTGAATATGGGAAATACAAATCAACTGGCGAAACATTCTCACCAATTCCTGTAACATGTGCCATACTATTATATAAGCAATATGTAACATCCGCGCCAAACAAGCGAGCTATGTCTTCTTTTTGAGTTCTCGTTAAATTTAATTCAAAATATTTATTAATCAAATGGATAGCCGCAGCACAATCGCTACTTCCACCACCTAGGCCTGCCGAAATAGGAATATTTTTATCAATTGTAATTTTAAAACCTTTTTCTATTTGATATTGATCTTTCATATAACATGCAACTTTATATACAAGGTTATCAGTTTCCTCAATTTCAAATGATGACATTTTAACTACTACCTTATTTTCATCGTTGTCTTCAATTTTCAATTCATCATATAAATTAATCTTGGCATTTATCATGTCAAGTTCATGCATTTCATCACTTTTTCCTAATACTTTCAAGCATAAATTAATTTTAGCATATGCTTTATATTCCATTTTCATTACCTCCTATAATAATAATTTCATTTTACCATATGTTTCAACGCCGCCTATTGCATCACGACCATTTTCGATATATTTAGTTATTTGTCTAAAATCAACAATTTTATTACAAGATGTTGTAGCTATTTTAATGGCAGCTATTGCTGGATCATATGTATGAGTATTGATTCTTTTAGGGCTAGAGGCAAAATTTGCCCCACTTCCTATCAATGCTTCAAAATGAGAAGCACATGCACCAGCAATAATTACTGTTTCAAAAAAACCATAATGTTTTCTTATTTTTCTTACCGTTTCCATAAAATACTTAGTATTTTCATAATTATTGATGTCACTTATTCCTTCATTATTATATGTATCGTGCCCCGTTATAACAACAATGTCCGGTGAAAGTGTTGTAATGATTTCTTCAATTACATCTGGTGTTTTCTTTTCATTTATATATATACAAGTAGCAGGTATTTTTAATTCTTGATAAAGTGTCTTACAACTTTCCAAATATCTTTCATCTCCATCAATATGTAAAATTCTACCATACATTACTTTTGATGTAGTCATTCTATTATTATTTTTTTCAACCACTTCTGCTCGTTTTTTTTCATTTTTACTATTTTCAGTTGCTACTTCAAGTTCTGTTGAAAGCGTCAAATCACTTATATTTACTTGTTTTATCAAGCGGTAACTATATCCTACAATAGTAGCTATATTTTCTTTTGTCTCTTTTACTATATATATATCATTTTGATATTTTACAATATCATTAATTTTTATACTTTCCCCCATCCTATCACCTAATTTATTATATGATAGGCGGTTGGCTTTTGTTATTTTATTTTTTAAAAGGATTTATAGAAAATATTTGAAAGTTCTATTATTTCGTTAATATTCAATTCCTCAGCACGTAAAGTTTCTTTATAATTATGTTTTTTTAATAATTCAATTATTTCGCTTTTATTATATCCAAAAAATGCATTTAAATTATTAACAAGGGTTTTTCTTCTAAGCATAAAAATAGCTCTATTGAATTTCAAAAAGTATTCCTCATTATCAGCTCGTTTTAAAGGTTCGACTCTTTCGATATTTAAGACGACGCTTTCAACTTTCGGTGCCGGATAAAAAGATGACGATGGTACATTTAACACTTTTTTTATTTTAGTGTAATACTGTAACAAAACGCTTAGACTATTATAATCCTTTGTTTTAGGTTTTCCTACAAGTCTATCCGCTACTTCTTTTTGCATCATAATAGTTAAAGATTTAACTAGCGGTGCTTCTTCTAATATTTTTATCAGAATAGCTGTAGTTATATAATAAGGTAAATTCGCAAAAACTTCGACATTTTCATTATTAAAATATTCTTTTATATCTTGTTTTAAATCTTGTTTTAAAAAATCGCCAACGATTAATTTTACATTGTTATTATTATTAATAATTTTTTCAGTTATTACTTTGGCCATTCCTTTATCTATTTCATAACATAATAGTTTATTAGCATTGAAGGCGAGATATTCAGTTAATGATCCTAGCCCTGGGCCAACTTCAATGACATTTTTATTTTTTGCTTTTTCAGCTATTACTTTTGTGATATTATCATCTATTAAGAAGTTTTGTCCAAAATTCTTATCGGGAGATAACTGATATTCCTCCAACAATTCTTGTACTTTTTTATAATTCATATATCACCTTTATAAAAAAATGCTGCTTTATTTTTTTCAAGCAGCATCTTCTAACTTTATTCTTCTTCATCATCATTGTCTGAATCCTGTTCTAGATCATCAATGTCGCCTACGCTGACTTCAAATTCGTGAGCAAGATCATCTTCTTCTTCACTATTTTCATCTTCATCATCTTCGTCTTGAGCATCACTATCCTCGTAATTCTCAGTACTATCTTCAAATTGTGGGAAAATGTCATCCTTAAGTTCATTCTTAGCAACATCTTCATCATCTGACAAATATTCTTCAAAGTCTCCGCCATCTTTATCAAGAACAGATGTAGGTTGACGATATTTTAAATCCCAAGTATCATCACCACAATAAACAAAATCACCTGAAAGCATAAAATCCATTACAAATTGTGGCGCAACATCCTTAGCTGCTGATGCTTTAATTCCTTTTATCGATAATACTTCTTTTACGATTTGATTAATATTTTGTGGTTTATGTTTTTTCTCTAACAAATCAATTGCGATTTCCAATAAAGAGTTATCTTTAAGAGCCATATCCATATCTCCTTTAAATTACTTATTATATTGTACACTATTTTCTTTTTTATTGCAACATTTTTATTTTATTATTTTATTTATATATATTCCCATGTTAGTTTTAATTGATGTGTGTCGTTTTTTTCTTTATCTATTTCAGTTTGATATATAACCATTATTCCATTTTCATAAGATTCTAACAGAATAGTATTATTTATCATATTCACTTCATACGCATTATCTATTTTCATATAAACAGAAGCTTCCTTCAAATAATCACAAACAAGACACATTTCCACTTTTCCTGTTCTTTCAATCGTTATTTTTGTAGATTCGATTGTCACAGTAGTATGAAGTTTTAAATCTGTTTCTTCAATAAAGTTAACAATTGTTTTATTTGCTATTTTTTTTACTATTCCTTTAGTTTCAAATTTAACCTCTGCAGCATTAGTACCAGTTAGAGAAAAGTATATAATTGCTCTTGCCATATTACCTCACTATAACAATTGTTATCTCACTATAACAATTGTAAAATTATAAGAATCACTGCCCCTGGAATTCGTAATGTTCCTACGATAAGAAGTGACCATACATTAAATGGTATATTTAAATTTATATATCTTCCTATTAAATTGAATAGAAACAAAAACACTACTCCAAACAAAAGCGATTTAATTGCCCATTTCACATATTTCATAAAATATCACCCACATATATATATGTTATACTTGGACAATATATTCTACTATTCATATTATCTATAAATTTCTTTATTATAAACTATATTTTTTAAAAACCGTATAATCCGTTACATCTATTGTAACTGGTGTTACAGAAACATTATTATACATAATTTGATATATATCTGAATTCACATCATTTCTATCATTGCTGAAATTAGGTTTACCTATAGCGAAGTATTTACCATCCTTTAAATCATAGTTTGTGTTATATTTGCACCAACCCTGATGAGTTATTTTAACATCTTTAGGATTAGACGGGATATTAATATTAAGCATTTGACTTTCTTTGTATATATCACTTTTAATAATATCACAAAACAACTTTTTAAATATTTTGTTAAAACCTTCTAAAGAACCAACCTCACATGAGATAGCTATACTCTTTTTATCATATATAACAGCTTCTTTAGCTGCCGCAACAGTACCTGAATATATAATATCTTCACCAAGATTATAACCATTGTTAACACCTGATATTAATAAATCAAAATCTATATTCAAAATATGAATCGCTGCTTTTACACAATCAACAGGTGTTCCTTCTACTTGATATGTTTCTACTTTAGGAACTACATCATTAATTTTTTCACAAGATATACCTTTTCTAAGAGTTAACGAGCTGCTAACAGCTGATTGTTCTTGTGCTGGTGCTACCGTAGAAACATCGTGTCCTAATTCTTTTAACGCTTTGACTAGAACCTTTAGACCTTCTTTTTGTATACCATCATCATTTGTTACCAATATTTTCATTATTGTGCCTCAGGATGATCTTTTTTATATTTTTCGTGAACTATGTCAAGATCGTTTAAGAGTTCTTTCATTTCCTTCTTATTATATATAGTAGCACCGCTTGCAAGAAGGTGCCCTCCACCACGATATTTTTTAGCAACATCATTAATAGGTACAAAGCGTGAACGAAGTCTGACGCGAATATTATCAGGATAGTAAACAAATGTAACCCAAATTAAACTTCCCTTAATTGAACTAATCGAATTAACTAAAGCTGCAGCTTCTTCTTTTGTAACATTGAATTTTTTCATAAGTCTCTTTGTGAACACTAAATAATATATACCAGTTTTCGTACATTTCAAGTGACTATATATATATCCTTGTAAACGATATGTTGAAACATCCTTTAAATTTAAATGAACATTTATACTTTCATTATCGACATCATGTTTTAGTAATTCTGAAGCACATTCCATTATTTTACTATCTACTCCACGATATAGAAAACGTCCTGTATCTGTTATAATCCCGGTATATAGAGCTGTTGCAGATGCTGTTGACATAATAAGTTCATCTTTTAATTCTAGATAAAACGATGTAATGATTGCTGCACAAGCTGCCATTTTAGGATCAACATACTCTATGTCTGCAAAAGGATCAGAATCATCGTGATGATCAATTTTAATTATTTCTTTAGCTAGTTTATATTTATCGCCACAAATTCTAGAAGAAACAGAAGTATCTACAACAATAGCTAAAGCATTTTGATACTTTTCATCTTCTACTATATCGTTTGAACCTATAAAGCTTAAATAATCTGGTATCTCATCGCCAACTGCATATATTTTTTTTTCAGGAAATGATTCTTGTAATAAATATTTTAATCCCATTTGTGATCCAATCGCATCACCGTCTGGTCTTAAATGACGATGGATGATAATAGTATCATATTCTTTTATCTTTTCAAGTATTTTTTTAAACATCTTTTTCACCTTCTTCTGCGAGTTTTATTAAATCATCTATAACAGATTCACACATTCTCCAGTTATCAACAGTAGCACCACTTGCGAGAGTATGTCCTCCACCACCATATTTAACGGCTATTTTATTTATGTTATATTTAGAAGAACGCAATTCTACATATATCTTTCCGTCTTCATTTTCAGTAAAGTTTGCCCATATATCGATGCCATTTACACCACTCATGATATTGACCATTCCTCTTGAAATATTATTAACGGTTGTATCCATATCTAAGACATCTTGATAAGTATTTTTTAAATAAGCAACTCCACAATCTAAAATAATAAACCTTAAGGTCATTTCTGCTCTTAACATAACATTGCTTAATTCTTCATTATATAGTTTTGCATATATATAATCTAAATCAATGTTTTCTTTTAACAGAAATGATGCTCTTTTAAATGTATCACTAGAAGTAGAAGAAAATCTAAATCTTCCGCTATCTGTAACCATTCCTACATATAAAGCTGTTGCGGCTAATTTTGTGAGTTTCATCTTTTTATTTATTATTAAATCTGTAACTACCCCTGCACAAGATTCACTAGTATTATCAACATATGCTAAATCACCATATTCGCCTTGTGGAATGTGATGATCTATTTTAATTACATACGAAGCAAGTTTATATCTCGCGTCAGATATCATATATTCAGCACCTGTATCAAGAATAATAGCTAATGCACCCTTGTATTTTTCATCACTAACATCATCCATTTTACCTAAGAATAAAAAGCGTTCTGACTCATCCCCTACTAATAATACTTCTTTATTAGGAAAAGTGGCTAGAATGGCTTCTTTTAGGCCTATTTGCGAGCCTATGGCGTCACCATCAGGTTTATTATGACGGTGTATTATTATTGTGTTATATTGTTTAATTTTATTTAAAATCTTTGTAAACATTTCTTTTCTCTCTTTCTAATTCTAATTATATCATATATTAATGAATTTGTGTCAAAAAAAGAAGTAATAAAAACCTAAGGAGAATTTATGTTATTTCCCTTAGGTTTTTATTATTAATATCATTTGTTATTTTTTTCAATCTCTTTGGTTAAATAATCTCTTATATCCAACAAAAGCTTATCCACTTCTTCTGGTGTACCTTTAAAATTTGAAAAATCAAAATCAGCTGGTAAGAGTTCTTTAGGAATACTATCGATTAATTGTTTACTATATTTAGCCATATTAGGCAAAATAATGGTTTGATAGCTTTCAAGTCCACGAAGGATGTCAATTAACTCTACTCCTAGTTTATATACTTCAGTAAGAGAAACATCGATAAAAGCTAGTTTACCTTCTCTTATCAAAATTATTATTCTAGTAAAATTACTAATACCTATTTTTTCAAGAAAGTTTAAAATACTTTCGACAAATTTATCAATATCAGCAAAACTAAAACCATAATTTTTCAAGATTTCTTCGATATCAGTTATCGTGAGTGAATCTAATAAATCTTTTATATTATTATAAACGTTTAATAAAAATTCTTTATATTGAGTAGGTGTTAAAAATTTAATATCACCAAAATCATCTTTTAAAACTTTGATTACTTCTAATATTATTTTATCAACTTTATCAAGTTCAGCAAAAAATTCATCTTTTGTTAAATCAAGTTTTATATTAGGGTATTTAGTTTCCACAGCATCCTTTAGGTAGCTACTATAAATCATGTATAAGAACTCTTTAAATAAATATGATTCTCTGATTTGTGCATATATTACATCGAGCTGTTTTATGGTATAAACACTAATTAATTCTTCATCTTTAAATGTATATGAACCATCTTCTTCTAGTACTGCTATTTTGCTGAATATATCGTTTAATGATTTATGAATACTCTTTCCTGTTTCACTTTCTTTTTCAAAATCAACCTTTGAAAAATCAGTTGTATTACCTCTATATAAAACTCCTAAATTCTTTTTATATTCTTTTTCACTAGTTGATTCTAAAGCACTAACAATAACGCCTAGTATTCTTATATTATCATGGGAATCTATATATATATCAAAATAAGGTACTTGTGGTATTTCCTCAAAAACAGGATATATATCTAAATTTTCTTTTACATTAGTTGCTTCTTTATCCCAACCAATAAATGTATAACCACTTCTAGCTGGAATATATCCAAGATTGTACAAGGCATCAGTACCTTCTTCAACTTCTACTTGACAAATTACAGTAGTCATATCAGCATCATAGTACTTAACAACATACTTAATTGGTTCATCTTCTTTCCCGCAAGATCCTAGAAGTAACATAAATGATAATATCATTAACAATCCAAAAAATTTACGTTTCACAACAAATCCTCCTTACACCTTTTTTAGTATTATAACATAGTTTTTTTATATTTGCAATAGTTTATATAAATTTGTCGAAAATTTTAAAATACAAAAAAAGAGGTTAGATATAAATACCTAACCTCAGATATATAAAATTGTAATTAACTATGAATTTTTCCAATAATTATTCTGTATAAGAAACAGTAATACTAAATAAGAACATTCTGTCAGCAGATGTAATTGTGAATTCATTTACACCACCAAGTGTGAATTCTAAGTCTTCAGCAGCATCACCATTTGGTAAAGCAACTGTAGAAGTACCAACTGTCACCTTATCAGTTTTACCGCTATTCCATGCATAGCAATTTAATACAACTTTAGATACTTTAACGCCTTCATTAAATGTTAATGTTAAAACACCATTCTTTTTACTTGTTCCCATTTTAACAAGACCCTTTGTGTTTTCCCATTTTCCGCCTGCACCATTACCATCGTAAACATTTGTTGCAGTTGCGCTCTTTAAAATATTTACGCTAGCATAAGTGTTTACAAATGTTGTTGGATCGCTAACTTTAGTTCCGGTACCTGTTGCAGTAGAGAAATCAATAGTAAGTGTTTTTTCTGTTACTGCTGTACCTTCAGCTAATACAGTAACTGTGAATTCTTTTGAATCCGTTACTTCACCGAATGTTGCTGTTGCAACAAGAACGATCTCAGTATCTGCGCTTTGGCGAGTTACTTTAACAGTGTT
>URLJ01000034.1 GCA_900548675.1 uncultured Mollicutes bacterium
GAATTCCTAGATAATTATAACAAAACCCATTAATCTAGGACACAATTTTGTGCACGATGATTGACAAACCGTCATATAATTTATTTTTGAATGCTTACCTAAGAATAATCAGTAGCTTGGCATTACTACATAAATCTAAAAAGCAAGCGACAAAAAATAGAAATAAATGACATCGCTAAACGAATCGCACTAACAATCAAAGCTACAGTTATCATTTGATTATCTCTTTCTTTTAGGTCTTTTGAATTACTTCTTGCTGCTAGTGATAAAATGAGACCTACTATAGGAACCAAAAAAGAAAGCACTAATGCAGCTATAACAATATCGGGGGTTGAAGTATTCTTTGATGTTTCATGATAGCTTTCTTGATCTTTTTTCGTTGTGGTAGGTGCAGGTTGTGCTGCTCCACACACTTTGCAATATTTATCACTACTTTTTACTTCATTTCCACAATTTTTACAATACATATTTTCCTCTTATATAAGTAATAAATAATGTTTTTCTTTATTAAATAAAAATATTAATAATTTGCATATACAATACCAGCAATAATTCCTACTATTAATGATAACACTACTGAAACAATTAACAAAACTACTACTATACCGCTAACGATGATACCTGCTTTGCATAATAACGTATTAGGATTCCCCTTCTTTTGTAAGTCCTTATAAGCAAGGAATGACAAAATTAAACCATGAATAGGTGATAAAAACGCTAGTATAAACCCTACTATCGCAACAACAGGAGTTGAATAATTCATTGATAAGAAATCAGGTTCTTCTTTCACAACTACATTTTCTTCAGGAGCAGGAGCCTTTTCAGCTAGTTCTTGAACACTTTGGGTTTCTATTTTTTCTTCATCTATTTTATTTTCTTTTACATCTTCGTTTTCTACTTCGACGCTGCTACCACAAAAGCAACAAAATGTTGAATCATCACTTATACTTTTTCCGCATTTTTTACAAATCATTTTTTTTACTCCTTTTTATAACTATCTTTTAAATATTAAATTATCGTACAAATCATAATAATCATTTCTTCTAAAGCTCTAATTATTTCGTCGATAACTTCTGGAGCTACGCCAATTAAAATTATTACAATAACGAAAGTTATTATGCCAAAAACGATAGGCAAGGCAAGACTTATCGCACTAATAATAATCCCTGCTTTACAAAGACCCGTGTTTGTATTATTATCTTTTTTTAGTTCATTAAACCCCACAATTGATAAAATTAAGCCAATAAGAGGTTGGATAAACGCTAAAATAAAACCTGCAATTACGAGTCCTGGTGTTTCTTTTGCTTCTGGCATTTGTTCATCGTTTACTGATGCAGTATTAGCTTCAACTTTAAAAGTTTCTTTTTCTTCTTCACCATCAACTACTTCTCCGCAGTAACAGCAAAATTTTGCTTCATCGCTTATGTTTTTTCCACAATTTCTACAGAACATAATTTTCTCCTTCATTAATAAATATGTCTTTTGGTTTTTTAAAATACATTCAAATTGTACTTTTTGTACCATTTTTAATAATATCAAAAAATAAAAATATAAACAAGTAAAAAGCAATATGTTTACCATGCTTCTTTACTACCTATTATAATTGCTTTTATTTTGGCATTTGGATTGAAAAAACTTTTTCTTTATAATATAATATTAATGGAGGTTAATATGAAAACTAAAAAAATATTTAACAAAACCCTTTTAACTATAGGCGTTTGCTTAATCAGTATTTTAGTGATGGGATGTAGTTTTGGGACAGCAAAAAGTATTGAAATAGATGCTCCAAGCACTGTGTATGTTGGTAAAAAAATCCAATTAAACTGTAACAAAGATGTACTTTGGCATTCTTGTGACACTTCTATCGCGACAATAACTAGCGATGGACTATTAGAAACCTTTATGGAAGGAAAAGTAAAGATAATAGCAACCCTTGCAAGTGATGAAACAAAAAGCAATTATGTAGTTATTGAAGTAATACGTGAAAAAGAAATTCTAAATCTTGATGGCAAGACCAAATTATTCATAGGTGAAAAAGAAAAACTCAGCCTAACAAGTTCTATTCATCTAGGTATTTTAGACACAACTAAATTCAAATGGTCTTCTAGTGATGAAAAAGTTCTAAAGGTAGATGAAAAAGGAACTGTTACAGCCGTATCACTCGGTTTTGCGGTTATCGCAGTGGTATCAAATGAAACTCTCGCTAGTACTTCTTTTAAGATAACCGTTGTAAATGATTATCGTTATATTCTAATTGATGGTCCTACCGAAGTTGAATTAGAAAATACTATAAAATTAAATGCAACTGTTATCGACAGTCTCACTGGTGATACCGTTGATGAACCACTAATTTGGGAATCTAACAACAATGCCGCCGCAACAGTTGATCAAAATGGTTTAGTAACAGCTGTTTCAATCGGAAAGGCTACTATTACTGCTTATTTGGAGAGTAACCCTATGGTTAAAAAAGAATTCAGTTTTGACGTTATTCAAATAAATCGTTATCTAGAAATCTCTATCAATAATGAAAATCTTTTTGTTGGTGACACAACTTATGTTCACTCACTCTTAAAACCATTTAATTCTACTGTTCAAACATACTGGCAAAGTTCAAATCCAGCTATCGCCACTGTTGATAATAATGGTAAAGTTGTAGCTAAAGCGAAAGGCGAAGTTACGATTTCAGGCTATGCTGCCGTAAGTAATACTATTACTGGCTCAATCACGATTTTTATCAATGAAATTGACACTGAAAAGCCTATCATTTCTGTTGATGAAAACTTAACAACAACAAACGTTACTTTGAGTGTTGGTAAAACATTTGATCCTATGTACGGTATCAAAGTTTTAGACAATATTGATGGTGATATAACCGATAGAGTTGTTGTTTCAGGGAAAATTAATACCTTAATTAGAGGTACTTATACCTACACTTATGATGTAATAGATACTGCTGGAAATAAGGCCATTACCTTGACTAGAGAAATAACCATCGTTTGGGATTACGAAGTAACCTTTATTGGTCATGCCGGATGTTATTATGGTGGTATGAATTCCGAAGAAGCATTCTTAAAAGCTGCTACGCAACAAGGGTACAATGCTGTTGAATGTGACCTACGTGTAACTAAAGATGGTGTATTTGTACTATGTCATGATGAAACATTTGCAGATGTTAATATCGCAAATAGTACATGGAGTGATTTAAGTAAACTAGAAGTAACTAAAACAAGAGGTGGCGTAAGTTACACTTATAAATTATGTAGATTAGATACTTACTTAGACATTTGTGCAAAATATGATATGGTTCCTGTTATCGAATTTAAATGGACCGAAGGTATTAACTCTAATGATCAATCTAATATGCCTAAATTAATGAAACTAATTGAAGAAAAAAATCTAAGAAACAAAGTAATCTTCTTAACTTCAATGGTTAATTGTTTAAAATGGTTGCGTAACAATGGCTATACCGATGTAAAATGCCAATATTTAGTAAATAGTTGTGCATCAGATAGTACGCTTGCAACATGTACTCAATATAATTTTGATATCAGTTTCAATATTACAAAAGCCGAAAACACGGCAGAATGGATTCAAAAATATCATGAAAAGGGTTTAAAAGTATCTTGTTACACCCTCTCGCAATACACTACTTCTGCTGATCTACGCAAATGGATTGCAGCAGGTGTTGATTACGTTACTGTCGATCATTTAAAAGTAACAGATGCTAACAATATGCATTAATAAATTTAAAATTAAACACAAAAAGAGTTTTAAACTAGTAATCCTAGTCTAAAACTCTTTCTTTTTTTCTAATTCATTTAAGTCAGCAATTAATGCCCGATAAAACACATCACCCATCTGTAAATAACCATTCATATTAGGATGAACGCCATTGTTCCCAATAGCTTCTAATACATCCGATCTGGCATTAACCGTGCGCATTTCATATGGCATATTGTATTCACTATCAAACTGAGCTTTTAAATCGATAAACGAACAATAATCATAATTCTTAGTTAATTGTTCTAATAAATAATTATAATTAAATGCTGTTGAAATAGTACCGAATGTATCACTGTAAGGGCCTGTAGCGCCATAGCTATAAGCAATTCCTCCATTTACAGAACAAATAGGTATTCCTATTATAGTAATATGAGCGTCTTTATAATCGCGATGAATTTGTTCTATAATTGCTCTGGCATACGAGAAATGATGTTCAAAATCAGTATTATACGGAATATATAAGCCATTCCAAGTTAATAGGATATAAACTAAGTCTATTTTATCAACTTTCATTTCTGCTGCATACTTTTTAAAATTGTTACGTTTAAGTTCTTCATCATAGAAAGGATTACCTCTTTCGAAACTATATCCTTTTATATCTATTACTTCACTTGGATTATCAAGTCTTGTGAACTGCTTATCAATAATCGGTGTAACAGAGCGATTATTTTCACCTCTTTTAAATTTTATTCGTTTTGGCTCAATTGATTCAATAACCCATTTGGCATCATGGTTAAGCCAAATTGAATGCTGATCTCTATCTAAAAGATTATGATCTAAAACATCGACCCAAATAGCTGAGTCTGCGGATACGCAAAATGTTGTACAATATGATTTCCATGTCCAACTTCCATATCCTTCATAACGAACATCTTCTTCATCTAGCTTGGTAATACAACGTCCCATTAAATTAATAGCACCTGGTAAGTTACTTCCTTTAGGTGAACCATCACCTCTTGTTAGGCGTCGATATCCTTCTTTGACCCAAACGCCATTATATGTAAGACTATCACCAAAACATAAACAATTATAAGTTTTATGAACTTTAGGGATATTGTGAACGACAATTTTTGATGAAGCAGTCTCGATTATATTTTGATCATCGTCAAAAATGCTTATTTTAAAATCATACTCACCTTCATCTTGAGCAGTTGGGGTAAAAGTATAATAACGAGGAAAAGGATTTCCCTTTTTGCATTCTACTAAAATATAGTTATTATAAGGATTAAATTTTCTAATAACACCACGATAAAATAGTTCAAATTTATCACCAACTACTAGATCATATTTTTCTGCTAAAAAGATATGTTTATTCTTTATCATACTTTCTCCTTATTTCAACTCTTTATTATTTTTCCATATTAAAAATCCTAAAGAAGCGTACATAATTAAAGATACAAGAAAAGCAAAGTCTTTAATTAATACTCTACTTACATCTATTTCTGTACTAAAAACCGTAAAGACGAGAATTATTCCTTTTATCGCCGCGTTGATAGATAGCGAATATTTAATATCTGATGTAGTAAAATATATGACAAACAAGAAAAAGCCAAAAAAGAAGGCGTAAATCATTTTCATCAAATAATACTCCCAATTTCCCATATCACCAAAGATAAAAGCGAAATGATAAAAAGCATAAAGAAGCGATATGATAATAATTTTTATAGTAGAAACACTATTACCTGCATCTTTAAATGTCGATAAAGCAATAATTCTAAACAATAATTCTTCTAAAACGACACTTGTTATAAGACTAAACACGCTAGTAATTATGGATAATGGTGTCCCCGCATAATTTATTTTTTTCATAAATAAGAAAAGATTTACGGCTATTATCAAAAAGGTGTACGCTTGATATTTTAAATTTAAGGGATATTTCTTTTCCTTAAAATTAACAAAATACAATGCGTATATTATTAATCCGGCAATTAAAACTATTTTGCTTATTTGTAAGGCAACACTTGGAAGTCCAAACTTCTTATCAACGTATATTGCCAAAATCTGCAAAAAGCTGCATGCTACTATAAATACTCCAAATAGTACTATTCTTAAAATATTATTTTTCTTTACCATGTCATATAAATCTCTTACTTCTTTTTATTGTTTTTCTTTTTGTCTTGCGATCTTTTATCATTTATTATCTTCATTTCTTTTTCAGTAATCAAAGTCACATCATGTTCTTTTGCCCATTTTACACAGCCATTCAAAACAAGTTTTAAAAAAGGTCGCGGAACATTCACAAGCATTTTTAACGCATCAGGAGAAAACTTGACTACATCATCGGCCCTATTAGCTGCATATTGAATAGAATTTAAATCAACCTCGTGCTCTATTATTCCAACTTTGTCAGGAGTTTTAAAAGCGGAGCACCAAAAGTACATTGAGTCTCTATATCCCCAGTTAGTAGGAAGTGGACAAAAGTTTTGTTTTGTCACACCATTTATAATTGCATCATGATATTTCTCTTTTACTAAAATATGATCTATTTTTAAAATAAAATGAGCACCATATTTTGAGGTTATCCCATTAAAATTATGATATGGGCCTAAATATTCATCTTCTATCTTATCATTTTCGGCATTATCTAATTCTTTTACCCATGTACATTCAAAAACTTGCATAGCTTCTTTAATTATTTTGGGATATTTTTGGTTTTTATTCTCTTTAGCGCTCACGCCATCTTCTAAGGTAAATTTGAAATCCTCCATTTTTTCAAGAGGTGTATCTCCAGGATAGCCTAAACGAACATGTTCTGTAAATATTTTTTTAGAATACGGTAAAAAATTAATTGTACATTTTTGATGTCTAAGAATCCCCTTACAAGTGTTAGAAGAATTACGACATATTAGCACCATAGCGTAATAATCTTTACCAGCAACGTAATATGGGAAGCATAATGAATATGCTCCAAAACTTGTATTTTCACCTGTTTCATCAAGGGTTCCAACTAGCGTTAATGGCATTGGAAAGAAAGATGATGATTGATAAAAATTATCAACGATGCGTAAATCCTTGAATTCATTATTCATATAAAGTCCTCCTAGGCTGGATCAACCTTTTTATAATCTTTAATATAAACTTTGTGTATTTTCTTTTCTTCTTTTTCCCAATAATTGTAGAAATCTTTTCGTTTTAAAGAAGCGATTATGACTTTGTTTTCTTCTTTGAAACCTAAAAATTCATAACCTGCAACATAAAGACGATCGTTAATATCTTTAGGATGATGAAGAATAACACCAGGTATGTGGTCAAGTGCATATTTAACTCTAAACGATTGCCAGTGATAAACTGTTTCAGCTGTTAAATAAAATAGTTTACAAGTATCTACCAAAGCTGCCCATGAAGAGTTAAAAAACTCATCAGCATGGTTATATGGATCAAAACATGTACATCCTTCATCATTACGCCACCATGCGAAAAAGGTAATTAAGAAGTTCAAAAAATCCTTAAAAAGATTGTTTTGATAACAATAACCTATAAAAGTATCAACAGGTTGGTTTTCTATTACACCTTGTTCCATCGGTGTTAAATAGTATTTATGAAAAGAAAATCCCATCGCATAACAACTATCTTTATTATCTGCAAACCAATCAGCATATGCGAAGAAAGCTTCTTTTGAAAAAATATTATGTCTTTCTAAATCTTCTTTTCCATTATGTTCGACAATAAAATCGTAAAAAGCTCCAAAAAATGCTTCAAATAATTCTTTTTTGCTGTTCCACAAGTCTAATCCAATTTTATGTTCATTAATCTCATAATTCATAGATATTTTTACTCTCCTATCTTATTATTCATAATTATTATAGCACATATTTCTAAAAAAATATCCTTTTTTAGGATATTTTTTTTAGGTATTTACGCTCTTCGTTTGAAATTCTTCCATTATAAGCAAAAACACATAGGCAAAGAATTATAACATCATTTTTAAAATCTTGTTTATAATTACTAAGCATCGATATCATATTGTCAGTTATTTTTTTCAATATGCCTCTCGTTTTGGTTTTAAAACTATTTTTAACTTTTAAAAAGTCAAACTCTTTACCAAATATTTCAAGCAAAACAGGGTAAATTAATAGGTACTCTTTTTCATCTATTTCACAATTTTCATAAGCTGCGCCTATCATATAGGCGGCAAGTGTATTTAGATTATCGAGATAATTATTTTTAAGTAAACTTAATTTTTTCAAAATAGTTTTAGTCTTTTCAGTAATTAATTTGTTTTTGGCAACGATGTTTAGTTTTTCAACATCATTACAAGTTTTTTTAAATTCTAACATGATTATAAAGGCAAATCCTTCTTTATGAACTTAATAGTACCAATAATATATCCAGTTAAACCTATTGCTAGAAGAATTGCAAATTTCCATAAAAAGTTAATACTACCATCAACGATAGAAATTGCATCAAAAAGCGAGATAATTGTGAAATAATTAAAGAAATTTAAGGTTTCTAGTCTAACAACAGATGGGAGCACTTTGCTTCCAAATAACCCTAACATTGCAGCTACTAAAGCAAATACACTTAAGCCGCCTCCAAGAGCCATCGAACGTTTACTGCGATCAAACCAACATGATGTCAAGAAACATAAACCTGATAAAGCAAATAAAACTAAGAAAGCACCGACATTTAAGAGTATTAAACTAGAAAAAGTAAGCGAAGCCTCTTCTTCCACAAAACACAAACTAATGCAACCTGTAATTGCACTGAGAAAAAACATCGCAAAGAGTGATCCTACTAAGTATACCATTTGTGTAAAAGCTACTGTTTTACGTTTTGTTGAAGTAGATAAAACATAAGCCATAGAACCTGAATCTACTTGAGCAACAATAAGGTTGTTAGATGTCATAATCATATAGATAATTGGTAATAAAATACCTGCTAATTTATAAAAGATTGAACCTATTATCAAACTGTATAAATCAGCCTTACCGATTTCTTCTAATGCGGTAGATACTTCTGCGGGAAGTGATCTAAGGAAACTTGTACCAATATCTTTCACTAATTCATTGTGAGCATCAGCTAAAGCTTTTTGGTATTCTAAATCTGTTTCATATAAATTTTTCTCTTTATTTTTGTTTACTAAACTAATTTCATACTCAAGGCGATTTCTATATGTAATTACTGCCGTGTCAGCCATATGACGTAATTTACTATAATTTGTATAACCAAAACTTTCATATTTTTCTGGTGTTACACCATAAGAAGCAAGTTCTGCTGTAACTCTTGTAACATTATTTTTATCAGTTAGGCTAGCTGCTAGTAGTACACATATGGCATCTTCAGCTTTATCAGCACGATATTTTTCACGAGCAGGGTCCAAATAATATTCAGAATCACCTGCTAAAAGATATGATACTAAACTTGTTAAATCATATTCTTCCGGTAACTCTTCACCATTTTTAGTGTAATAATCATTAAAAACGCCTTTAGGATTAATAACAACTAAGGTTGCGGCTAGCATTTCACTTACTTTAGGAGAGTCTTTAGTATAATTTTTATTTATTTTTAAAGCTTTTTGGTAAAAGTACTCTTGTAGTTCAAGAAGTGATATTTCGCCAGCTACAGTGATTGCACTTTCTATATCGGTTGGGAGACCTTCTTTAAAAGTTTTGATGGCAGCCTTGTATGATGCATCATCTTCGTATGAAGCTCTTAGAGGTACTTTTTCTAAGTATGTTTTTATATTTTTTAAAAATGCTGCTTCAGCGGAATTTTTAGTTTGTGGGGCTGTATCTTGCCACTTTGACAACGCTTTTAAATACGCCTCTTCATTTTCATATGTCGCAACATTTGGCATTCCAAGGCGCCATAAGTTTATACTAGGCAAATAGTCTTTAATATCTTTAACATTTTTGGTAAAACATCGTTCAAATTCTCTCGTACCATCTACAGCATTATCATAATAATTTACCGCTCTATTATTAACTGCTGCATCTATTTCTTTAGTGATAATCGTTTCTTGAATAGAATCTTTAGTTTTTCCAATACTGCCACTGCCGCTAATAAGCATTACCGCAGCTAGCATAAAACATACCGCGAATGTTACAATTGCCCACATTAATCCATTCGCTTTACATGATTGTTTAAATAATGCTTTACTAAACATCTGTTTCTTCCTCCTTTTGTTGTTTTTCCTTAATTATTTTTTGAAAATATCTTTCTAGTGTGTATGGTATCTCTGATACAAACTTTAAATCATATTTACTTAACACCATCAATAATTCTCCTGTTGCTTCTGTTTTTATTTCAATTGTCACTTGATGGTATTTTGGTTGCTTTCGAATGATTTTATAGTTTTCCATAAGAAAGGCCTCATAGTCTTTTTCATTATTAAATTCAATTTTAAACACTTTAAAAGTGGGATTTTTTATTTTTTTCATGTCAGCAATGTCGATAATATGACCCTTATCTATCAATACAACTCTATCACACGTATCTTCTAACTCTTCAAACATGTGACTACTCATAAAAATGGTTTTTCCCTTTTTATGTTCTTCTTTGATAATATCGAGAAAAGCTACACGCATGAGGGGATCAAGACCAGTTGTAGGTTCGTCCAAAACAATAATATCTGCATTTTTCATGAGCGCCGCAACGAGGGCTGTTTTTTGTTTCATCCCTTTACTCATGCGCTTTAAATTAGCGGTTGGATCTAATTGCAGGCGTTCAATAAGCTGATTGGCATAACTCATATCCTTTATGTTTAAAAATTCAGCTTGGCTTTTTAGAAAAATTGTACCTGTTTTAAGATCAGGAAAAGCAATTTCTCCAGGTACATAGCCAATTGCTTTGGCTATTTCACTCGCATGTTCCCATGATTCTAAGCCATTTACCTTAACTTCACCTGAAGTCGGTTTAATAAAACCCATAATATTACGAATCGTTGTTGTTTTACCACTACCATTTGTGCCAACAAAACCAACCATCTCACCTTTTTCAATAGTTAAATTTAAATCAAAAATACCTTGATTCTTACCATAGTCTTTCGTTAGATGTTTTAGTTCAATAACACTCATTATAAAGCTCCTTTAAAATCTTTTTCTTCTTTATAAAATTTCATAAAATAGTCTTGTAAAGATTCTTTATGATTGCTAAATAATACTATTTTATATTTTGATAAAAGTCTTACGACCATATTTAAATCACTGTCTTCAATTGACATCATTATTTCTTTTTCAGATTTATTTAACAAAATAAAAGAAGGGATTTCATTAATTTGTGATAAGAAAGCCTCTTTTTCTTCATCTTTTGAAAATACAATATTATAATACTTTCTTTTAGCATGCTTTAGCTCATCGGCGACAAATGTAGATACGACTTTTCCATCTTTAATAATCGCTATTCTATCACAAGTTGCATCAATTTCCGAAAAAATATGACTCGACAGTAGGATCGTTTTACCTCTTGTTTTTTCCTTTAAAATATAATCGATAAAAACATTTTGCATAACGGGATCCAACCCACTTGTCGGTTCATCTAGAATTAAAACATCAGGATCATTCATAAATGCCGCCACTATCGCAAGTTTTCTTTTTTCTCCTAAACTCATTCTTTTTGTGTCTGTTTTTAACATTGTGTCATCTACTTTAAATAAAGAGAGTAATTCAGTAAGTAAAATAGCGTTTTTTTCATGACGCATATTCTTAATCATATCTAAAAATTCATAACCTGTAAGTCCTTGTGGTAAAGCAATTTCACCAGGAATATAACCTACTTTATCAAGGATTTCGTCATATTTATTAAAGGTTTCTTTATCAAAAATAGTAACACTACCCGAGTCGGGAGCTGAAAAACCCATTAAATGCCTAATGGTTGTTGATTTACCGGCACCATTAGGACCTAGAAAACCAAATACTTCGCCTTCTTTTACTTCAATACTAACATCAAAAACGCCACGACCATGGCCATAGTCTTTAGTTAGGTGTTTTACTTCAATTACGTTCATTTTTACCCCCTTAAAAATCAACTGTTGTGTTACAATTGATGTGAGACTTCTTGAATTGAAAAAAGATCTAAATCCTGATATAATTTTAATAACCCAAA
>URLJ01000035.1 GCA_900548675.1 uncultured Mollicutes bacterium
CCTTTAAAAGTTTAGAGCCAGCCGCCTCACCGGCAATAACAATATTAGTATTTTTAGAAACGCTATCTACTGTTTTTCCACCAAGTGACTCAATAATTTTTTTAGCCTCACTTCTTTCAAAATGAGCTAAAGAACCCGTTAAAACAACCTTTTTACCCGTAAAATAAGACTCTTTAATCTCCTGAACATTTTCGGTCATTTTAAGACCTAATTTTTTAAGACGAGTAATAAGGTTAATATTACTTTCATTCTTAAAATAACTATCAATTTCCGAAGCAATTACCTCTCCTATATCATCAATTTGACGCATATTTTCATATCCTGATTCTATAATCGCATCCATTGATTTATAATGATTAGCCAAGATTCTTGAAACCTTAGCACCACAATGCCTAATGCCAAGTCCAAAAATTAAACGAGATAAATCCTGCTTCTTAGATTCTTCAATCGCATTTAATAGCTTATCAATACTCTTCTTTCCCATTCTTTCTAGGGCCTCAAGCTCAAGTCTATGGTCCTTAAGCGTAAAAATATCGGGAATATCTTGAATTAATTTGTTTTCATATAAGCTTCTTACAAGCTTTTCTCCTAATGTATCAATATCATAGGCAGGCTTAGATGCAAAATGAATAAGACTATTTATTCTTTTTTCATCACATAAAGGATTAACGCAATAATAATCAGCCTCACCAGGCTTACGCTCTAAAGGCATATGACAACAAGGACATTCCTTAATCATCAAAAAAGGCTTTGCGTCTTTACCTCGTTCTTCTGGTATAGCTTTAACAACCTCCGGAATAACATCTCCAGCCTTACGAATTACAATTGTATCATTAATATGAATATCTCTTTCCTTAATAAAATCCTCATTATGAAGGGTTGCTCTTGCAATAACAGATCCTTGAACTAATACAGGCTTAAAGCAAGCTACAGGTGTAATATTTCCGGTTCTACCTACTTGAAAGATTATATCATTAAGCTTTGTATGAACCTCAACAGGTGGGAATTTATAGGCAATTGCCCATTTAGGATATTTAGCAGTTACACCAATTTCATCATACTCTTTAAAATCATTTACCTTTAATACAATACCATCAATATCATAGGGAAGTAGATCACGTTTTTGACCCATTTGTTCAATATAAGCAATTACCTCATCAATATTTTTACATAACCTAAAATTTGGATTGACCTTAAAACCTAGTTCTTTCATTTTACATAATGCATCATATTGATTATTAACATTAACACCAGAAGTAGCATAATAAAGAAATACATCAAGATTTCTTTTAGCAGTCACTTTAGGATCTAGCTGACGAATAGACCCCGCAGCAGCATTACGACAATTAGCAAATAGCTCCTCTTCATTTTCCTCACGCTCTAAATTAAGCTTAATTAAGCTTTTTTTAGGCATAAAAATCTCACCTCTTACCTCAGCAGTAAGTGGTACATTTAAACTTAATGGAATAGACTTAATCGTTTTAGCATTGCTTGTAATATTTTCGCCCTTTACACCATTACCTCTAGTAGCAGCTCTTTGAAGACGTCCATTTTCGTATTTTAATGATACAGAAAGACCATCAATTTTAAGCTCACATACATAACAAGCATCGGGGCATATTTTACGAACTCTTTGATCAAATTCTCTAAGCTCATCATAGCTAAAAGCATCTGCCAAGCTCATCATTGGTACATCATGTGTAACCGATTCAAACTTTTTTAAAGCCTCTCCTCCAACTCTTGAGGTTGGTGAATTTGGATCCTTGTATTCAGGATGAAGCTCCTCAAGCTTAGTAAGTTCTACCATAAGCTTATCATATTCATAATCCTCCATTGTAGGAGCATCTAAAACATAATAATCATTATTAGCCTTATCAAGAATTTTAACTAATTCTTCCATTCTTTCTTTATCGTTCATAAAATCACCTATTTTCAAAACTATCTATATTCTACCACAATTTGCATTCTTTTAATAATGTTGTTTAATTTTTTTGTTTTTGCTATAATATAGCAAAGGTGATTATTATGGAGCGAATCGCAGTAAATGTATCTAAGCAGCATCTAAGAAAAGTTAATCAAGAAATTTCATTTAAGGCCTATGCAAATGAAATCACAGTTATTTTATCACCTGATAGTAGCCTTATTCATTCTTTAATTCTTAAAATGCTAAAATCTAAAAATACCGGAGTTTCCTATTATGAACATAAGCTTGAAAAACAAAGAGAGTATATTTTAAATTTCTTAGGCTATATGCCAAGCTCTCTTCCATCATTTAAGCATATGACAATTGAAGAATACTTTAAATATAGTGCTAAATTTTATCAAGGTGATTATAATAATAACTTTGAAGCTTTACTTAATTTTTTTAACTTAGATAAAGACTTAAAAATAAAAGTCTTATCCTATGAAGAAAAGAAAATCATTAATTTTATCGATTCGATTTTTTTTGAACCAGAGGTTTTAATCCTAGAAGATCCTTTTAGTAATATTTCAAATATTAACGTAGTTAAAATTATAAAATGTATTACTAAGCTTAAAGATAATGGTTTTTCAGTTATTTTAACTAATTTAAAATATGATGAGCTTGATATTGCAGATCATATTTATTTACTTACTAATGAAGGATTAAGTGAATTTAAAAAGAATAAAAAAAATAAAATATCTGTTTCATTTGAATATGATTCTAATATAGAAATAAAAGATTTTTTAAATGATATCGAAGCCTATGATATCATTATTACAAATAATAATGTAG
This sequence comes from uncultured Mollicutes bacterium, assembly GCA_900548675.1. GTDB lineage: Bacteria > Bacillota_I > Bacilli_A > ML615J-28 > CAG-313 > UMGS1109. The sequence goes on from URLJ01000035.1 coordinate 2,756, forward strand.
CATTTAAATATGATGGTAATATTAATTCATTGCTTACAAAACTAAATAAAATAAAGCTTAATAGCCTAAAAATTTATCCGCAAGATATTTATCAATTAGGTGTTTAATATGATTTTTAAATTTGATTTGAAAAGAAGTCTTAAGACCTCGGTAATTTTTACTGCTATAATGTTTATAATTCTAGTTTTAGGACTTATCGCATACAAATGTGCTTTTTACAAACAGGATAACTTTTTAAGCTTTATAAATAATCTCCCATCATTTGTAATTAAGGGGCTTGGAATTAAAACTGATGGCAATTATAGTTTTTATGATTTTTATGCTATATTAGTAAACTTTATTTTAATAATCGCCGCTCTATTTGCTAGTTTTATAGGATTCTTTTGCATTTTAAAAGATAAAAAAGATGATGCTGATGCTTTCTATTTTAAAAAGCCAATTAATAAAGTAAGCATTATTAAACAAAAAATACTTGCATGCTTTGTTCTTCTTTTAGCTTCTACTCTTATTTATCATATTGTAGCTTTTATTTTTATTATCATAATAAAAGAAAAATATAATTTTAAAATTATGTTTTATATTGATTCTTCTATTTTTTTACTGGAACTTGTATTCTTACTTTTTGGAACTTTAATTGGACTTTTCATCAATAAAAAAAGAAGCTTTATCGCTCCTTCTATTATTACAATATTTATATTTGAATTTATAAATATTCTGTCACAAGCATTTAATATAACATTTTTAAAATATATTAATCCATTTTCATATTTCAATGTTTTAGATATTGTAAAAACTCAAAAATATCAATATCGTTTTATTGTAATTACAACCTTCTTAGTATTATTTTTATCAAACTTTATTATCGGAGTTTATAATTCAGAAGAGGAATAAAGGAAGACCTTAAGGTCTTCCTTTATTATCATTCTTCATTATTTAACATAACTATAAGTATCTTTATCCTTTAATGATTTTATACTATATGATCCATCTTTAACATCTACGTTAAGATAAATAGATGGATTTTCTAACTTAGCATTTAACATTGATGATGCAGATACATTCATTTCATCAGCCTTTATATCAATGTTGACATTTTTAATGTGGAAGTTCTTGTCAAAACCAAGAGATGCCTTTCCCTTTAAATTTTTTACTCCAGCATTAGTAACCTCATCCCCAATAAGAGAATTTAAAGCTTCATTTTCCCATGTGAATAATAGCATACCATCATCAACACTAATAGATGCACTACCAAGTACTGCTTTAAGTTCAGTAATATCAATTTTTGATAAATCAATATCAGATATAATATCACCGATACCTGAGTTTGAAGAATCCTTTTTAAACTTATACTTATATTCCTGATCAAGCTTAGTACTAGCTGCAGTACCACTTATCTTTGCATATAAGTAAGCATCAGCTTCGTCATTTAATGACTCTGCGGTTGCACTACCCTTTAAATCAATTTTAGTTTCAGTTGTAACGCCCTCTGTAACTACAGTTTTCATATTAATCTTAGCTTTCACGTTGGCACTAGCCTGAACACCTGAGGCATTATAAACACCAGATATATCTCCTGAAATATCAAGTGAACCAGAGGCTGTAACTGAACCAAAGCCTGAAGATGACTCTAAGGCAGCTAAATCACCTTTCATTTTAAATTCGCCATCAAGCTTTAAACCATCACTATAAACATCGGTTAATGTTTCCTCTTTATTTGCATCAACTACCATTTGAACAATTTCTGCATCGCTTTTGTCCTTGATTGCGGCATTAATTTGCTTTTCATCTCGTGCATCACAGGCTGAAAGAGACAACACACCTAAAACACCCACTACTAAAAATAATTCCTTTTTCATATAAACCCTCCATATAGCAATAGCTATTTCCTAATTTAATTATATTATATTTTATTAAATTTTAAAAGTAAAATGATAATTAAATTAACTAATTATTAAAAAATCCTATGCAAAGCATAGGACTTAAATTTTACTTTTTGTCTTCTTTTATAGATGCAACAGCACATTCAGTTGTTATAAACATAGAAGCAATACTAGCAGCATTTAAAAGAGCACTTCGTGTAACCTTAGTAGGATCTACAATTCCATGATGAAGCATTTCAACCCAAGTACCATTCTTAGCATCAAATCCTACACCCTTACGTGCATGAAGTTGCTTTTCAACGATATCATGACCATCATATCCAGCATTTTCAGCAATTTGATACAAAGGCTCAGTTAAAGCATCAAGTACAACTCTAATACCCTTCTCAACATCAGGAATATCAGATGATACATTATCTTTAATTTCTTTATAGACTTCAATTAAAGCTGCTCCACCACCAGCTACAATACCTTCACGCATGGCTGCATGAGTAGCATTTAAAGCATCCTCAAGACGAAGTTTCTTCTCCTTTAATTCTGTTTCAGTTGTAGCACCAACCTTAATTACGGCAACACCATTTGACATACCAGCAATACGTTTCTTCAAAGCCTTAGCTTCTGTTTCATTTGCAGCATTATCAATCTTAGTTTGAATTTCTGAAATACGAGCTTCTACTTCATCCTTAGCACCAGCACCTTCGATAATGGTTGTATTATTCTTTTCAACAATTACCTTCTTAGCTGAACCAAGGTCATCCGTTGTCATATCCTTAAGCTTCATATTTAAATCCTTAGAATAGAACTTAGCACCAACGAATGTTGCAATATCCTTTAAAGTATCCGTTCTTGTATCACCAAAGCTTGGGGCTTTAGTAGCTACAACATTAAAGGCTCCACGAAGCTTATTTAAAACGATTGTTGAAACAGCATCTTGTTCAATATCATCAGCAATTATAAACAAAGGCTTTCTTTCTTCAACAATATGCTCAAGAACTGGTAATATATCTTGAATAGCAGAAATCTTCATATCTGTTACCATAATATATGGAGATTCAAGTTCAATTGATGTTTTAGTATCATCCTCAAGCATATATGGAGAAATATAACCCTTATCATATGACAAACCATCTGTAAGCTCAAGCGTTGTTTCAAAGCCTTTAGACTCATCAATATTGATAATTCCATCCTCACCAACACGTTCAATTGCATCAGCGATTAAAGAACCGACATCACTTGAGCCAGACGAAATAGTAGCAACAGATTCAATATCCTTACGCTCACTAATTTGCTTAGTATTCTTAAGAAGTGTATCTGATACAGCCTTTGATGCCATATTAATACCTTCACGCATTAATACTGGATTAGCACCCTTATCAATAGCCTTAATACCATTCAAAATCATTGTTTGAGCAAGTAATGTTGCAGTTGTTGTACCATCACCTGCTTCATCATTAGTATTATTAGCTACCTCATAAACGAGCTTAGCACCCATATTTTCATAAGGATCTTCAAGTTCAATTTCACGAGCAATGGAAACTCCATCATTCGTAATTAGTGGAGAACCATAGCCTTTATCCAAAACGACATTCCTACCTTTAGGTCCCAAAGTTACCTTAACAGCATCAGCTAACTTATTAGCACCAGCTACCATTTTTGTTCTTGCATCTTTTCCAAAAATTACATTCTTAGCCATAATAATATGCCTCCTATTCAATTACCGCATAAATATTAGATAGTGGAACAATTTCAAATTCTTCTCCACCATCTTCAAGCTTTTCACTACTATAGCTCTTGTAATAAACCTTGTCTCCAACTTTTACAGGCATAGAAATCTTCTTACCATCAGCTAAGATTCCATCTCCTGTAGCCACAACAACAGCATATTTTGATTCTTCTTCATGTGCTGAAAGTAAAATACCACTGCTTGTAGTTTCTTTCTTGTGCTCATGCTTTACAAGCACATTATCAAATAATGGTTTTATCATTTTAAATACCTCCATACCAAAGAAATTATATTAATTACTCAATTGAAATATACTTTTTAGGTGCCTCTTTAACCTCTGGTTTTTTAATATGTAATGTTAAAATACCATTTTCAAGCTTTGCCTTAATATCGGATTCACTAACATTAGAACCAATACTAAAGCTTCTTTCATAAGAGCCACTATAACGTTCACGACGAATTACCTTATGATGTTCATGCTCATTTTCCTTATGATTAAAGGTAGCATGAATAGTCAAATATCCATCTTCCAATGATAAGTGAATATCTTCCTTCTTTACATCTGGAAGTTCTATTTTCATTTCATAATGATCACCGTGATCAGTAATATCGGTTCTCATCATTTGACCATATTGGTTTCTTTCATCATTAAAGAAATCATCAAAGAAAGGATCAACTAAATTATAACGATTACGATTTGCAATATTGTTCATATAATTATCCTCCTAAAAATATTCTTTATTTGGCACTCTTACTTCCTAAGTGCAAATATATTATAGTTCTAAAAATTGGCACTGTCAATACTTATTTGCTAATTTATTTAAAATTATTCGCAAAAGCAAAAAAAGAACTAGCTTTTAGAAAGTCATTTTAAACTTTTTTAACCAGTTCTTTTTTATTCTTAAATATTATAATTATAATTCATTCGTTCATTCATTTAGCAATAAATGTTATATCTTTTCAATCTCATCAGTTGTAAGACCTGTAGCTTCTTTAATTTCTAAGATGGTTTTTCCTAGTGATTTTAAAAATTTAACTAAAGATACAATCTTTTCTTGTTGATTTATTATTTGCTCATCTTTTTGTGATAGTAACTCTTTTTGGGCTTGAAGTTCTTTCGCATCTTTGTCAAAACATTTCAAAAACTTCTTGTACCTTTCAAAACGTACTTTTCCTAGCTTCATTTTATCATTTTTAACATTAGATTGCAAATGATGTATCATTATCCTACCTTTGTAATATTCCCTACATTTATCTTCTATCTTTTTCATGATAGCTATCTCTTCATAATTATGATTTGAATTCCTTGTATAATTGTCAAGGACAATTAAATGCGTTACAGGAAGCTCATTAATATCTTTTACCTCATTTTTCTTAATATCAAAATCAGATATAATTCTTTTAAGAAGCTTAATAGTCATTTTAAATGATATATTTTCATTATAATTTTGGAGTTCAAAATCATAGGTAGTTTGACTTTGAGAATCTATAATTTCCATATCAAAGCGATGCTCACCTGTGCATCTTATATGAATACCCGTTCCTATTTCACTTCTTATTGTAATATCTTGTGGTTTTACAATAAAACCTAAAGTATCTAATCCAACTGAAGCTACTTCTTGATTTTGCATAGCATATTTAAAGCATAAATCATTTTTTAAATGAACTTCTTTTCCTCTTTTTGTTAATAAATACTCGTGAAATGTAATTTTTTCTTGTACCATTTAATTATACCTCCAGCTACGTAAATCATTTAATAATTTGATATTAGCATCAAGGTATAAATGTGTCAAATGCACTAAAAAGGGTCTTTTGAGAAAAACAAATGACAAAATTAAATCTATTATTTAGCTTTATAGGATTCACTTAAATATTTTCTCCAAAAACAAGATTTTTCATTAAAGATGACTAAAAAATTATGATTTTTAATTTTTTTAAAAACGTTTTTATAGTAAAAATAGTTATTTTTAAAATGTTTATATCATAAAAAACTACTTTGCATCAAACAAAGTAGTTTTTTACTATATTTTTCTAATTGATGGATGAACAGCACTTAGCTTCTTAACTCCATAAGGAGCCATAAAGGCTACTGTTATAACATTTCCATTTTTTTCAACAACCAAGCCATCACCAAAAGCCTTATGATTAATCTTATCACCCTTATTAATTTGAGCACTAGGCTCTTTTTCAACCTTAGTAGGTGCACTTGTAGTTGTTTGAGTAATTGGCGTTGTAATTGGCCTTTTTATCTTGCCAATAACATTAAGGTTATCAAGTCCCATTTCCTTAATATAAATTGATGGAGCTTCGTTTTGTTGCTGACCATAAAGATATCTTGTTTCCGCATTAGTTATATAAAGCTTTTCTTTAGCTCTAGTAATGCCAACATAACAAATTCTTCTTTCTTCCTCTTGTTCTTGTTCACTTACGCAATTAAAGCTTGGAAAGATTCCTTGTTCCATCGCCACCATGAAAACAACACGATATTCAAGTCCCTTAGCCTGATGATAGGTCATAAGCTTGATGCAATCAGCACTTTCATTTTTATTATCTGTATCAGTTCTTAACGCCAAATCAGAAAGTAAAGACTCTAACGTATTTTTACGAGAAAGCTCATAGTACTCGATAGCTTCTTCAATTACCGTTTTAAGTTCCAAAACATTCTCTAAACGATCTTGTCCCTCTTCACCTTCATTTTTTAGCATACTTCCATAACCAGTTTTATCTAAGATTCCATCAATAATTTTAATAAGTGGTTTATCTTCATTTGCTATGTATTCATCGAATAACTCTAGGATTGTGAACTTAAATGCTATTAAATTATTAAAACCTATTCCTGATGTTTCAATATGATCAATAGCTTCAAATAAAGAACAATTATTGTTTATTTGAGCTGTTTTAAGCTTATCAAGAAGTGCATCACCAATTTTACGCTTTGGTTCATTAACAATTCTTTTAAACGCAAAATCATCATCATGATTGATTATCAATCTTAAATAAGCAATCATGTCCTTAACTTCTTTTCTTTCAAAGAATGACAATCCACCATAAATAACATAAGGAATTTGATATCTAAGAAGCATATCCTCAAATTGACGAGATAAAGCATTTGCCCGGTATAATATGGCAAAATCAGAATATGGATATCCAAGAAGATGAAGCTCTTTTATTTTATCGATTACAAACATTGTTTCATCATAGCCTGATGATGTATGAAAGTAAACAGGAAGCTCACTACTATCGTTATTAGTATAAAGATTCTTTTTTATGCGATGTTTATTACAATCAATAACATTATTGGCAATCTTTAAAATAGGATTAGTTGAACGATAATTTTCTTCAAGCAATATTTGTTTACATAAAGGAAAATCCTTTATAAATAAATCAATATTTTCAACCTTCGCCCCACGGAAGGAATAAATAGATTGATCCTGGTCTCCTACAATAAAAATATTTTGTGTATCACTTGTTAAAAGCTTTATTAGTTCATATTGGATAATGTTAGTATCTTGAAATTCATCAACCATTATATAGCTAAACTTTTTACGATATTTAGCTAATGTTTCTGGTCTTTCCTTTAATAGCTCTAAGGTTAGCTTTATTAAATCATCGAAATCAAGAAGATTATCTTTCTTTAAAGCCTCATTATATTTATCAAAAATTTTAGGATAATAATTCTTTAAAAAAGGATCACTAATTGAAATAATCTCTTTGTTTTTCTCATCACTAATCAATCCTAAAATTCTTTTAGGCTTATATTCCTTAACATCAATATTATCGTTTTTCATAATGTCTTTAATTATTTTTAAGGCATCATCCTCATCAATAATAGTAAAATTCTTAGAAAAGCCCTTAAATGAATCAAGCTCAATACGTAAGAATCTAGCACAAAAACTATGGAAGGTTGAAACCCACATATGTCTTACATCCTCGTGCGTTAAATTCTCAATTCTTTCTTTCATTTCTCTTGCGGCCTTATTAGTGAAGGTAACGGCTAAAATATTTCCAGGAATTATACCTAAATCAAGAATTAAGTGAGCAATACGGTAAGTTAAAACACGTGTTTTACCAGAACCAGCACCCGCCATAACCATTACTGGTCCTTCGGTTGTTTCTACCGCTAGTCTTTGATTTTTATTCAATGAACTTAAGTCCATAATATCCGCCCCTTCAATTAATCCTTTAATGAATCAAGGTATTCTTCATAAGTTGTCATCTTATCTTTAATTCCATTTCCTTCAAATGAAATAATACGATTAGCTACCGTTTCAAGTAATTCGGCATCATGACTTGAAAATAAAATATTTCCCTTAAACGAAGTCATACCTTCATTTAAAGCTGTAATTGATTCCAAATCTAAATGGTTAGTTGGATCCTCCATAATTAGAACATTACCTGATTCTAGCATCATTTTGGCAAGAATACATCTAACCTTTTCGCCTCCAGATAAAACTGTTGACTTTTTCATTGATTCCTCACCTGAAAATAGCATACGACCTAACCAGCCACGAATGAATGATTCGGTTTGATCATCAGGAGAGAATTGACGAAGCCAATTAATTAAATCTAATCTTTCATCTGAGAAAAACTCTTTATTATCCTGCATTAGGTAAGATACAGAGGTTGTAATTCCCCATTTATATGAACCACTATCAGCCTCTTCCTTACCTAAAAGAATATTAAATAAAGTTGTAATTATCATTGAATTTTCAGCCAAGAAGGCAATCTTATCGCCTTTTCTTACTGTAAAGCTTAAATTCTCAAACAAGCCCTTTTTAGTCAAATTATCAACAATAAGAATATCATTCCCAACCTCACGTGCTTGTTTAAAGCCAATGAATGGATACTTACGGCTTGATGGTTCAATATCAGTTAAAACAAGCTTATCAAGAAGCTTTTTACGGCTTGTAGCTTGACGAGCCTTTGATTTATTAGCACTAAAGCGGGCAATAAATTCCTGAAGCTCTTTAGCCTTTTGTTCAGCCTTTTTATTTTGATCCTTTTGTTGTTGTAGCAATAGCTGGCTTGATTCATACCAGAACTCATAGTTACCAACATAAAGCTTAATCTTTCCATAATCAACATCACAAATGTGTGTACAAACATTATTTAAAAAATGACGGTCATGCGATACAATTAAAACCGTATTATCAAAATTTAATAAGAAATTTTCAAGCCAACGAGTTGATTTATAATCAAGGTTATTAGTAGGCTCATCTAACAGTAAAATGTCGGGATTACCAAATAAAGCTTGAGCAAGTAAAACCTTAATTTTAATTTTAGCATCCAAGCTTCCCATTAGCTCATAATGATATTCATCAGATACACCAAGACCATTAAGTAATGTCGCCGCATCTGATTCAGCCTCCCAACCATTAAGTTCCATAAATTCGCCCTCAAGGTCAGAAAGACGCATACCCTCTTCATCTGTTAATAA
>URLJ01000036.1 GCA_900548675.1 uncultured Mollicutes bacterium
AATCTATATGAAATAAATTGATATTAGTTCATTATCAATTAAAATAATTATGAACAATTTATATTATACGAGGAGGTTTAAGAAATGAAAAAATTTTTTTCGGTTTTATTTATAGGGATTATTTCTCTATGTTTAATTGGATGTAGTATGAAAGAAGGTACTTTACCTTCTGGTGATTATGGTTCTACAAGAAAAGAAGGTGGGTATTTTGATGATACTGTAACAAGTGAATTAACGCCAACTTCAGATGGCAAAGATCTTAACGATAGTAGTGATTTTATTATGCCCAAAATTTTTAGAGGCACTTTGAAAAGAACTTCAGGAATGCTTACCGCAAGTCTTGTAGATGATAATGAAAAATATGATTTTTGGACAAAACTAATTTCTGCATCTAATGACCAACAACAAACGAACGAAAGTACAAGTTTTAATCAATATTACTCAAAGTATAGTTTTAAAACATTAGATAGAATTAAACTTGAAATTAAAGGTGTAAATAGTGCTACTATTACGCTTACTGATGATGGAGAATATTTTTCATCAACAACTGATGAAAGTGGTATGGTTTATTTATTCCCTAATATGTTGAGAGCTAGTTATAATGTTAAAGTAACTTATCCAACAAATGATGGCATGAATGTTAAAGAATTTAATGTTAAAAATAATGATGTTATTTCTATTGATGACGCAGTTACAAAAGAAGATAGAATTGAATTAATGTTCGTGGTTGATACAACTGGTTCAATGGGAGATGAATTAGAATTTTTGAAACTTGAAATGGATGATGTAATTTCTAAAGTTCAAAAAAATAATCCTAATTCTTCAATTTCTGTTGCGTTATTATTCTATCGCGATTTTGGGGATCAATATGTTACAAAATATTTTGATTTCACAAGCGATATTGAACAACAAAAATTAAACATCAAATTACAAAATGCTAATGGTGGTGGTGATTTTGAAGAAGCAGTGCATAAAGCATTAGCTGAAGCTGTATCTAAAAATTGGTCTACTACGCCATCAACAAAACTATTAGTTCACATTGCTGATGCGCCTAGCCATGATAGTGATGTTTCTGCTTGGAATGCGGCCATTGTTAAACTTGCCAGTATGGGTGTTAAAGTAATAACAGTTGCATCAAGTGGTATTGATAAAAAAACAGAATACTTTTTCCGTAGTCAATCATTGTTGACAGGTGGTAAGTATATTTATTTAACAGATGATTCTGGAATAGGAAATGGTCATATAGAAGCTACAACCGAAGAAAAACCTGTAGTTGAATATTTAAATGCTTTGCTTGTGCGAGTAATTAATGGTTATCATACAGGAGACTTCGGTAAGGCGGTTCCATACTATGATGATAGTGATGTGAGCACTTTGCCAGAAAAAATGCCTGATGATTTCAGTTTTACAATTGAATGGAACAAAGGCTTAAAAGACAAATACGATTCCAAAACAGGAGAACTAGTATTAAACATAAATGTTGAGGAAACTCAAAATGAAATAATAAAAACTAAAAAAATAGTATTGACTAAAGAAAAATTAGAAAAAGTATATGATATCCTTAAAACGATAAATTATAGTAAAGTTGTTTCAGATGAAGAGACTCCTTCTAAAACAGGCCTAAAAATAACAATTAAGGCTGAAAACTATAATTACACTTGCTATTTAGGCACTGAAGCGGATACATACATTTTTGATAATAGTGCAAGCTACGCAATGTATATAAAACTAAATTCAATTTTAGTTGCTGTTATAAATATGCCAGAGACAAAATAAAAAAAGCTAAGAAAAAGGGTTTGCAAGCAATACGTTATTCTTTCAAACCCTTTGAAATGCTTTCTCATGATATGAATTCTATAATTAAGGTCGTAATAAAAAATGAACATTAAAATAAGAAGAGCTAAGAAAAGTGATATAGACAGAATATTAAAACTTTTAAATGAAGTTTTAGAACTACATGCTCAAATTCGTCCTGATATATTCATCAGCGGTAAAACAAAATACACTAAAGAAGAATTGGAAAAAATGTTAAGCAATGACGATAAACCAATTTTTGTCGCTGTTAATGATGACGATGTCGTAATGGGATACACATTTTGTCAATTAAAAAGACAGCCATTTTCAACTAATATGCGCGATTTCACATCACTTTTTATTGATGATTTATGCGTTGATGCTGAATATCGTAACCTCCATATTGCGACAAAACTTTTTGATTTTGTTTATCAATATGCTAAAGATAAAAAATGCTACGATATAACATTAAATGTTTGGGAAGGGAACGATGGTGCAAGAGCATTCTATGAAAAGAAGGGAATGTTTGTAAAAGAAACACAAATGGAACTAATAATTAAATAGTTCCTAATTATGCAAGAATGGTGGAATTGGTAGACACGTAAGATTCAGATTCTTATATTAGCAATAATGTGTGGGTTCGAGTCCCATTTCTTGCACCATAAAAGATAGTTTCAAAGAAACGAAAATTTGGAATATTAAAAAAAATTAAATTATTTGATGACAATAGGGAAAGGAGCGCTTCCATGAAAAAAATAATAAAGACAATGGTAATGTCGCTTGTAATATTAATAACTACGTTAGGATGTACTGGGTGTTACGAAGAGAGAATAGAGTTATATAAAAAAATTGATGAAATTGAAAAAAATCCTAATTATACATTTGTTTATGCAGAAGGGTATTTTTCAAGTAAGGAAAATATTAGTTTTCCAACATTAGTAAAAGAAAAAATTAAAAGTGATGGAAAGAACATTGGAGAAGTTAGAGAAATCGAATATTCATTCATTCGTTATGAGGGTGACATCGCGCAATTTTATTATCGTTATGAAGTAAAAAAACAAACTCTTGGTAGACCTATCGACAATAATTGTTACGCTATTGGAACAATTTCATACCTTGATTATTCTATTTCTATGACGTATTATAATTGTAAATATGATCAAGCTAGACTTCTAGCTCTTACTGAAGAGTATAATATATTTAGTTTTTCGGACACTGACTATAAACAAGGTGATTCAGGTTATCCTTCAATATACTTACTATTAAATAGGATTACGGGCGAAATTCAAGAAACGTATGGCATGCCAAATGTTTTATTGTATGATAATACTGAGAAAATACCTCAATATAGTCCCCCTACGGTCTATACTGAAAATGGTATAAACTATGAAGTTAGTTCAAGATCATTGACGTTAAAAACTGAAAGTGGTGAAAAAACAATTATGTGTCCTATGGCTGAAGAAATAATTCAAAAAAGTACTGTAATGCAGAAAATTGTTTCCTTACTTAAAGAGGTAAAACAAAGTGAAAGTTTCAAACCAGATTTGGCTACCTATTTTCTTACTAATGGTGAAGATTTATTTGTAGCAGTTTCTGAAACTTACGTCTTGTATTCTTTTGCTAGGTTACTTCATTATCCAATTATTTTTAAATGTGATTCTAGTTTAGAAAGTTTTGAATACATAGACTACAGCAAAATAATTACTTTTACTAATCCTGATGATGTAGAGATAAGAAGAAATAAATAATACAGTTAATAATTAAAAAGGCATAGTTTGACGTATTTTTAGAACGGTTAAACGATGCTTTTTTTATTTTGATGCGTATTGAAGATAATTTTTTTGAAAAAAAATAATAAAAATGATATAATACAAAATAGCTTAGAAGGAGATTAAATTATGAAATGTGAATATTGTAGTTCTGATATTAATGATAATGTAAAGTTTTGTCCCAACTGCGGAGCTGAACAAAACAAAAATAAATATGTAATTGCTAAAGTAACCGCGAATGCACCTAGTGAAAAGCCTGGGGCAGGTCGAATAGCTTTGATGGTACTTGTGAGTTTATATTTAGCATTGCAAGTAGTATTATTCTTCGCTGTTGTGATATTTAGAGGAATTCCCGTTGGTGAAATGTTAAAAAATGAAATATTCTTAATCATAAATATCATGTTTGCATTTTTACCGGCTCTTATTTGTTTTCTTATACAACTACTTTCTGGATGGATTTTGGTATTTCTAGCATTGGTAGGTATTACGGCATCAGTGCTTCTAATGATTAAAGCTCCTCTTATTTGCAAGATATATTCTGCTGTTTTAGCCTTTTTAAATGTTGTCCTTTTGGTGTTTGTTTTCATTTTCGCCATTGTATGGCCTAATGACAACATTAACAATGCATATATTAAAGTGACAAAAGCGTATGAGAAAGAGTTTATAAGTAAAGTTGTAAATACAAATTATGAATATACCGAGTTTAAAGAAGAAGTATTAGATTATAGATATTAAAGTGTATATAAAATAATACTGGAGGATGTATGAATCACATTATTGATATTAAAAATTTAAATAAATCTTATGGTAATCTAAAAGCAGTTAATGATTTATCATTTCATGTAAATGATGGTGAGTTATTTGCCTTTCTGGGTGTAAATGGTGCTGGTAAATCAACAACAATTTCTATCATTTGTGGAACTTTAAGAAAAGATGCAGGTAAAGTAATTATCGATGGAGATGACATCGATGAAGATATGCATAAGATTACTTCAAAACTTGGAGTAGTATTCCAAAATTCTGTTTTAGATGGTTTGCTCAGCGTACGCGATAATTTATATTCAAGAGCAAGTCTATATAAAATATATGGGAAAGAAGCAGAAGCAAGAATTAATGAATTAGCTGATTTACTTGATTTTAAAGCATATTTGAATAGAGCAGTTGGAAAGTTATCAGGCGGTGAAAGAAGAAGAATTGATGTCGCACGAGCTTTAATCCACAAGCCAAAAATTCTAATTTTAGATGAACCGACAACAGGATTAGATCCACAAACACGTAAACTATTATGGGAAGTAATAGAGGATATTAGAAAAAAAGAAGGAATGACTGTTTTTCTTACAACTCATTATATGGAAGAAGCGACTGATGCTGATTATGTGATTATTTTAGATAGTGGGAAAATTGTCGCATCAGGCACACCTTTAGAATTGAAAAATACTTATACAGGAGATTATATTACGATATATAATGTAGAAGAAACCGATGTTGAAAAACTTCAGAAACCATTTGAACATATAAAAGATGGTTACAGAATAGAAGTAAAAAATACCGAAGAAGCACGTGACCTAATTGTTAAATATCCGCAAATATTTGTCGATTTTGAAATTACTAAAGGCAAGATGGATGATGTATTTTTAGCCGCGACAGGCAAAAAACTTGTTGGAGGTAACCTATAATGATGACAATATATCAATTAACAATTAGAAATATTAAAATGTTTTTTAAGGATAAGGGAATGGTGTTTGCTTCAATGATAACCCCTATTATCCTACTTATTTTATATGCAACTTTCCTAGCTAGTGTATACGAGAACATTTTCGTCGCAGCCTTAAAGGAGTACAATTTTGAAATTTCTAAAAAACTTCTCGATGGTATAATTGGTGGGGAAATTGCGTCATCTTTATTAGCGGTAGTTCCTATTACAGTTGCATTTTGTTCAAATGTTTTAATGGTTCAAGATAAGGTATCAGGGGCTTATAAAGATATAAGCGTTACACCAGTTAAAAAAGCGTATGTTTCAATAGCTTATTATCTAGGATCATTTTTTACAACCATAATAATAAGTTTTGGAGCGTTGGTGGCATGTTTCTTATTCTTGTTAATCAAAGGTTGGTACTTAACATTAGGTGATGTATTACGGATAGTACTAGATGTATTTTTACTAGGAATGTTTGGAACTGCGATTGCATCAATTGTAAATAGTTTTCTTTCAACAAATGGTCAAGCAAGCGCTGTTGGAACGGCTGTTTCAGCAGGCTACGGATTTATTTGTGGAGCATATATGCCAATTGCGGGTTTTCATGAAATACTCCAAACAATACTAGCTTTCTTGCCGGGGACATATGGAACAGTTCTGCTACGAAATCATTTTATGGGTTCTACATTTAGCGTTTTAGCAAAAGATCTTGAAAAAATGATGCCGGTAGAAAATGCTGTTGCAGTTGTCGATGGGATAAAAGATGATGTCGACTGCAGTATCTTATTCTTCGGTAAAATGGTATCACAACCAGTTATGTATGTTATCTTGACCGTCGCGATTCTCGTTTTAATAGGTGGTTACATTTTAATTAATGTTTTGAAGAAGAGAAGATGAAAAAATGAATTATAAAAAATTAGATTTAAATAATTATTATCGCGAAAAAGTATATCGTCACTTTTCTCGTGACTGTAAATGTTCCATTTCTATGACATCAAGAATAGATGTAACAGAACTTTATAAATACTCTAAACTTACAAATACTAAATTCTATATTAATTTCTTATATCTGTTATGTAAGGTATTAAACTCGCGCGATGATTACAAAATGTTTTATGATTGGAAAAAAGATGAAGTATATGTTTATGAAGTAATCAATCCAACACAGTATGTTTTTTCAAGTACAACCGAAACTTGTACGCCTGTTTATACCGTTTATAATAGTGATTACAAAACATTTTATCAAAATGCTTTAGCGGATATTGAAGAAGCAAAAAAAGATGGGACATATAAGCTTGACGCGCAAAACCATCCTAATTGGTTTGATGCATCATTCATACCATGGGTCAGTTATGATAGCTTTAATGTTGAGTTACCTGAAGGTTATTTATTCTTCGCACCGATTGTAAATTGGGGAAAATTTCGCAAAGAAAATAATTTGTTGATGATGCCAGTAACCGTTAGATTAAATCACGCTATTGCTGATGGATATCTAATATCACAAGTCTTTGTGCTCCTTGAAAAGGAAATTAAAGAATTTGCTGAAAACAAAAAAATTGCTTGTAATATGTAAAAAAAAGAGTATTATATTACTGAGTTAGCAATAGCTAACAGGAATTATAATAAAAAAAGCAACTTAGGTTGCTTTTAAAAAGAAACAAAGGTTAGCAAGTGCTAACTATGAAAGCCCTATTTGAGGCTTTTAAAAAATGTAAATGAGTTAGCCAAAACTAACTAGAGGAGGTTTATTATGTCATTGTTTGTAGCTCCAATTGATGTGGAATTAAAAATTTCAAAGGTTTTAACGGATGAAAAAACAAAAAGACATTTATTAAATTTGGGATTATGTGTAGGTTCAAGTGTTAAAGTTGTTTCGCATACTGCGGGTGATTTAATTATAAAAATAATGGAAACAACCTTAGCCTTAAATAAAGATACGGCTTTAAAGATTATAGTTGCATAGAAAGGATGAGTAGTATGGAAAATAAAAAGTATCTTAATCAATTTAAAGTTGGTGAAGAAGGAAAAATTTGTAAAATTGAAGCTGAAGGAAAAATTAAAAGAAGACTTTTCGACATGGGAGTTACACCAGGAACAGTGGTTAAACTAGTTAAACTTGCTCCGCTTGGTGATCCAATTGAAGTTAACATCAGAGGATATGAATTAACTCTTAGAAAAGATGAAGCAAACAAGATTTTAATGGAGGTAGTAAAATAATGAAATTCGCACTTGCAGGAAACCCTAATTGTGGTAAGACGACATTATTTAATAGTTTAACTGGTGCTACTGCTCATGTTGGTAACTGGCCTGGTGTAACTGTCGATAAAAGAGAAGGTGTTTATAAGAAATTAGAAGAAAAGGTAGATATCGTTGATTTACCTGGTATATATTCACTTAGCCCTTATACTCCAGAAAAAGTAGTATCAAGAAACTTTATCGTTGATGAAAAACCTGATTGTATAATCAATGTCGTTGATGCGACTAACCTTGAAAGAAACTTATATTTAACAACGCAAGTATTAGAGATGGATACACCTGTTGTTATCGCCCTTAATATGATGGACGTTGTTAAGCAAAGTGGAACAAAAATTTTAGTTCATGATTTAGAAAAGAAATTTAAAGTTCCTGTAGTTGAAATAAGCGCCTTAAAAGGTGAAGGTATAGATGAATTAATGAGAAAGGCTTATAAAACTGCCAAGACGAAACGTTCAGGTGAAACGATGATTGAAAATCAAAAGTTGCTTGAATTAATTAATGCAACTAAATCTGAACTAGAAGGTGTTGAAGATTTCCCATTATTCCACGCGATAAAACTTATTGAAAATGATGAATTAGAAGTAAATAATCATAAAAATTTAACCATTAAGGTTCAAGCGTTAAAAAATAATTATGATTCAAGTGAATTTGATGGTGACTTTGAAGCGATCGTCGCTGATGAAAGATATAAATTTATTACAAATAATTTCAAAAAAGCAATCATAAAGAAAGAAAATGCTTCTACTGAAACAAAATCAGATAAAATTGATAAAGTATTAACACATCGTATTTGGAGTATTCCTATTTTCTTAGTAATAATGTTTGCGGTATTCCATATCGTATTCTCTAGTGACTTATTATTCTTAAATGCCATTTTCGGCTTAGAGATTCACAGCGAAGGTTGGATTAATTTCTTTACAGGAATGGGTTATGCAGATATTCTAGAAGAAGCTGGTGGCGTTGCTGCTGATGCCGCTTTAGAAGGTATTCCTTCTTTAGGTGTTTTCCTTCAAAGTTGGATGGGTTGGCTTACAGGTTTAATTTCAACATTATTTGAAAGTTTTATGCCTGAAGGCAAATGGTTTACTGGCTTAGTTATCGATGGTATAATCAATGGTATTTCATCAATCTTTAGTTTTATTCCTCAAGTATTGTTGTTATTCCTCTTCATTTCTATTCTTGAAGATTCGGGTTATATGGCACGTGTTGCTTTCATTATGGATAGAGCATTCAGACGTTTTGGTTTATCTGGTAAAGCATTTATCCCTCTACTAATGGGATTTGGATGTAGTGTTCCTGCCATGATGGCAACGAAGACTCTTGAAGATGATAAAGAACGTGATATGACAATTCGTTTAGCACCATTCTTTAGTTGTGGTGCCAAGGCTCCAATATGGGCTTTATTAGCAACAGTTGTAGCTGGTAGGTTCTTAGGTGATGTATTTGTATTCAGCATTTACTTATTTGGTATTGTTATCGCTATTATATCTGCAATAATTATCAAGTTATTTAGTAAGAATAAAGAAGTACCTCCATTCATTATGGAACTTCCTGCATATCACAGACCTCAAGTTAAAAATTTGATTGCACACTTATGGGAAAAATTTAAACATTTCCTATACAAAGCATCAACAATCATTGCTGCATCAATCGTTGTAATTTGGTTCTTATCAAGTTTCACATGGAAATTTAAATATGTGCCTGAAGCAATCGATGAATCTATTCTTGCTAGTATCGGTCGTGTTCTTCAATATGTATTCTATCCACTTGGCTGGGCTCAAGGTGCAGATGGCTGGAAATACACAGTTGCCTCTTTCACAGGATTGATTGCTAAAGAAGATGTTGTAGCTACTATGGAAAATTTAGGATTAGTAGAAGGTGCAATAGGCCTTGATAATGCTGCTATTTATGCATTTGCTGTATATAATCTATTTACTTTCCCTTGTATGGCTGCTGTTGCAACAGCTAAATCAGAAAGTACTAAAAAAGGCTTCCTAGTAACTATTGCTTGGTGGCTAGGTGGTTCATATGTAATTTCATTAGTTGTATATTGGTTAGGAAGATTGTGGGAATTAGGATGGTATTTTGGATTACCAGTATTGCTAGTGCTTATAGCTGGTGTTGTTGTTCTAGGCTTATTCGCAAATGGAGCTTTCAAAAAGAAAACTTTAGCAGAAGCTTAAAATAATCAAAAAATAAATTAAAATTTAAAAAGGAGTGTTTTATATGGAATGGTATGAATATATTATAATTGTTTTTGCTGTAGGAATCGTACTTTTACCATTTATCTTAAAAATAATAAATAAGAAAAAAGGTAAAACAAATTGCTCATCAAATTGCTGCTGTTGTGCCCGTCGTAGTGAATGCTCAAAATTAATTGAAAATATTAAAAAGGCAGCAAAATAAAACGTATTCCGATAGCAAAATAAAACGTATTTTAGTAATAAAAAAAGCATACGTATATAAAAAATGCAGTATTTGGCGTAATTTCGCCACAATACTGCATTTTTATTATAGATCGTAATAATTAATAGTCATAGTAGTAAAATGCGTTAAACGCTTTTTTTGAATAATTAAGGCATTCTTTTCAATGAAGAATTGATCAACGGCCTCCCATATAAAAACCCATGCAAAAATATCGATGAATTCACTTATAACTTTTCGTTCATATAAGCTATGAAAAATAACCATAAAGGTTAAAGCAATAATCCCGATAGATAAAAAGATGGTACTTATGATATTTTTACGTTTAATTTCACGATTAATGTCGGTTATTTTTAAATTGAAATAAGTAACGATTGCTTGTTTGTATAGTATTTTTTCATTTTCATCGATTGCGTTACTATAAATGTTAAGAGTAAGGTCAGTATTGGGATGAAATTCTTTGGCTGAATTTTCGATAAAATCCGCTACATCTTTAGATATTACAGCTTTTCCAACATTAGAAAATGGTGATAGAAAAGTACTATCATCTTTTACGGCCATATTAATTATCCCAATTTCGTTAGTAGTTATATTTTTATCATAGTTTTTCATACTTTTATTTTAAAATCTTCTTTCCACAAAATTTTTACACCAATCTTCTGTGAACAAATATAAATCATCGGGTGAATTTGTACTCATCCCGCGGCAATATTTGACATACTCACATACCAGTCCATCAATAAATACGCGGATTTCCATGTCGATGTTTTTTTCATTTTTAATTCTTTTACCTGTATAGCATAACTCTAGAATTTTATTAGCTGCTAGTGTGGTAAGTCTATTAGCCGAAAAAAGGAAGTCGTTTGATTTGCAGAGCATCTTGTAATATTTATCGCTACCTTTTATGTAGTTAAAAAAAGAATCAATAAATTTTTCAAAATCTGTAGAACGTAAAAGTTCGGCATTACTAAAAAAACTATCGATTAATTCGTTTTCATAATCTTCGGCAACTTTATAAATATCATCATAGTGAGCATAAAAAGTTCCTCTATTAATCGAAGCTCTTTTGACAAGTTCTGTAACGGTTATTTTACTTAATTCCTTTTTTTCTTCTAACATCTCAGCGAAGGTTTTTTTTATTAGCTCTTTTGTTTTTAAGGATGAACTATTCAAGTTTTTTACTTTCATATAATCTCCATTATTAAATTTCAACATTTTTATTGTATTTGTACTTTACAAAAAAACTTAAATATATTATAATATAATATGTAAAAAATGTCAACAGTGTTGATTTTTAAGGGGGTAAAAATGTGTTGATTTGTCAATGATGTGAGACCAAAATTGAAAAAGAAAAAAATCTATATGTTATAATGTGTATAACCTAATGTGTATAACCTAAATTTATTAATTCATTACGTTTTTCAATAGGATTTTTCCAATTTAGTACTGAAGTTAATAT
>URLJ01000037.1 GCA_900548675.1 uncultured Mollicutes bacterium
CTTCAATAAAAGTATATCATAAAATAGTTATAATTGAAATCAGATAGAAATCTCTGATTAAATTATATACGAATAAGGAAAAAGTAAAAATAGTGAGCATGCTATATGGTAAATAAAATAATACTTGCCTTAAGTGCTTTTTGGGCTATTCTGTTTTCTATTTTAAAACCATTAAAAACATTTGGCGATATTTGGTTTACACTCGTAATATTTGTTTTAACTTATGCTGTGCAAGTAGGGCTGTATTTCTTTATCGTTTGGTTAATTAGTTTAACAATTAAAAAGAAAGAGTATGATAATTTCAATAAGTTTTATAACTTTATTTTTAATATTACCGAAGAATTAGTATTTGATTTGGCAAGAGTAACTATTGAGACAAAAGGTATTGAAAAAATGCCTCATAATGAAAAATATCTGTTAGTGTACAATCATAAATCAAAATTTGATCCGATGACGCAATCAGTAGTATTAAAAAAAGATCATTTAATTCATATTTCAAAACCTGAAAATTTTAAAATACCGCTTGCAGGTAATTTCGCTTTAAGAAATAGATATTTACCAATAGATAGAAATAATGCTCGTTATGCCTTAATCACAATTAATAAGTCCGCAGAAATGATTGAAAAAGGTGAAGCATCAGTAGGCATTAGTCCCGAAGGAACTAGAAATACCAAAGATGGATTATTACCTTTTAGAGCAGGAAGCTTTAAAATAGCTTTAAAATCACATTGCCCCATTGTCGTTTGTACGATGCGCAATTGTGAAAAAGTACATAAAAATTTTCCATTACAAAGAACTACGACACAAATGCATGTAGTAGAAGTTATTCCATATGAAAAGTATAAAGAAATGACTACCATTGAAATTTCAAAAATGGTGAGAAAACTTATGTTAGATGATTTAGGTATTAAGGAGGATAAAAATAACGATGAATTACATATTATATAACCCAAAATCAAAAAATGGCCAAAACGAAGAAGTAATCAAAAATGTTGTAAAAGAGTATGAAGAAAAAGGTGAAACATACGAAAAGGTAAGTGTTCTAGAGATAACGGATTATGAAAACTTTTTCTCAAACGTTAAAGAAAATGATGAAATAGTTTTACTAGGTGGTGATGGTACGCTTAATCATTTCGTTAATGATGTTAAGGACATAAACATTAATTGTAAGTTATACTTCTATTCTTGTGGAACAGGAAATGATTTCTTTAATGATGTTAAAAAAAGTGATGATGAAAGAAAAGTAATGATTAATGACTACATTAAAAATCTTCCTACTGTTATTGTAAATGGTGTTGAAAAATTATTTATAGATGGTATAGGTTTTGGTATCGATGGATATTGTTGTGAAGAAGGAGATCGCCTTCAAGCAAAATCAACTAAACCTGTTAATTATACAAGTATTGCTATTAAAGGTTTATTGTTTCACTACAAAGCACCTAATGCCAAAGTCACTGTTGATGGTGTAACCAAAGAGTATAAAAGAGTATGGTTAGCACCTACGATGAAAGGACGTTTTTATGGTGGAGGAATGATGATTGCTCCTCATCAAAATCGTAATGATAGTTGTGGGTATGTAACTAATGTTGTTCTCCATAAAGCAGGTAAACTTAAAACACTTATGGTATTCCCATCTATCTTTAAAGGTGAACATATTAAACATACTGAAATGTGCGATATTAGAACAGGTCATGAAATAACGGTAGAATTTGATCGCCCAACAGCTCTTCAAATAGATGGTGAAACAATAACAAATGTAACTACATATACAGTAAAAGCAAAAAGATAAAAAAAGAGGCTTTATTGAACTTATTTGTTAAACAAATAAGCCAATATAGCCTTTTATTTTTTAATTACATTTTGCCATTTCATACTCTTAATGACATCAAGATTATCAATTTTTGATTTTACCTTATATATATGTTTAGTGCCTCTTGCGACTAAATGATTGGAAATAATTGTACCTAATTTATTAAAATATTTATCAACTTCATTATAGTCGAATGGTGCACATGAGAAAATATCCGCTAAGATTTGGTTTTTAGCCTTATTATAATGTAAAGCAATATGACTTTGAGCAATGACGATTAAACCAGATAAAAAATCATAATCCTCTGTATGTCCTTTAAGTAAGTAAGGGCGTGAAATAGGATCCATATGAATTTCTGTTACCATATTTTCTAAAAAATCGAAGAAAAATTCCATTGAAACAGGCACAGAAGCATTAATGGTAGCCATTAAATGAGGTCCAAAATCTTGTGATGAATCATATGGTAAAATATCATTAGTAATTTCATCGCGATCAGATATCGTAATAATCGATGTTTTCTCATTATAAGGAAGTTCTGTTTTGAAGAAAGCAACTACTTCATCAAGCGATATATTCTCTTTACATAAAATGTCTACAAAATAGCACTCTCTTAAAGGAAAAGTATGAATTGTAATATGTCCACCTTCCAAAAATACGAAAGCACTAATGCCCAAATCATCTTTTACCTTACCGTAATAGTAGGGAATAAGTTGAGGAGGGGTAGTGGGATTTAAATTTAGAGAATACGTAAGAGTATTCAAACAATCATTAATGTTTTTTAAATCATCTAATTGGTGCTCATTAGCACCATAACAGTCTAAAGTAACGTGTTTCATAGTTTTCCTTTCTTTATAAGTGTAGAAAAAATTTCGTAAAGCATTTTCAAGACTAACCATGAAGTAATGTTATTAACATCAAGTTTAGGAGAAACCTCGACAATATCAAAAACTTTTACATCTAAATGTTTAACAAGCGATTTGATAATCTTTAAAACATTTCTGTTTGAAAGCCCAAAGGCTTCAGGAGTTCCTGTACCTGGCGCGAAGGATGGATCATTGATGTCAACATCATAAGATAGATAGATTAAGTGATTATTATCTTTAAAACGTTCAATGACCTCACTTAATGCATAAGTAACATTATCGTTGTTTAGAAAACTTGCTTTATATACTTTAATTTCTTCGTGATTATTAAGATAAATCGTTTCCTGTTTTTCGTAGCCTCTTATACCAATAAGAACAATGTTTTCTGTTTTGTATCCATAGTCAATTGCTCTTCTTATCGGTGAGGCGTGGGAGTAGTAACTACCATCATAAAAGTCACAAATATCAGGATGAGCATCTAAATGAATTATAACAGGTATTTTACCAACACTCATTGCATAATCGTAAAAAGCTTGTTCAGGTCCGATTGAAATTGAGTGATCCCCACCCAAAATTATATTTAATTTATTGGATTTAATATAAGGAGCTATACGGTCCTTAATAGCGTTATGAAATTCAATGCTTCTTTTTGGGTTAATATCTTTATTAAGACTTCCTATATCGTAAATTTTGCAGTCAGTCAAATCATCACCATCCATACTTAGAGGTGGTAAGAAACTAGATAGTCCGCGGATAACGCTTGGAGCTTCTTTCGCTCCACTTCCACAAGAACAACCAAGATCAAAATCAACGCTAGAAAGAATGATATTAGCATCAGAAATAGAAGTTGTTTTTAGTCCTCTAAATTGATTTGAACATTCTTCGTTTAGACTCATAAAATCCTCCGTTTAAAACGAAAATATTATAGCATAAACGAACAATATATGCAAGATATCGACAAATATTTTTTGAAAGGATTTTATTGGTAAATAAATAACTTGCAAAAAAAAGTAATGTATGGTATAATTAGTAAAAGAATATATCATAAAAAAGAGAATATTGAATTTAACTACTTTGGGAGGTAACCTATGAAAAAATGGATAAAAGCGTTAATTATCGTTGGAATTGTGCTCGCATTAGGAGGTATTTTAACATTTATTATTATAAGAGGTCTAAATACTGTAAAGCCTGGTGAAAACAACAATGATGATATAGCTCTTGAAGAATATTTAGAGTTTATCGAAAATGATGATGAAACAGGACTAATCGTTCGGTTAAAAGATTATCGTGATACACCAGAAAAAGTTACTATTCCAGAAGAATATAATAATTTACCAATTGTGGAAATTGAAGATGGTGGTTTTGCGTATTGTACTAATATAAAAGAATTAGTATTACCTAAATCAATTACTAAAATTGGTAGAAAGGCTTTTTCAAATTGTAGAAGTCTTGAATCAATTACTTTGCCATTCATTGGTCAAACACTTGATGGCGGTGATAAATTCGCAGTAGTATTTGATGAAAGTGGAATAAATCCGCTTAATGTTACTATTCTCGATGGAACAAAAGTAGAAAGAAGTACCTTTAGTAGTTGTAGCTTTATTAAGAGTATCTCTTTACCTTCTAGTATTACTGCTCTTGAAAGTTCTGCATTTAGTGGCGCTTCAAATTTAGAAAAAATTACTTTTGAAGTTGACAGCGAAACAAGTCAAAATGCGTTAACACTTATTGGAAATGAAGCTTTCTCAGGATGTAAGGCTTTATCAAGCATTGAAATACCACTAAGCGTTACAAGTATTGGTGAAAAAGCTTTCTATAATTGCGCAAAGATAAATGCAATTAGTATCCCTAGTTCTGTAGAAGTAATACGCGCTTCAACTTTTGAAAATTGCACTGCTCTTGAAGTTGTTACACTCCGTAATACTCTAGCGAAAATTGAAACTGCAGCATTCAAAAATTGTAAAGCTCTTAGTGTTATTTCCCTTCCTGATGGACTTGAAGTAATCGAAGAAGAAGTATTCATGAATTGCGCTAGTCTTAAGGAAATTCACTTATCGGATAAAATTAAAACTATTGAAAAAAATACTTTTAAAGATTGCAGTCTATTAAATAGTGTCGAATTAGGTGATGGAATAGAGATTATTAAAGAAAGTGCCTTCGATGGTTGTCACCGTTTATTATCACTTTCATTACCTAAAAATATAACAACAATTGAAAAATTAGCTTTTAATGGTTGTGCTAAAATTGCGAAACTTTATTTTCCAAAAACATTAACAAACCTCGATAGTACAGCATTTTCTGGTTGTATTGGAATTGAAAAAATTGAAGTTGAAGCAGGGCATCCAATTTTTAAAGAAGTTAATGGTTACTTAACATCACTTGATGGAACAGAATTAATAATGTATCCTAATGGTTTAATCGATGGTTGTTTGGTAATTCCTAGTGAAATAAAAGTAATTAAAGCCGGAGCATTCTCTCAAACAACATCTTTAGTAGAGCTTGTTATACCAGCTACAGTAGAACTTATTGAAAAGGGTGCTTTTGTAGGCTGTACATCTTTAGAAAAACTTACCACTGCTTTCATCGGTACAAATGAAAAAAACAGCAAATTCTCTGATATCTTTGATAGTGTTCCAACAAGTCTTAAAACACTAGAATTTACAGGTGAAAGAATTGAAAAAGGTCAAATTGATAAAGCAACATCATTAGAAAATATCACCTTGCCTTTTATAGGAACTTCACTTTTAGAAACTGAAGATAAAACATTTGTTTGTATTTTTGAAACATTGCCGGCAGCTCTAAAGACAATAGTTATTAAAAATCCTGATGTAGTAGTCGATGGTTCATTTAAAAATTTAATTAATTTAGTTAGTGTTGAAGTAATTACAACGAAACTTGGTAAAGATGCTTTCTTCAATTGTCCAAGTCTTGTAAGTTTCAATTCTAGTGAAAATGTAGTTAATCTATCAGGTATAAATGAAATAGAATCACGTGCCTTTTTAGGTTGTGCTTCAATTAAAACTGTTGTTTTTGATGCTTTAGTAAATAATATTAAGAGTGAAACATTTAGTGGCTGTACATCTTTACAAGAGATTAACATGGATAATATTACGAAAATTGGTGAATGTGCTTTTGAAGGATGTAGCAGTCTTGTGGAAATGACTTTATCAAAAGATTTAGAAATGCTTGAAGAAAAAGCCTTCGCATATTGTAAAAATCTTACAATGATAGATATCCCTAATGAAAATCCTAATTATACAGTTGATGGCAAAACAATTCTATTCAATAAAGATAAAACTATTCTTCTAACATATTTAAACGTTAATGAAGAAACAAGTTATGAAGTTCCATCTACGATAGTAAGAATTGCACCATATGCTTTCGCAGGTAATAAAACTCTTGAAGAAGTAGTATTAAGCGATAGCACGCTTGAAATAGGTGAATATGCATTCTTTGGATCAACACAGCTTCAAAACTTAGATTTGAAAAATGTAACATATGTTGGTGAAAATGCACTTGCTTTCTGTTCTAACCTTAAAGATATTAACATTAATAGTTTAACAGCTTGGTTAGGTTTATCATTTGATGCCGAAGAACAAAACCCACTTTACTATGCTAAAACACTATTGTTAAATGGTGAAAAGGTTACTGAAATAGTAATTCCAGAAAGTATTTCCGAAATCAAAAACTATGCTTTTGCAAACTGTGCATCAATAGAAAAAATCACACTTTCTAAAAATGTTACAAAAGTCGGCGTTGGAGCATTTGCTAATTGTGCAAACCTTAAAGAACTTAATTTAAATGCCAATATAAGTTATATACCAGAAGCTTTATTGAAAGGTTCTTCAAGTATTCAAAAGCTTACTGTTCCTTTCATTGGTGATGCACTTAAGGATTCTAGTGATTTATATCAATATCCATTTGGATACATTTTTGGAACAACCACATACACAAATAGTGTAGCAGTTGATCAATTCTATTATGGTGATGCACTTGATAAATTTACAACTACTAAGTATTATATTCCTAAGTCTTTAAAAGAAGTAGTTGTATTAAAGGGAAGTATCAACTTTGGTGCTTTTGCAGGTATAACTACAATAAACACTGTGACACTTCAAGATGGTGTAACAAGTGTTGGATATAGAGCATTTGAATCATGTACAGGACTTGCTAATATTAATTTTTGTAGAGGTGTTACATCAATTGCAGATTATGCCTTCAATAAATGTACTGGTTTAAAAGAAGTATTTATACCAAAGAATGTATTAGAAATAAAGAAATATTCTTTCGCTGAATGTAAAGAAGTATTATTTAGATGCGAAGCGATTGAACAACCAAGTGGTTGGGAAAGCGATTGGAATTCATCTAATGAATATTTGTTTAATCAAAAGAAAGATAACTAATAAAATAAAACATCTTGACATTTTTTAGTCAAGATGTTTTTAAAAGGAAGGGTAAGATGACGGAAAAAGAATTTAAAACAACAATTAACAAATTAGAATTGCCTTTGGCAAAGAAAAACGATATTAAAAATAATGCAGTTGCTTTTTCAGATTTGTTAAAAGAAAACTTAATGTCTACATTTGATGTAGAAGCAATTGATGTAGTAGGGTCATTCGCAGCGAATACTTTTACCTTGCAAGATATGCAAATTGATTTAGCTATATACATTAAAAACGAATCTAACAACATCAGAAAAAGAATAATTTTAAATGCTTTAGAAAATGCTGTATATTTTTCTTGTAAAGACAAATTATTGACATTAGAGCGTGATCAAAATCAAAAGGCAACTATCGTAGTAAATAATGATGGTTTTAGTTACAAAATATATCTAGCTGAAACTGAAAGAGAACATACTTATTTAAAATCATGGAGTAATCTTGTTGAAATAATTAATCAAAAGTATACCCTTTTTAGAAATGCTATAAAACTTATAAAGTATTATATCAATGAAGAAGATTTAAAAGCTATTGATGAAAATATTATTATAGTGATACTTGCTTATGCTTTGGATAGATATCAAACTGGCGGTAAATATTATCAATATTTGGAAAGTTTTGCTAAGGGACTAGATGATTTTGCCAATAGAAAAAGAATAGTGTTATTAAATGAATATCTTGTTTTAAATAAAGAAGAATTAAAATCTTCAGAAAGTTCAAAATATGAAGTTTTAAGTCCATTAGATAATAGTATAAATTTAGCTTCACAAGTTAATGATTTAAATATCCAAGATTACCGCAAACTTCGTAAGAAACTATTAAAAGAAATAGAAAAAGAAAATGAAGAAGATTATACTTTTGATAATTCGGTCGAAGTAGTAATCGATATAGAACCTGTTTTAACAAATGAAAATAAATATATGTGGCATTATGAAGTGCTAGGTAAAGGACTTTCTAATAATGGAGATATGTATGACAATACATATGAAAATTATTTAACGGCACTTTTAAAGGGTTCTTTCAAAGGATTAAAAACCATTATTGATAAAGGTCTTGTGAAGAAAAAAATATACTTATCATCAAAATATGGAAATGTTTTTAATCAAGAAATACTAGTAAATGATGAGAATAAATCGCGAATGAAAACAATAAAAAACTTGATTGAACAAAATAAATTAAATGTGTTGACAATAAAAAAACAATAGGAGGGTATTTTGCGATATTTAATATTTAGTGATATACATGGAAATGATTTAGCATTAGAGGCATTATTGAAAAGCGATTATCCCCAAAGTTGTGATTATTTAGTTTCTTTAGGCGATATGATTGCGATTGGGCCAAGTGGCGAGAGAGTTGTTCAATTATTAAAAACAATTCCCAATTTAATAGCGATAAAGGGAAATCATGAAAGATACTTGCTCGAAGGATTTGACAATCCTGGAAGTTGCACTGAAAAAAACCACCAAGATTGGGTAAAAGCTAACCTAACAAAAGATAGTGTTGACTTCATTGAAAGTCTACCATTTATGGTCATGAAAGAAGATCATAATTTAAAAATTTTATTTACGCACTATGCAATGCGATGCCACCATCATTATAAGTCAATCATTCATAATCCATCATATGAAGCACTTGATGAAATGTATAGAAATTCTATGATGATGCGCGATAACGGTTATCCAGATATCATTTGTTATGGCCATGAGCATTTTCCTCTTACATATATTGAAGATGTAGCATATGTAAATCCTGGATCACTTGGATGTCCATCAAAAGGTGAATGTGTAGCACGGGCAGTCATTTTGAACGTTAATGCAGAAGGCTTTACTTTAGAACCTATTGCGATAAAATACGATATAAAACCTTTAATCGAAAAAATAGAAAAAACAAATATGCCTGATGGCGAGTTTATTAAGAATAATTTTTTCGCGAGTAAATAAAAAAGGAGGATTTCCTCCTTTTTATTTTGAAAGTGGGTTTTAAGCTAGAGAACATAAACTGTTCTCCAGCTTTATGTTTATTAATACAAATTATTCAGTAGTAGTAGCTGCTGCTTGACGGCAACTTTGACAGTTGATTGGTTCGAAACATTCGATACAGCAAATGCAACTAATATTTAAAACAACAGTTTGTCTAGTACATGTAAATGTAGTGCCATCGCGTTCAATTAGTCTTAATACGACAGTGTCATTTCCTCGTACTTCTTCAACTCTAAATAAGTTGATATTGCTTTCTGTGTCTTGGTATGTACCTGCTACTGCAAATCTATTACCACAACATGTATATATCGCAATAGGTTTTGTATTATAAACTTGGCCTATCATACATGTTTCACAAGCATTTTCGAGATTGTTAAGAACTGCTTCTCTTTGAATTTGGTTTATTTTTCTTAACAAATCGGCGATTGTGCCCTTTTGTGTGTTGGTATTGTTATTTGTATTAGTGTTGAAACATGCCATAAAAGCACCTCACTTTCATAGCATTATATGCCAATTATAAAATAATATATCCTACTTATGCCTAGTTAAAATACAAAATTATAAATTAGGATAAATAAACCTAATGCGGCTGTGTAAATTAAAAAACATAATAAGCTTTTTTTAGAAATTACTTTAATAAACCATTTAAAAGAAATCATTGTAAAAACAAAAGAACTGATAAAGGCTGTGATGTAGTAAATTATGGGTGTTGTGTTAGTTTTTATCGTAGATACTAGTTGCGGCATTTTTAATACCATACTTCCAAGTGATGCTACCATATACATGTAAAATGAAAACTTTAATGTTTCTTTCAAATTTAATTTGGCAGTTAAACCTCCTAGAAGAACTGTACCACTTCTTGTAATACCTGGAAACACTGCTAAACTTTGGAAAAATCCCATAATTAGGGTATTAATATAGGTGTAATTAGTATTCTTCGCCTTGTCAACTATTAAAAAAGATAGTAATAAAATAAAAGAGGTTATAAGGAGTGATACTGCAATGCCAATCATATCGTTTACACTTGATTCTAATAAGTTATGAAGAAGAAGCCCTGTTATGACAAGAGGAATGCTCGAAATAACAAGTTTAGTTATTAAAGAAAAATTGATTTTATTATTATTAAAAAAATCACTCTTTATATTTTTAGATAACAAAATTCCTACAGCTAGAAAAGATGCAAAATTAATCAAAATTTCAAACGTTAAAGAATTATCCTTAATACCAAAAATATGTGCTAATATTCCCATGTGCGCACTACTACTGATTGGTAAAGGTTCAGTTAATCCTTGAATTGCGCCTAGTAAAAAATATTTAATTAGTTCCCAAAAATTCATATATATATACCTCATCTAATTATATGTGTAAAATGATATAATAAGACTTAATAATAAGAAATCAATAAACAAAAAAAGGCTTGACGGTTTGTCAATCATCGTGCACAAAATTGTGCCCTAGATTAATGGGTTTTGTTATAATTATCTAGGAGTTCAATTGGGGATAAGTAGCCAAGCGGTTTCATTGGAAATC
>URLJ01000038.1 GCA_900548675.1 uncultured Mollicutes bacterium
ACTTCAATAAAAGTATATCATAAAATAGTTATAATTGAAATCAGATAGAAATCTCTGATTAAATTATATACGAATAAAATAAATAAAACGTTGATAAAGAAAGAGTAACTAAATAATCACTTTACAGGGAAAAGAATCAGCGACTGAGAGTTCTTTAAGAAGATATTTAGTGAAGTTCGTCTTTGGAGTGATGCTAATCCCATCCGTATGTTCTGCGTTAAAGATGAGAAGTGTGTGAGAAAACTATTCTCACAAATTAAGGTGGTACCGCGGAAATTTCGTCCTTTACAAATGTAAGGGACTTTTTTAATTTTTAAATGAGAAAGAGAGAAAAAACGATGATTGAAAAATTAAAAGCAATGCTTAATGACGCCTTAGAAAAAATTGGTAATGCGAAAGACCAATTAGAACTTGGTGAGTTGAAAGCAAATTATTTAGGAAAAAAGAGCCCTCTGAATGAAGCTATGAAACAAATGGGATCAATGGCTCCTGAGGAAAGAAAAACTTTCGGAATGAAAGTGAATGAGCTAAAGAGTAAACTAGAAGCTAAAGTAAATGAAAGAAGAGATACTCTTCAAAGAGAAGCTATTGAGAAAAAATTACAAAGTGAACACATTGATGTTACACTTCCTGGTAGAGAAATTAATCAAGGATCAATGCATCCTTTAAATAAAACGATTGAAGAAGTAGAAGACATTTTTATCGGTATGGGATACGAGATTGCCGAAGGACCTGAAGTAGAACTTGATTTATATAATTTTGAAATGTTAAATGTTCCAAAAGGTCATCCAGCACGTGACATGCAAGATTCGTTTTATATTACCGATAATATTTTACTCCGCACTCAAACCTCGCCAGTCCAAGCAAGAACGTTACTTAAGGCTAAAGGGGCACCAATTAAAATTCTATGTCCTGGAAAAGTATATCGTAGAGATGATGATGATGCTACACACTCTCATCAATTTATGCAATTTGAAGGGCTTGTAGTGGGTGAAGATATTACAATGTCTGATTTAAAAGGAACATTGCTTCTTTTTATGAAAAAAATGTTTGGCGATGACAGAGAAATTAGATTCCGCCCTTCATATTTCCCTTTTACAGAACCAAGTGTAGAAGTTGATGTATCATGCTTCAAATGTGGTGGAAAAGGTTGTGCTTTATGTAAAGGAAATGGTTGGATAGAAGTATTGGGTGCAGGTATGGTACACCCTAATGTATTGAAAGCAGCTGGTTACGATACAGAAAAAATGCGTGGATTTGCATTTGGTGCTGGTATTGAACGTATCGCGATGTTACGCTATGGAATTGATGACATAAGACATCTTTATACTAATGATATCCGCTTCCTAAAAGAATTTGAAAGAGGTGAGTAAGATGAAAGTATCTTATAAATGGTTAAAAGAAATGGTCGATTTAGAAGGTGTTAGTTTCGAACAGTTGGTAAATGATATATCATTTTACTCAATTGAAGTAGAAGGCACTGAAAATGTTACAAATGTTAAATCAATAGATGATGAACCTAAAATAATTGTAGGTTATGTAGAAACAAAAGAAAAACATCCTAATGCTGATAAATTATCTGTCTGCATGGTAAATACAGGAAAAGAAACACTTCAAATCGTATGTGGTGCTCCTAATGTAAAAGCGGGAATGAAAATAATGCTAGCTTTACCAGGTGCTGTATTACCTAATGGAACAATTAAAACGAGTGAAATAAGAGGAATTAAATCTAATGGTATGATTTGTTCATTAGCTGAACTTGGTCTTGATTCAAAATATATACCAGAAGAATTTGCTCATGGTATATATGTATTAGATGATGATGCTCCACTTGGAGTTGATGCAGTGGAATACTTAATGCTTGATGACAAATCAATCGAATTAGGTCTTACTCCAAATAGAATGGATTTATTATCAATGCGAGGTGTCGCTAATGACGTCGCCGCAATATATAGTAAAACAGTTACTAACGAGTGTGGTGATGTTGAAAGCAAGGCTCGTTGTAATGATGATGTAGAAAAATATTTAACAATTTCATCCACTACTGATAAATGTTTATCATACAATGCTAGAGTAGTAAGAAATGTCAAAATAGGTCCATCACCTAAGTTTATTAAAAGTCGTTTAATCGCATCAGGTATAAGACCAATAAATAATGTTGTTGACATAACTAATTATATTTTAGTATTATTTGGACAACCTCTCCATGCTTTTGATGAAGATGTTTTAGGTAATAAAATTGTAGTAAGAACAGCTTTAGAAAAAGAAGAAGTGGTAACACTTGATGGCCAAAAACGTCTATTAAATGAAAACGACATCGTAATTACTGATGGTGAAAAAGTAACTTGCATAGCAGGCGTTATGGGATGCGAAAATACTGAGGTTACAGAAAACACTAAAAACGTTGTAATAGAAGCTGCAGTATTTGATAGTTTGTCTGTTCGCAAAACTTCTGCAAGACTTGGCTTGAGAAGTGAGTCGAGTACTAGATTTGAACGTGGTGTCGATTTAAATCAAACTAAAGAAGCTCTTGATTATGCTTGCTATCTTTTGAGTGAATACGCTGGTGGAGATGTTTTAAAAGGAACATTGTCACTAGGAATCGCTCAACTACCTTGTAAAGAAATTACAATTACTGAAGCAGACGTTAATAAATATTTAGGTATTAGTATTAGTACAGAAGAAATCAGTAATATTTTGGAACGCTTGCAGTTGCCAACGATTGAAGAAAACAATGTTCTCAAAGTATTTGTTCCAAACAGACGTATGGATATTTCTATTAAACCAGATTTAATTGAAGAAATTATTCGTATCTATGGATATAAGAATTTAAAAGAAACCATTCCCGCGTCTAATTCTTTAGGTAAACTTACAATACCTCAAAAACGCCGTCGCTTAATCCGTAATGTCCTTGCATCTAAAGGCTTAAACGAAATCATGAGTTATACTTTAGTAAGTGAAGATGAAAGCAAGAAATTTGATGTTTTTGGTGATAGTGAAAATAGAAAAACAATTAAACTTCTTCATCCAATGAGTGAAGATCGCTCTACTGTAAGAATGAGTTTAATTCCTAGTATTCTTAATGTGGTTAAGTATAACATTGCTCGTAAAAACACTAATTTAGCTTTCTTTGAATTAGGGAATAATCATTATTTAGAAGCTGAAGAAGTAAAATATGAAACAATGCTTTCTGGTTTTATGTGCGGTGAATTTATCAATCAAAGTGGTTTATCTGCTAATACTACTGTGGATTTCTATTTAGTAAAAGGAATTCTTGAATCATTATTTAAAACTTTAGGCATAAAATTAAAATATCAAAAACTAGAAAAGAAAGTTCCTGAACTTCATCCAGAACGTACTGCTAGTATATATTATGATGGTGAATTAATCGGTTATTTAGGTGCTCTTCATCCAGAGTATGTACATAGTAATGATTTGATAGATGGATATGTATTTGAAATAAAACTTGATAAAGTTCTTAATGCTAATTTACCGGTAACTGTTTTTAAACCTATTTCCAAAACCCCTGCAGTATATCGTGACATTGCTTTAGTTATTCCTGATGATATGCAAGTAGGCGATATCATAGATGCAATATATAAAGTAGACAAAGAGACAATTAAAAATGTTGAAGTGTTTGATATATATAAAGGTTTAACACTCGGTGCTAATGTAAGAAGTGTAGCATTTAGAATAACCCTTGAGGCTGATACAACCCTTACAGAAGATGTAATTTCTACCAAATTACAAAAAATTATTAAAATGGCAGAATATCGTTTTAATGTAAAATTGCGAGGATAAACAAATAAAAAATAACCCCTAAGAACAGTCTATATGACAGACATTCTGGGGGTTTTTATTATAAAGTGATATTGACATTTGTTAGAAAATAGTGCTTTAAATCATCATATTTATTAAAGGTATAATAATTAACATTCTGTATAAAAACGTTGTCAGAGTTAAAAAAACAAGCCTTAAGTCCTACATTTAAAGCACCGAGGATGTCTTTATTATAATCATTACCGATCATATAAGTAGTGCTTATATCCAAATGATATTTGTTAATGAGATAATTAAAAAAATAAGGATGCGGTTTTCTATATCCAACATCAGCGCTCGAGATGCATGCTTTAAAGTACTTCGATATACCAGCTTTTCTTAGTTGCATTTTTAGATATTCAGAAGAAAAAGTTGAATTACTTAAAATATAACAGTTTATGGAGTGTTCGTTTAAAAATTTCAAAAAAGTTTCAACACCTTCAATTACCTTAATTTCTTCAAAATTATTTACAAAAATTTCTTCTTGTTTTTCAACGGAAATATTAAATAAAAAAGTATTATTAATAACTTCAAGAATATCTTTGAAAGATACTTCAAGCATACTATCTTCCCGATTTTTTAACATATTAAAGGTTATTTGTAAAGTGCTATCTATGAAATTGTTAAGTGAAAGATTAGCATTAATAGTGTAGGGATATATACTGGCAAAACCTCTTTCAAATGATGCATTAATGTTTTCTACAATGGTTCCACCCATATCAAAAATTACGTTCATAATATACCTCAAATAGGAAAAAATCAAAAAGTAAAGTATATAAATAATACTACTAAATTCGATATTTATTATACCAACTAATGTTAAAAAGCAAAAGCTTATTGCATTCATTACTTGCAATAAAATAATTTTTTTGGTATAATATTGCTATATGAAGGAGCAAAATATATATGAAAAAATTTAAATTACTATTTATATTCATTTTTATTCTTTTCCTAGCAAGTTGTGAAACGGGATCTGGAAATCACAATGAAAAGAAATTCAATGAAGAAGAATTTATTGATAGAATACTTTTAGATGCTGATTTAACCGAACTCAATGGTGGGGTTATTAGTGAAGGTATCGTATTACCAAAAGTAGATGAAGAAACAAATACTGAGTTAAATTGGATTAGTCATAATCCTGATGTAATGACAAATGAGGGTATATTATATGCTCAAGAAAAAGACATCGACATTTCCTTAAATCTTAGTTTTACATATGATGATAAAAAATATGAAAAGGATTTAACCTTTACTGTTTCATCTGATTCATCATCTCTTTTTTCAAGAGGTTATGACCTTTATGTAAAAGATATTCCTACTAAAACAACTAAAGATATCAATTTTTACACTAAAGAAGATTATTTAAAAGAATTTACTATATCTATTGAAGCAGTAACTCCCCAAATTGCAACTTCTGATGGCAAAATATATCAATCATTAGAGGATCAAACTGCTGAATTTATTGTAACATTAGTAAGAGAAGGAAGAACAATAAAAGTGTATAAAAGAGAAATTACCATACTAAAATTCACTAATGTTCAACTTGCCGAAAAAATTGAAGAGTACGCAAAAGAACAAGCACAACTATTAAAAGACGGTCTTGTTTATAATCTACCATCAACTCATCCTGAATTTGGTGGAACTATTACATGGAGTTCACTGGAATACGGTTTTGTTACAACAAATGGTGAAATAAATCTACCTGTAGAGTATAAAGACGTTGTTTTAAATTATACTATAAGCGTAGGAACAGTGAACCGTATAAATAGCATTACTTTAAAAAATGTTGGTGGCAATACTGAAGAAGCGTTTTTAACTACATGGCTGGAACAGGCTCTTCCAAAAAAAACTTTTAGGTTCTACCAACCATTTAACTGAACCTGATGAAAACAATGAAAGATATTTAGCATATCAAACAAGACAAAACTCTTATGGTGTACTAAATTGTATAACTGGTAAAATGATTGATATCAATCGCTCTTTATTTATCGATCCAACTGACACTACAAAACCAATGGTTGCAAAATATTATTCTGGTTTAGCTCACAAAGTAGTTGGACAAGATGTCTTGAACAAAAAATTCTATCATGGATATAAAATGCCAAATGAAGAAAACATACTTTGGATTGTTGTTCATGAAAGTGGTATGCCAACTGAAACTCAAAATGCAGAGTTTTTAGCTAAACTTCAATGGAATAATGCCTATGTTAAAGCAGGAAGAGAAGCATCTTGGAATTATCAAGTTGATGCCTATAACATCTATCAAAGTTTTGATGATAAAGTGATGTGTTGGCACGCAGGTGATGGAATGAGCCCTGGATCAGGTAATTCTAATGGTATTGGAATTGAAATGTGTATCAACCAAGATGGTAATTATGAAGGAGCAATGCACAATGATGCTAAATTGGTTGCTTATCTAATGAATAAATATAATCTTGGTATGGAAAATGTTAAACGTCACTTTGATTTTTCTGGAAAAGAATGTCCAAGTTATATGATAAGAACAGGACGTTGGAATGAATTCTTAACCCTCGTAAATCGTGAATATATGGCAATAAAGCTACTAAGTGATGCAGATGTAAAATGGACAATTTCTGATGAATCATTATTTGAAAAAGGCGGTAATGGTCTTTATTATAACTTACCGGTAAAAGAAAACACAAATGTTGATGTTACGCTAGAAGTAACAAAGGGAAGTTTCCATTTCCAAAAGACTGTTACAATTACTTTAAAACCAGACAATAAATAAAAAAATTAATTAAATCTCAATTAAAAGAAAGAGGTACATTATGAAGAATATGTATATATCTGAAGAAGTTAGAAAAGCGCTAGAAAATAATATCCCTGTTGTAGCACTTGAGTCAACGATTATTTCTCATGGCATGCCTTACCCAGAAAATGTTTCAACAGCATTAGAATGTGAAAAGATAATTCGTGATAATGGTGCGGTACCTGCAACAATAGCAATAATAAATGGTCGCATAATAGTTGGTGCAACAAAAGAAGAAATTGACTATATTGGTAAACATGGAACAGCGGTAATCAAAACCTCAAAGCGTGATCTTGCTTATATTGTATCTCATAATCTTGATGGCGCAACAACAGTTAGTGCGACAATGTATATTGCAGATAAAGCAGGAATTAAGGTTTTCGCAACAGGTGGTATCGGTGGCGTACATAGAGGTGCTGAAGTTAGCATGGATATATCTAATGATTTAGAAGAATTATCTAAAACGCCTGTATGCGTAGTTTGCGCTGGGGTAAAGGCTATTCTTGATTTGGAAAAAACACTTGAGTATTTAGAAACAAAAGGAGTTTTAGTATTAGGATATAATACGGAATATCTTCCTGACTTTTACACAAGAAAAAGTCCATACAAACTTATTTACCACGCAAAATCACCAGAAGAAATAGCTACCATCATAAAGACACAAGAAGAGCTAGAATTAAATAGCGGAATGATTGTCGCCAACCCAATACCAGAAGAATACTCACTAGATGAAAATGTTATGAACGAAGCAATTAATGAAGCCATCAAAAAGATGGAAGCAGAAAATATTAAAGGCAAGGATGCAACACCTTTTCTTCTTAAAACTGTTAAAGATTTAACAAAAGGTGATAGTTTAAAAGCTAATATAAAACTTGTTTATAACAATTGTGAATTAGCAGCCAAAATTGCTAGAGGATTGACAATTAAGTAATGTATTTTATTACAAGAAATAAGCATTGGCTTGAAGGATTATGGATTTTTGCAGTACTACTCTTCTTTAAAAATTATAATAATTTTCAATTTAAAGGTGGTATGTCATACGCATTCTTAATTCTTCTTGGAATAGTCCCATTTATAATTGAGTTAATATCATCCTATGTTACTAACTTAAATAAAAACAAATATAGTCTTCGTCATAGTAGTTATCTAAAACAAATTGAAGCAACAATAGATAGTGAATTTTTAGAACCATTAAGTAAAAAAGAAAAATTAATAACGGACTCAGAAAATTTAGCGATATACTTTGGGGAACATCGAATGGGAAAAATTGCTTTTTCTGATACACATGTAACTATTTCAATAACGGATACTTTAGTTGAATACAATTTCTATTATTCAAAAGCAGTTAGAAGTAATTCAAAATATGATGAATATGGATTTGAACAACGTCCGGTATCATATTTGTATCAAAGAATGATGCTGAAAATAAATCTGTTAACTGAAAGTACATTATCTTTAACGGAGTATAAAAAAGGTTTATCAACAGTAGCTATAATTCTTTATGCTAACAATACACAAGCCTTTTTATATAAAGATAAACCACATCGTAAATTAAACAAGCGCAAAGCTTCAACAAAAATAATTACGTTATAAGAAAAGCCTGAATGGATAAAAACATTCAGGCTTTTAATTAATTCAAATTTTTTATAAATTAGTAATATATATGTAATCAACACGAGTATCTTCATATAGAGATATTATAATAGGGTTTGATATTGTATAAGCTCCACAATTGATTCTATTATCATGAAAAAAAACGACTATATCATTGCTAACTTTTGTAAAAGGTAGCATAAGATCGAGATGGTATTTACATGCATCAAAAAAATAACTATCAGCATAATTTGAAATGATCAATTGCAAGCCGATTTTTAGGGATTTTTTTCTAAAAAAAATAAGTTTATCAAAATATCTAGAAACAATTTTACATTGGTCAAGCATTTCGTTTTCTTCCAACATATTGTAAAGAATTTCTAAATCATCTTCTTTAGTTGTATTATTAATTTCAATGAAAGCCCATTTTTGATATTTTTTACATATAGATAAATATACCTCAAAAATAGTACTAACATCATGAGGAAAATTAAAAACCCCTAGTTCTTTTAATTCTTCAAATGTATATTGGTTGATGTAATATCTTTTACCATTAATTACTAAATGAGCTTTTTTTGATGTGATTGGTATATGATCTTTAGTGAATCTAACTGATGCAAGTATTCCATAAAAATTACGATTGGCAGCCGCGAGAAAACTACTATAAGAGTTTTCTTTTTCTAGTAATGAGTTGCCGTAAAAAGCAATAAGTTTTGACATAGAAACCCCTTATATTATTATTTTCCTGAAGATATTATATCAAAAATAATATGATTTGTAAAATATAAAGTGTTAAATATCAAAAACAAATTAAGTTGTTGATTTGTCAATGATGTGAGACCAAAATTGGAAAAGAAAAAAATCTATATGTTATAATGTGTATAACCTAAATTTATTAATTCATTACGTTTTTCAATAGGATTTTTC
>URLJ01000039.1 GCA_900548675.1 uncultured Mollicutes bacterium
GATCTTTTGCTAAAACGCTAAATGTAGAACCCATAAAATGATTTCGTAGCAGAACTGTTCCATATGTCCCCGGCAAGTAGGCATAAATATTATAACATTAATTTTATGTTTTGTCAATCTTTTTACAGAAAAATCAATGTTATCTTATAAAACCTTAGCACCTAAATAATCTAAAGTATGATCAATAGTATTATATGTAATAATGCTCATTTTATTATTTTATTCATTAAATAAATTGATATATTTTTGTGCAACTTTCAATTTAAGTTTGCCATTAGATACTAATTTATTTATTAATTTCTTTCCCAATCTACAAAGAACCTTTGTTATATTATTAATTAGAGCATCTTCTTTTAATTCAATAAAATTAAATACATAATAATCTTTCATTGTATATAATACTAATTAATTTTGTGGACTAGGAAGTTTTGTAGGAAAATTAGAAACTTTTTTTTGTTCAATTCGATAAGCAAAATATTTACTGACCAACCATTTTCAATTGTTTTATTAATATATCAAAGTCTTTGTTCTTGAGATTTTATCCTTAAAATTTCCAAATTATGGCTCTATGAAATTTGGACAGACAGCGTCTGGCCAATTTTAGCATCAGA
This sequence comes from uncultured Mollicutes bacterium, assembly GCA_900548675.1. Classification (GTDB taxonomy): domain Bacteria; phylum Bacillota_I; class Bacilli_A; order ML615J-28; family CAG-313; genus UMGS1109. The sequence goes on from URLJ01000039.1 coordinate 612, forward strand.
ATATTCTCTACAAAATTTAACCATATTTTTAAGGCTAGAACTAGAAAAATCTCAAATTAATCCTATCTTCTTTCAAGACAAACTACGCACTCAACGTTATTGGTATTGGGAAACATGTCAACACTTTGAATGTGTTTTATTTCATAATAGTTAAGAAGTGTTTTTAAATCTTTCACTTGTGTATACGGATTACATGAAACGTACACAATTTTTTTAGGAGCTAGTTTTACAACTGCCTTTAGAAAGGCTTCGTCTGATCCTTTACGCGGAGGATCCATTATAACTACATCAATTTTCTCTTTTTTGTTAGCCAAATTAACAATAAATTTGGTCGCATCATCATTAAAAAAATGCACGTTTTTAATGTTGTTTAATTTTGCATTTTGAATTCCATTAAGATAGGCTTCTTTTACTAATTCTACACTTATAACTTTTTTTACATTTGGTGATGCTATTAAACCGATAGTTCCAACACCTGAATAGGCATCTAGTAAAATATCTTCTTTAGATAAGTCACATAACTTTAATGCCGTTTTGTATAAAACTTCCGTTTGAAGAGGGTTAATTTGATAAAATGATTGTGTAGAAATCAAAAATTTCATACCACAAAGTTCATCAATAATTGTCCCCGGTCCATATAAAACAATATTTTTATCTCCTAATACTGCACTTGTATCACGTTTATTAATGTTTTGAACAATTGTTTTAACATTTTTGCATTTTGATAACAACGCTTTAACAAAATTACTTCTACCAGGAAAGTTTTCATTAGCAGTTACTATTACTACCATAACCTGGTTAGTTTTAAAACTTCTTTTAATCAAAATATGTCTAACAAGACCAAATTTTCGATCTTCATCATAAGCGTTTATATGCATTTTTACAAGTATTTCTTTTACTACACTAAATATTTTATTGCTTTCTATATCCTGAAGTTTACAATCGTTATAATTAATAACCTTGTGAGTATTTTCTTGGTAGAAGCCAAATATTAATTTATATTTAGGATCATTTTTTAGAACAACTTGATTTTTATTACGGTAATTAAAATGATTTTTCATTCCTAGACATGGCTTAATTTTATCTTTTAAATTTTTGTCGAGGTTTAAAAATAATTTTTTTATCATATTATTTTTCATATCAAGCTGAGTTTCGTAATTCATATGCAAGAGTTGGCAACCACCACAACGATCGTATACTTCACATGGTACTTTAACTCTAGCATCAGATGGTTTAAAAACTTTTAATAATCTTGTTTTTATTTGTTTCCCATCGTTTTCAACTTCAAATTGAACTTCTTCATCTTTGATTACACCTTTAAGAAAATATTTATTATTATTTGAAATAATAATACCTCTCATCTCAGTATCGTAATCAACAACTTTACCACTTAAAATTGTTCTGTTTTGATTACCCATTATTTTTCACCACTCTTATAATTGCGCACTTTAAGTATAATTTTTCGAGTTTTGCAAGAAGCATCGGATGATCTTTTCCTTGAAGCGAAAATGATAATAACTCTGTTGATACTTTTGCTTTTTTGGCAGATTTCTTTAACATTTCAAGGAAAGACTCAATTTTAAGTAAACCTGAACAAGAAAATGTAATTAAAATCCCATTCTCATTTAATTTAGAAAGTGCTAAACTATTGGCCTTTTCATATCCAGCAAGTCCCGTTTCCATAGCTGAAGCATTTTTAATAAAAGCAGGAGGGTCCAAAATAATTACATCAAATTCACCTTTAGAAACATTACTCAAATATGCAAATAAATCACTTTTGATGAATTCAATATTTGTATAACCATTTATGGTGGCATTGATTTTTGCTTCTTCTAATGCTGTATCACTAATATCAACAGCTACTACTTCTCGCGCTTCATACTTTAGAGCATGCATCGCGAAACTTCCTGTATGTGTACAACAATCAAGTACTCTTTTATTCTTTACAAAGGGTTTTATTGCAGCCCTATTTTCGCGTTGATCAAAGAAATAACCTGTTTTTTGGCCATTTTCAATATTTACTTGAAGCTTTATACCATTTTCTACAATGGTTATATTAGGATTAAATGGTTCACTACAATAGCCAACGCGATCTTCTAAACCTTCTTTTCGTCTACTTGGAGTATTGCTTCTTTCGTATATTCCAAGCGGCTTTACAATTTCATTCAACGCTTTTAAGATGTCGCTGCGATAATTTTCCATCCCTAAAGTAGCTATTTCTATTACTAAATAATCTCCATATTTATCAACAACCACTCCTGGCAAATAGTCGCCTTCACTAAATATTAGTCGACATGCATTAAGAACCCCTAAACTTTCTCGCAAATCATAAGCTTTCTTGATTCTATTATAAATAAAATTACTATCTATATCTTCATCAATTAGAGTCAAAATTCTAATTATTATTTTAGATGAAGTATTTAAATATCCTCTCGCAAGAAATTTTCCCTTACTGTCACAGACATCGATTAGACCACCAGAATTAATTTTTCCATCAAAATGATCTACTTCATTTGCATATACCCACGGAAAACCCTCTAGGATATCTTTTTCTTCATTATTCTTCAGTATTGCTTTTGCTGTGTTCATCATTTTCTCTAATCTCTCTAATAATATCTATTAATTGAACCCATTCCATAACGACTTTCAAATTATTTGTGGGAACAAATTTGTACGTATAATCTTGCGTAGGAATTTCAAAATGTGTCCCAACACCATATGGTAGTTGGACAAGCATATTATAATTAAACTCTTTATACACATTTTCGCCATTAATGGTACCTTCATACCATACCTTATCATGTGTTATCGCAACATCACCACAACCGACTAATTCTAATTCTTCTTCTTTTTGCATATTTGAGTATAAATTGACATTTGTTTTTAACAAATAGTTAGGATTAGATAAAAATTCCTTTTTAATGACGGTTCTTTGCCAATCATACCAATTTGCAGGATTGCTGAAATTAGAATCAAGTGACTCTCCTTCAAAGAAACCATATTTATTCATTTTGAATTTTTCATGGCATGTTTCACATTCAATCATATCATCATGTGATGAAAAAGAATATTTCGCACCACATTTAGGACAACGAATTAAAAGATTTTCTAAACCAGCTGATAAATTTTTACCTTTTATCGGTTTCATTAGACTCATTTGTTCACGATAATCATCAACATTAATCGCATCACATACTTTTTTATATATTTCATCATCAGATAAATTTGCAAGTTCATCTTTATCTAATACTTTTTCATATTCTACATTTACTAAACATTTTCTTTCACTTCTACGCCATTTAGGCCAATGAAGACTAGCACCATGCGATCTTTGAACAATTACATCTACATTACACATTCTAAGTAACTTAACGATGGCTGGTGATACATATCCTTCGCGGCCATTTACACTTACCTGACCTGCTGGAGCAATAGCAATTATCCCCTTTTGATCGATTACTTTTCGAATTTTTCTAATAGCAGAAATATCTGGTTTAAATTGATTCTTTTTTATGCCCCTATATATGTTAACTGCTTTTGCTAACTTTTTTGAAAAAAAGAAGTAACTAGCAATTACAAAACTAACTCTACGATAATTTAGACCTGCCTCAATCATATAGTGATCACGATTAGAATAGTGATTAAAAATTAAAATAAAACTTTTTTTATGTTTCTTTAGACCTTTACGATTATATCTTACACCCTTAAAAAACATAAAAATTTTTGAACAAAAACAAAATATTAAAACCGCCCAAAGGGGAGGTAGGACTCTTTCTTTTTTTCTTTTTTTAGAATTTGTATTAGACATATTTCTTCTCCTAATATCTTATATATATAACTATTATACTATAAAACATTAATATTGTCATTTATTTTGAGTTTTAAAAGAAAAGGTCAAAACTATTACGATATTTTTTCTATTTTTTTCTAAAAACGCCTAAACGTATAAATCTTTGTTTTTTTAAATTTCAAACGCTTAAAACCGCGCAAATAATGTCGAATAACATCTTTCGCAACTAAAAAAAGGTCTTTTTTAAAGACCTTTTAAAATGTAATTTCAAAAAAACGACAGTTTTAATTTAAAACTATTTTTTACATGTTTTCAAGGAATTTTGATATCGTTTTAACCATTATTCCCGTTGCTCCTGAAGAGACCATAACATTATTTTTAGTTTTTGTTGCTGTTGCGGCAATATCCAAATGAAGCCAAGATACATCACTATTTATGAAGTATTTTAAGAAACATGCTGCTACACTTGCGCCTCCGCCCATTCGAATGGAATTAACTATATCAGCTACATCACTTTTTAAAAGTGGTTTTTCAAAGCATTCATCTACAGGCATTTGCCAAACCTTTTCATTTGTTATATTTGATGCTCTTTTAAAATCATCAGCGAATTTTTGATTATTCGTAAATATTCCAGTGTACTCATCTCCAAGTGCAGATCCAATAGCACCAGTCAATGTCGCAACGTCAATAATAGCTTTAGCACCCATATTTTGAGAATATGTTATTGCATCACAAAGTGCTAATCTGCCTTCAGCATCTGTGTTAGTTATCTCAATTGATTTACCAGAAAGTGAAATAACTACATCATCAGCTTTATATGCTGCTCCACTTATCATATTTTCAGTTGCAGGAATTACAGCGTACAAATTTACCTTCATATGTTTTCTTACAGCAATTTCAAAACTAGAAAGAACAGTCGCTGCTCCGCACATATCGTACTTCATTCCCAAACCACCATTTGATTTCAAATTGTATCCACCACTATCATAGGTTAAACCCTTGCCAACAAGAGCAGTGTATGGATCTGTAGCCGCTCCATTATATTTTAAAATAATTAAGAAAGCTCCCTCACTACTACCTTGATTAACTGCTAAAAGTGCTCCCGCTTTAATCTGTTGTAATTTTTCCTTGTCTAAAATTTCGTACTCCACCCCTAAATCATTAGCTAAATTTATTGCATAATTAGCTAAATCAACTGGTTTCATTAAATTAGCAGGGGTATTTCCAAGATTTCTAGCATTATTAACAGCCTTAGATATAATCAATGCATCTTCAATAACTTCGTTATATTCCTCTTCTAATACAAACAGCAGTTTTCTTTCTTTTTTCGGATTACTAGTGTGAGCTATTTTTGTAAATTCGTATATACCTATTTCAAAGTTTTCAGCTAAATAGTAGACTAGATTGATATTATCTTTCTTTTGATAGTTAAGTTGTTTTAAAACTAGATAAACATCATCTGTTTGTTTAATTATTATTTCAAGTAAATGTTTTTTAATTTTTTCATTACTTATAGATTCTCTATCACCTAAGCCAACGAACAAAATTGGTTGATATTCTTCCTCATTCAATGCATAAAGAAGCGTTTCGCTTTTCCATGTTCTATTGATAAGTTTTTGAGTTTTTTCACCAATTCCATCAATTACATACTGAGGAATTAAGGTATCTTCAAATATAGGGTAAATTATTGTTTTCTTTTCAGTAATTTCGTTTGTAATAATTAACATAAAACCTCCTAAATTGTGTTACCGGCAAATTGTGTTTGATAAAGATTATAATATATTCCCTTTTCCTTAATTAAGTCATCATGGCGTCCTTGTTCTTTGATTGTTCCATGATCCATAACAATTATTGTATCAGCGTCACGTATGGTCGACAAACGATGAGCAATTATCAAACTTGTTCTATTTTTCATCAGAGTAACCATCGCATTTTGAATGTTTTTCTCAGTTCTCGTGTCAACGGATGATGTTGCTTCATCTAAAATAAGAATCTTAGGCTCTGCGGCCGTAGCTCTCGCAATCGAAAGCAATTGTCTTTGACCTTGTGACAATTTAGCTCCTGATGATGTTAGAATAGTTTCGTATTTATTAGGTAAGACTTCAATAAAACTATCAGCATTTGCAAGTTTTGCGGCGTTTAACATTTTTTCTTCACTAATTTCATCTGTGCCATACCCTATATTAGCTCTTATTGTATCAGAGAATAAAACCGTATCCTGCAAAACAATAGCAATATTTTTTCTAAGTGATTTCAATTCAATATCTTTGATGTCGATATCATTTATTTTGATAGATCCACTATCAACATCATAAAAACGCATTAATAAATTAACAACGGTTGTTTTTCCACTCCCTGTAGCACCTACTAATGCTACTTTTTCACCTGATTTAACCTCAAGGTTAAAATCATTTAAAACTAGTTCCGATGGAACATAAGAGAAATATACATGTTCAAAACTAATTTTAGTAATTACAAAATCATCATCTAATGTTATTTTTCCATTATTCTCTTCTTTAGCGGCATCCATCACTGCAAATACCCGTTCAGCTGCGGCTAAACTAGTTTCAATTTGAGCATACAAATTGGCTATTTCATTAATAGGTCTTGAAAATTGTTTAGCACAGTTAGTAAATAAAATAATAGAACCTACTGTTAGTGGTCCAAATAGGCCAGCACTTATTGTAAGATCGTTAATAATGAAGACGGCTCCACAAACAACCATCAACATAAAACCAAAGTTATTTAAAATATTCATAAGTGGTCCCATTGCTCCTGAATACATTTGTGATTTAATTGAGCATTTTAATAGTTTTTCACTTGTCTCATTAAATTCTGCTGAAAGATCTTCTTCTTTAGTAAAACATGCTACCGTCTTATATCCTGTTACATTTTCCTCAACTTGACTATTTAAAACACCTAATAGGTCTTGGCGCTCTTTAAAGTATTTACGCATTAATTTAGACAAACCACCACTTAGGATAATGGTTAAGACTATACTTAAAACACTAATTACTGCTAACAATGGACTGTACAACAACATGACGATGAAAGCTCCTGATACAGTTAAAATTGCTGATATAAAGAAGCTAATTCCTTGTGAAATAGCATTTGAAATGGCATCGACATCGTTTGTCATCCTACTCATAATGTCACCATGCGAATTTTTGTCAAAATAACTAATTGGTAAATATACCATTTTACCAAATAAATCTTTTCGTAATTTATATACAGTTTTTTGTGATAAATTGGCAGAGATAATTCCTCTAAAGAATGCCATACATACTGAAACAATATAAATTATTGATAAAACAAATAAGTATAAATAAAACCCATTCTTATCTTTAGCAGCTATTGCATCTATGACGTACTTTTGAACAATTGATGAACCTAGAGCCGTGATGCTTACCACAACCATTACTAATAATAAAGCAATGAGACTTTTCCAATATGACCCTAAATAGCCAATTAATCTTTTTATCATTTTTTTCTTATTTTTGGGTTTTTCTCGAAACATTACCCCCCGTGGACCAGGACGTCCCATATTAGGACGTTGTTGTGAAGGATTATTTCTTGCGTTGTTCATCATCTACACCTCCTTCATCATCATGCTTTAATTGTGAATAGTATATATCTTGATAAAGCGCACTATTTTTTAATAATTCCTCATTCGTACCTTCGGCTGCGATTTTACCATTATCTATTACTATTATACGACTAGCACCTTTAGCACTAGCAACGCGTTGAGCGATAAGAATAAATGTTGTATCATCCAATTTTTTTCTCAATTCTTGATATAGTTTTGCTTCAGTAGCAAGATCTAATGCACTCGTTGCATCATCAAAAATTAATATTTTAGGTTTTTTGATGATCGCTCTTGCTATCGCTATTCGTTGTTTTTGACCACCTGAAAGTGATGCACCTTTTTCTGCAATTAATGTATTATATCCATCTTTAAAATTATTAATGAAATCATCAGCTTGAGCTATTTTGCATGCCTCTACAATCTCTTCATGTGTTGCATTCGTATCCCCCCATCGAAGATTATCCTCAATGCTTCCAGTAAAAAGCTCCGTTTTTTGAGGAACCACACCGATATGCAATCTCAATTCTTTTAAATCATAATCTTTGATATTAACATCATCAATTAAAAGTTCGCCACTTTTTACATCATAAAATCTTGTTATCATATTGATAAGCGTTGTTTTTCCACATCCTGTAGCACCCAAAATAGCTAAGGTATCGCCATGTTTAATTTGTAAATTAATATTTCCAAGGATATTATGATCTGATTGTTGTGTTACAATTGATGTGAGACTTCTTGAATTGAAAAAAGATCTAAATCCTGATATAATTTTAATAACCCAA
>URLJ01000040.1 GCA_900548675.1 uncultured Mollicutes bacterium
CCCTTTTTTGCGTACTTTAAACTTTTTAAATAAATTATTTTATTAATTTACTTGACTTTTTTATAGTAGGCTTTTTTATGTCATTATTATACCATAATGAAAGTCTTTATGAAAGTTATTCATTCTTTTATATTCATTTTGATTTATTTATTTTAAGTTTTATGGTATCATAGTATAGATAGATATTGCAAAATTTAAAGTGAGGTATATATATATTATGAGATATCGAATAGAACACGATTCACTTGGAGAAAAGCAAGTACCAGCTGAAGCCTATTATGGAATTCAAACCTTACGTGGTAAAGAAAACTTTGAAATTACCAAACGTGGCTTAAGCCGTCAAATGATAAAAGCCCTAGCAATCGTTAAGAAAGCAGCGGCTAAAGCAAATAGCGACGTTGGTTCAATCGACCCTAAAATTGCTAAAGCAATCATGCTTTCATGTGATGAAATTTTAAATGGTCGCCTTCATGGTCAATTTATCACCGACCTTATTCAAGGTGGAGCAGGAACTAGTATGAACATGAATGCCAACGAAGTAATAGCCAACAGAGCCAATGAAATGCTCGGTGGAAAAAAAGGTGTATATGACCTTGTTCATCCTCTTGATCATGTTAATTATGGACAATCTACAAATGATGTTATCCCTACTGCAGGAAAAATTGCTGCCATTAGACAAACAAAAAAATTACTTGTAGAAATGAAAAAACTTCAAAATGCTTATCTACAAAAAGCTAAAGAATTTCAAGATGTTTTAAAACTCGGCCGAACACATCTTCAAGAGGCCGTTCCTATTAGATTAGGGCAAGAATTCGGTGCTTTCGCAGGAGTATTAGGAAGAGATATGAACCGCATTGAAGCAAGTATGAATGGCTTGTTAGAAATAAATATGGGTGCAACCGCAATAGGAACAGGATTAAACGCTGATCCTAAATATATGAAAAAGGTCGTTACATATATATCTAAGTACACTGGAGAAAGTTTCAAAAGCGCTAAAAACTTAATTGACTCAACCCGCCATCTTGATGGTTTCCTTACACTGAGCGGCTCTTTAAAAATTTTAGCTGTCAATATGAGTAAAACAGCCAATGATTTACGCTTAATGTCTACTGGCGTTTTATCCGGATTTGGCGAAATTAACCTTCCAAAAGTTCAACCTGGTTCTTCTATTATGCCTGGTAAAGTTAACCCAGTTATACCAGAAGTTCTAAATCAAGTTTCATTTTATGTTATGGGATTAGATGTTACTATTTCTAAAGCTGTTGAAGCCGGTCAATTAGAATTAAACGTTTTTGAACCTGTTATTCTTTATGCTTTATTTGAAGAATTAAATTGTATGAGAAGAGCTATTAGAACATTTAGAGAATTATGTGTTGAAGGCATCACTGCTAACCCTGAACATTGTTCCTATGTCGTTGAGCATAGTAATGGTATCGTTACTGCTCTCAATCCTTACCTTGGCTATGAGGTATCAACTAGTATTGTAAAAGAAGCGATTAATTCAAACAAAACTGTTAGAGAAGTTGTACTTGAACGCGGACTATTAAGTGAACACGATGTTGATATAATTTTAAATATTAAAAATATGACAAGTCCAGGTGTCAGTGGCAATGAAGAAGTAGAAATTAAACATCCTACTGTAAAGTTAGATGACATTAAAATTGAAAATTTAGAAAAACAAGAAGAGAGTATTTCTTCACAAACTGATGATGAAGGGAAGGATGAAGATTAATGAAAATATATATTAGTGCTGATATTGAAGGAATTGCGGGAATATGCGATTGGAAGGAAACGGAAAAAGGTGATGATTATGAATACTTCCGAACTCTTATGACAAAGGAAGTAAAAGCTTGTTGTGACGCTCTAATTGAGAAAGGTATAACCGACATCACTGTTCGTGATGCTCATGATTCTGCTCGCAATATCCTTATTGACATGCTCCCAAAAGAAGTAAAACTTATTCGTGGGTGGAGCAATGGTCTATGTGAAATGATGGATGGTTTAGATGAAACATATGATGCGGCTATTTTTATTGGCTATCATAGTCCTGCAAGAAGTGAAAATAACCCATTATCTCATACACTAAACTTAAGACATAATCATATCAAGATTAACAACAAAATTGTTAGCGAATATCATTTAAATACCTACTATGCCCAAACAAAAGGTGTGCCTGTAATTATGGTAAGTGGTGATGAAAGATTAACAAACATCGTTAAAAGTGAAAACGAACTAACAAGTACTGTTGCGACAAAAACAGGATATCACGGTGCTATCATTTCTATGCATCCTGAAATTGTTTGTAGTAATATAGCTAAAGAAACGGTAGAGGCTATTTCTAATTTAGAAAAGTATGGTAAAAAAGCATTTTTTGTATCATTACCTCATCAACTATCTACTGAGATTCACTACCGCAATCACAAAGATGCTTATCGTGCAACTTTCTATCCAGGTGCGGCCCGTGTTTCTAGTGATAAAACTATTTTTAACTCAAATGACATCATTGAAACATTAAAGTTTATTATGTTTTGTGATTAAGAAAGTGCTTATATATGAATAATCAAAATGACAAATTTAAAAAAATAACATCAATAATTATTGGGATTTTTTTAATCACAATTATTATTATTAATACCTACCTTGTAATAGTTAGTTTCAATTATTTTATTCTCGCAACAGAGATTATTTCACTTTTAGGTCTTATTGTAATTATCTTAGAAATTATTCATAATAAAATATTTAAGATGAGCAAGGGTGAGAAAAAACCTTTAGAAACTACTAATCATAACGAACTAGATTCCCTAGATACCATTAATACTAGTAGTGACAATGGGGAATTTTTAGAAATTCCTAAAGATATTGTAGAGATTCCTAATTCATATCATATGAATGATTTAATTGTAAAAGAAATTTTAATGCCTGATACAGTTACAAAAATAGGTAATTCCGCTTTTAAATATTGTAGTTATTTAACTTCAATAACTGTTTCAAATAACCTTACTCATATCGGGCTATCTGCTTTTTCTAATTGCCATTCACTTAAATGTATATATATTCCTAAAACTGTAACCTACATCGGCAATTGGGCTTTCGATAAATGTCCTAATCTTGTGATTTATTGTGAAGCAGAAAGTAAAGGTAGCGATTGGGCTGAGCATTGGAATTCAAGTAATTGTCCTATAATATGGGGAATATCTCTCGAAGATTATAAACTAACCAATAAAGAATAAATTTATGATAAATAAAAAACGTCAATCTGTTTTTAAACAGACTGGCGTTTTTATTTATTATTTTATTGTTTTTTTAACAATTCTCCAACTATTTTATCTGCGAAAATTGTCATACCACTATATTTTGGATGTACAGAATCAATTAAATGTTTTGTTAAATTAACTGATGTAAAATCTATAAAGCTCAAATTATGCTTATTAGCTAATTCAATTATAGCCCCATTGTATTGTGTAGTAAGTTCTACAGGGTGACATTTAACAATTGGCATTGTACATATAATAACTTCAGATTCAGGACATAACTCTTTAATCTTATTAAGCATTATATCATATGATTGTTTAAATGCATCTAGGGTTATATATTGGCTACCACAGTCATTAGTACCCATATATATTAAGATAACATCTGGTGATATATCTTGTTGTTTTAAAGTTTTTAGACGAGCGGTGTTATGAGCAGCGCTATCGCCACCGCCTGCAACGCATGAACCAGAATATGAGTCATTGCTTAAGAGCGTACCACCTAGTTTGTTTACTACTTGCATCCACCAAGTTTGATTGACATCGCGAACATCACCGGTTGGATATGGATAGAAAACTTTGTATCCTGTAGGAACATATCCATCATATGTTGAAATAGAGTCACCTAATATTGCGAATGATTTACCGGTGTATTTGTTAACACCTTTTTCATAATAAGCTTTAATTGTTCTATCTTCTCTGATGTCAAAATTATTTTGATCCCATCCCACAAATTTATAACCTGCGTATGTTGGAGGAATAGGATATATTACACTAGAACCAGCAATAGTTTTCTTTTCACAAAGCACTTCACCATCTTTGCCGAGGAAAGTAGCAGTTACTATTTCCCGTTTGTTTGCTTCTTCTTCTGTTGCAAGTTTTATACCTTCAACACTACTATTTATAATACAATTAATGGTTATATTTTTATTAGTCTTATAAGTTGCGGTTAAAATGGTATAACCTGCTGACTTAGCTGTAATTGAAGACCAAATAGAAACTGAAGCAACTTTAGGATTTGCTGTTGACCAATCATAATCAGAAACTGTTCCTGGAGCTTTAGCTGGCATTTCTGGTTGATATACATACGTTTCATCACCATTTGGTACATAATTAATTTTTGTAAATTGATATGTTGCTTTTGGTAAAGTTATTTTTGTATCTTCATGTGGAGCTATTTCAATAAAACGCGCATAGAAATCATAATCGTTTATATCATCAGCAGCGATTGTTTTATATTCTGTTAAAGATCTATCGGATAAGAACCAACCAACAAAGTAATAACCTTCAAGTGTTGGAACTGGTAATGTATATTCATCACCCTTTGTTCTAATATAATCATCAAAAAGCGCTTTTTTTCCATTAAAGAATCTAATTACAGCTTCCTCTTTTTCATATATACCTTTAATTAACATATCTTCTGTGACACTACTAAAGTCTTGATCCCAACCAATAAATTTATAGCGTTCAACTTCATAATCTGTTGGTGGAACAGCTGCTTCTTGGTATTTTACATATTGAGAACTAATTATATTACCATTAACATCAGTGAAACGAACATAATACTCTCTTATTGAGAAAATAGCATTTACTACTAAATCACTTTTAACTTCAGTATAGTCAACATCCCACTTTTGAAAGCGATAACCTTCTCTAGTAACGATTGGAGCTTTTGCCGATTCATTGTATTCTACTTCTTGAACTTCGACAACCTCATCACCATTCATAAATGTAACTTTATATACATTCTTTTTGTATATAGCTTTTATAACCATATCTTCAGTTATATTTGTTAAATCTTGATCCCAACCGATAAAGGTATACCCTTCTTTTTCAGCATCAGGCTCCTCAACTTTAGCACCCTCTTTTACATAAACAATCGCAATTTCTTCACCATTGTCATCTAAAAAAGTAAGTTTAAATTTTGGAGTAGCCTCAGGATATACACAAGCATTTAACAACAAAAGCATTATACCAAGTGCGATAATCTTTATTTTTCTTTTCAAATTAATCATAATATACCTCGCTTTTATTTTCCACTATCATTATAACATATCCTTTATTTTTTATCAATGCTTTACCTTGATAATTTTTTATTTTTGGAGTATACTATATGCAGTTTATCTAATCATATGGAGGTTCGTATGAATATTGTAATTGTGGGAGCTGGTAAACTAGGACGAACCCTTACAAAACACTTATCTTTTGAAAACCATAATATAACAATCATTGATACAAAACCAACCGTTGTAGAAAATATTGTTAATGAATATGACGTCATGGGTTATTGTGGTAATGGAGCAAGTTACGATACACAAAAAAATGCTGGCGTAGCTAAAGCAAATGTCTTAATAGCCACTACTGCTTCTGATGAAGTAAACATCTTGTGTTGTTTAGTTGCCAAAAAACTTGGCGTCAAACAGACTATCGCAAGAGTTACAAGCCATGAATACGCTAAACAAGTATCGCTAATGAGTAATGAATTAGGAATAAGCATGACAGTTAATCCTGAACTTGATGCTGCTAACGAAATAGTTAGAATACTACAATTTCCTAACGCCATCAAAGTTGAACATTTTGCTAATGGCAAAGTTAATTTAGTTGAATTCAAAATTGAAAAAGGCTCTATACTACATAATAAAAGTCTTATTGCTTTAAGAGAAAAATTACAACTTAATGTCCTTGTATGTGCCGTTAGTAGAGAAGGCGAAGTATTTATACCAAAAGGAAACTTTGTACTTCATGAAGGTGATAATGTCTATATTACAGCTGATGCCAAATCCATTGTTGACTTCTTTAAAAAATTAAATATCTTGAAAGATAAATTAAAGTCATCAATGATTATTGGTGGTGGAAAGATTTCCTATTACACTGCACAAAAACTTCTCTCATCAGGTATTACTGTAAAAATCATTGAACCTAATCTAGATATTTGTAATGATCTTAGTGATATTCTCCCTAAAGCTATGATAATAAATGGGGATGGTACCAATCATGAACTTCTTTTCGAGGAGGGTTTGCTTTCAACAGATTCTCTTGTTTCTCTAACAGGGATGGATGAAACCAACATTATTATTTCGAGTTTCGCTAAAGCCCAAAATTGTGGTAAGGTCATAACCAAAGTCAATAACGCTAATTATGGTTTTATTATTGGTAATATTGGGCTTGATACAGTTATTTCACCTGTTGAAATTTCATCTTCTAATATTATTCGTTACGTTAGAGGAATGGAAAGCACCCGTGGAAGCGAATTTAAAACACTATATCGATTAGTTGATAATAAAGTTGAAGCCCTTGAATTTTTAATTTCGAAAAAGACTTCTTATACCTCTATACCTTTAAAGGATTTAAAATTTAAAAATGATATTTTACTTGCATGTATTATTCGTGAGAATAATATTATAATTCCTAGTGGTAAAGATACAATTGAACCTCTTGATACATTAATTATCATAACGGGCAATTCATTCATTAAAGATGTCTCTGATATCATGAGGTAGTAATATGAATTATAAAATGATTATTAATACCTTAGGGAAAATTCTAAAAATAGAAGCAGCACTTATGTTTTTCCCTCTTGTTGTTTCTTTAATATACAAAGATGGCTGCCACTATAGTTTTTTAATTCCCATTATTATTCTTATTATTTTAAGTATTTTAACAAGTTTATTTAAACCATCAAGAAAGGATTTCTTCGCACGTGAAGGCTTTCTAATCGTTGGTTTATCATGGATTATATTAAGTTTATTCGGTAGTCTTCCTTTCCTTATTAGTGGCGAAATACCTCACTTTATCGATGCTTTTTTTGAAACGGTAAGTGGCTTTACAACTACAGGAGCAAGTATCCTAACAGATGTAGAGGCTTTATCAAAAAGCATAATTTTTTGGCGTAGTTTCACACACTGGATTGGTGGTATGGGAGTACTTGTGTTTGTACTAGCGGTTCTTCCTGCTAGCGGTGGACAAAATATTCACATTTTAAAAGCAGAATCTCCTGGACCACAAGTAGGAAAATTAGTATCAAAGATTAAGTTAACAGCTCGTATCTTATATATCATATATACTGTTTTAACCATCATCCAAATTATACTTTTAATACTTGGGAAAATGCCTGTTTTTGATTCCGTTGTCAGCTCGTTAGCGACAGCGGGAACGGGAGGTTTCGCGATTAAGGCTACAGGTATGGCTGGATATAATAGTTATTGTCAAGTAGTCATCGCTATTTTCATGATGTTATTTGGAATTAATTTTAATGCTTTTTACTTTTTGCTTATTCACAATTTCAAACAACTCGGTAAATGTGAAGAAGTATTTTGGTATTTGGGTATTATCGCAGTAGCTACAACTATTATTACTGTTAACCTTTCTTTAACAAATAGTCTAGGTGTTTTAATAAATATTCGTGATGCCTTTTTCCAAGTATCATCTATTATCACTACCACAGGTTTCGCTACAGCAGATTTTAACTACTGGCCAGCACTATCTCAAACAGTGTTAGTTGTTTTGATGTTTATTGGTGGCTGTGCTGGATCAACAGCTGGTGGTATTAAAGTGTCTCGTATAGTAATTCTTTTTAAAAACTTTAGAAGAAACGTCCGCAAGTTAGTTCACCCAAACAGCGTTGAAAGTATTCATTTTGAAGGTCAAAAAGTCGATGATGAGGTTGTTCATAATGTTTCCAATTATTTTGCATTAATCCTTTTCATTTTTGCTTTTGGCTTAATTATTATTTCTTTTGATGGCTTTTCATTTACAACAAATTTTACTGCCATCGCATCTTGTATCAATAACGTTGGTCCAGGGCTCGACGTTGTAGGTCCATATGGTAGTTATGCTCCATATAGTCCTTTATCGAAATTAGTTTTAATAGCAGCGATGTTGCTAGGCAGATTAGAAATTTTCCCATTACTTGTAGTGTTTAATCCTAAAGTTTGGTTAAATAAATAACATTAATAAAAATCACGGTCCTTTAAATTAACTGGGGGTTCTTGAAAAAACACCTTTAAATTATTTGGGGGTGGAAAGGCCTCTAAATTAACT
>URLJ01000041.1 GCA_900548675.1 uncultured Mollicutes bacterium
TTTAGGTTATACACATTATAACATATAGATTTTTTTCTTTTTCAATTTTGGTCTCACATCATTGACAAATCAACATATTTCCAAGGATATTATGATCTGATTCATTAGAATATGAAAAATCGACATTTCTAAATTCAATATCCCCAGTAAAATTATTTGGTTTGTATTCACCACTTTGTACTGATGGATTAGTATCAAGAACTTCATTAATTCTTCTTAAACTAGCTAATGCCCTTGTAATCATATTAAACATCATTGCAAAGCTTAATACCGACATTAGTATTTGCATGATGTATGTCAATGCCTTTGATACTTCACCAATTTCCATATTACCAATTTCAATAACTTGAAGACCTCCGATGTATATTATTAATATAATGGCAGCATCCAAAAAGAAAGTTAGAAAAGGACTAACTAAAGCTCCTAGTTTTTGTACTTTTAAACTAATATCCGTTAAATTTCTATTGGATTTATCAAAACGCTTAATCTCGTGATCCTCTTTCGCAAATGCTTTTATAACACGAGTACCTGTTACGTTTTCTTCCATAGTTATATTTACATCATCTATTTTCTCTTGAACAGTTAAAAATAGCGGTCGTGTTTTTTTAACAAAAATAATTACCAACACTATTTCAATAGGGAGGATAATGGCTAACACCCAAATAAATTTAACACTGGTGCCAATCATACAAACTATTCCGCCCACAAACATCATTATCATTCTTACAAACATTCTAACTGACATTGATACTAAATCTTGAACAGAGGTTATGTCATTTGTAATTCTCGTTACTAAAGATCCTGTCGAAAATTTATCGGTTTGAGCAAAAGACAAACTCATAACTTTTTTAAAGGTATCTTTACGTAAATCATTTGAAAACTTTTGAGCAGCAATGCTTGCAAATATAGCTGATGCAAAGCCACATACTCCACCTATAACAACCGTTATAATCATATACAGACAATACTTATATATGATATTTAAATCCATATTTTTTATGCCAGAATCTATTATTTTTTGCATATATTGGGGCTGAAATAAATCAGCAACTACTTCTCCAATCATCGCAATAGGCGCTAGTATTGCAAATACAATGTAGGGTTTTAAATACTTAAATATCGTTTTCATAATTCATAATCTCTAAAGCATTCATCTTTACTTTCTCTAACATTTTCATAAAAAGTTCTTTTTCTTGTAGTGAAAAGCCATGTAATGCATGTATCTCAATATTATTTATAATCCCTCTCATATTGTTATCCAAAGTTCGCCCTACTTCTGTTAAATAGACCCGCATTTGTCTTGCATCCGCAGTGTCACTTACTCTTCTTATTAATCCCTCATTTTCCATTTTTTGAAGCGTTAGGCTAATAGTTGGCGTACTCAAATAGCATAGACGTGCTAATTCTAGTTGTGTTTTGCCGTCTTCTCGCGATAGATTAAATAATATTGGTCGATATGTAGGATTAAATCCTACCTTATCCCCCATTGCTTTAATCTGACTGCCAAATAATTTAGAAATTTCATTTATAACACATATTGGTCTTAAAATATCATCTTTCATATATTACACCTCAATTAATTAGTTTTAAAACTAATTAATTTTAACATAAAAAAACAAAAAAAGCAAGAATTTAACTATCAAAATATTTGCATTTATTAATAAATTAATGTATAATAAATAGGCATGCACCCTTAGCTCAGTTGGTAGAGCAAATGACTCTTAATCATTGGGTCCAGGGTTCGAGTCCCTGAGGGTGTACCATCTTTAGATTATATGGCCTATAAATTTCATTATAGGCCTATTTTTATTATTTACAAGTTATGGAAAACCTCATGTAATCCAGAATTAAAATTAAAAACTTCCTTAAATTTTAATGGAGATAAGTAAAGTATATGAATAAAAGACCAATTTTAAACAATGATTTAAGCGAAAATGATTTTGGAAGCTATTATTATTTAAAAGAGGAGTTAATTGCATTTTGTAAAGAAAAACATTTACCAACATCAGGAAATAAAATAGAACTTACCAATAGAATTGCAGAATATCTTACAAAAGGAATTATCTCAAAACCTTCTTTTAAAAAGCGTAAAAAAAGCACCAATAATACCATTACCGAAAATTCAATAATTGAACCTAATATCAGTTTTTCTGAAGTAAATAGGGCTTTTTTTAAATCAAAAATAGGAAAAAGTTTTTCATTTAATCTTCTTTTTCAAAAATGGTTAAAAGAGAATGCTGGTAAAACGTATCAAGAAGCAATTGCGGCTTATTATTATCTTTTAAAAGAAAAGAAAAATATAAAAAATCCAATAGGCAAGCAATTCGAATATAACACATACATTAGAGACTTTTTTTTAGATAATCCTAAGAAAAGCCTCAATGACGCTATTACATGCTGGAAATACAAAAAAGTATCATTGGACATAATCGCTATGAGAGAACGGATCTTAAAGTTCTAAATGATAAATAAAAGCAAAGTATAAGTAAAAAAGACCTACAAAGGCCTTTTTATAATAATATGATATTTAACACATAGCTTAGGACATAGAATAAAGCTATTATGTAAATTACTTTATTAACTTCTTTTCCTCTCTTGCTAGCAGACATCATTAAGCAATAGAAGATAATGCCAATTCCTAATCCATCACTTATTGAATAACAGAGGATCATTAAGATAACAATTAAGAACGTTGTCGCTACGATAATTTTATCATTCCAATTAATATTTTTTAAGTCTGCAAACATCATTGAACCAACTGCTATTAACGCCATTGCAGTTACACTAGAGTGTGAGAAAATGGAGAAAATAGGATAAGCAAAAATTGATAACAAGAATAATATACCTGTAACAACTGCTGTTAAACCTGTTCTTCCACCCATTTCAACACCTACGTTACTTTCAACGAAAGATGTTACTGGTGAAGTACCAAGAATACCACTAACAACTGCACCACCAGCATCAACTAATAATGCTTTATTTGCCCCTACTAGTTCTCCACGTTCATTTATAAAGCCTGCACCGCTTCCCACAGCAAGCATCGTACCCGTTGTATCAAAGAGGTTAACGAATATAAATGAGAAGATAACAGCATACGTTTTTGGATCAAGTAAAACATCAAAATGGAAAAATGCTTGCCCAAATGTTTCTCCTAAAGATGCAAAATTACTAGATTCTCCAGAGAATGTTGGCATATTAGGTATACCACATCCACCTAGAATTAAGCCAACAATGGCCGTTATAGCCATTGCAAGTGGAATTGCAAAAGTAGAAATTTTTGATTTTAAATTTGAAATAATAAATACTAACATAACACCAAAGATGGCTAATAAAACACTTGGATCATCCAATTTGCCCAAAGTAACTAATGTTGAAGGCGAATCCATTATAATACCAGAATTCTTAAAACCTACAAAAGCAATAAAGGCACCTAGGCCTACTATTATGGCATTACGTAAATCAAGAGGTATAGCCTCGATTATTTTTCTTCTTATTGGTGTAACCGTTATAATCACAAAAATAATCGATGCAACTAAAGTAATAGTTAACGCTTCGCCCCAGGTATAATTTAAAGTAGCACAAACTGTATAAGAAAAATAAGCATTTAATCCCATTCCAGCAGACAATGCAACAGGAAATTTAGCTATCAATCCCATCGCAAGACAAGCAATAGCTGAGGCAATAGCTGTCGCGATAAATACACTTTCCGGATTCATTCCGGAACCATTAGCATCTGATAAAATACCTACGTTTAATGGTAAAATGTAGACCATTGCCAAAAAGATTACTATACCTGCTAATATTTCTTTGGTATAAGTAGAACCACTTTCTCTAACTTTGAAAAAAGATTTTTCTTTTGAATTTTTCATAATTACTTCCTCTTCTAATAAAAGCCTATAATCTATTTATCATAGGTTTTTATTATATCACAAAATCATATTTTTGTAATGAAAGTTGCCTAAAAATTTAAAATATAAAGAAAAAATCGCTTAGATATTTTTCTTGTTTCACTCATAAAATAACACTTTTTTTTAATTTTATGATATAATATAGACACAATATAGAAAGAGGATTTTATGATAGAGTACAACAGAATTAACCCCTTTCCTTTTCTTTACCACTTTCGTGATCCTCAAGGAACATGCTTTACACTAATTAAAGGTGAAAAGTTGGCGGTACTTGTCGACACAGGATATGGAATAGGAAACGTGAAACAATTAATCGAAAATTTAATTTCCACTCCATACATCGTTTTATGTACCCATGGACATATGGATCACACTGCAGGATGTTTTCAATTTCCAGAAGTATATATTTCTAAAGGAGATTATGACCTATTTATCGAACATAATTCTAAAAAAAGAAGACTCCTAAATCTAGAGGACGCTAAAGAAAAAAATTTAATTGATGATGATTTTGAAACTGACAAGTATGTATTTGCCCCTCTTCCTAAAGTTAATTTATTTGAACCTGGTTTTAAATTAGATTTAGGGAACATAGAGATTGAAATTATCGATATGAGAGGTCATACAAAAGGATCAATTGGCCTCCTTTTGAAAAATGAAAAACTTCTCTTAACAGGGGATGCTGCCATTTCAATGATTTGGTTGTTTCTAAAGGAATCTACATCAAAAAGAACATACATAGATATGCTAAATAGAGTTAAAGAGCTTCCTTTTGATAACTTTATTACCGGTCACATAATGCGCGTTTTCCCAAAGAGATATTTTGACTATTACTTAGAAGTTGCGAAAGAAGCTAATACTATAAATTCTTCTAAAGTATCATTTCATAATTTTGAACGTCCTAATACTTATCAATATAGTAAAGTCTTTGAAAATGATACTATTGGAATATGTTTTCAAGAGCCAAAAGAAGATTAACAAAAAACAAAAAAAGAGCGTGAGCTCTTTTTTTAATTATGACTAAAGCCAACAAGCTTTCCTCCGCTTTTTAACTCATCATCGACATTTTTATAATCATTATAGGCCTTTCCCCATGCACTATAGTAGTACACATCACCATCCGATTCGTACTTCATATATAAGCCTTTTACTATAATAGTATTATCTTTTACCAGTGTTGTATCTAATTCTGTGTAAACTACAGTTTGATCTTTAATCCATTCATTGTTTTCTATTACATTATCTTTTAATAAAACTTCATTTTGAGCAAGTCCAATGATATTAGCAGCGTTGTATGCGGCTTTTATGGTATTTGCTTTAATAGTACAATTAGTTATTTTAGTAGTACCATTCTTATCTGCTGCCATACCTATTAAAGGTGCTATCTTACCATAACCTGTAATTGTAGATGATATCACACTTACATTGTTTAATTCAACATTTCCATATGCATAACCAACCACTATTCCGTACACATTTCCAGAATAATGCTTTTCTGTAGAACTTTTTCTTGATATAGTAGCATTTTCAAATTTTACATCTTTAATAACGGCACCATCTCTTACATCTTTAAAGAAACCATTACCATATGCTAAATCGTTTTTAATGTTTAAATTTTTGATTGTATGATTGCCACCATCAAAAGTACCTTTAAAAGTAGTCAATGGCTCCCATACAATTTTCTGTAAATCGTAATCAGAAAGCAACGCAACTTTTTTAGTTTGATATTTTTCATCTGCTTTTAAACTTTCTTTAAATTTTAACAAATCACTTATATTATATAAATTAACACCATCAAGAATGGGATTATTAGTGGTCTCACTTTCTTTTACTGCCTCTATTTTACATTTTAGTATCGATTTAGATGAGTCAATAGCTTCCTTTAAAGAGATGGTAAAATGTTTTTTTTCGGCATCTTTATCTATTTCTAACATATTCCAATTTGACACATATGTCATACCTTCACTAGTATATTCATCTGAAGATATTATCATATTTTTTACTAAATTTTCACCATCACTATATTCTATTACGTAACGGTATTTAACTTTAACATTACTTTTATTGTTACCTTTTATATCAAATTCAATTTTATCATTAGTTTTCATTGAAGTTACTTCAATATTATTATCTACAAGAGTAGCCATGCCACCATCACTAAATTTATTATTTTCTTGCAGTTTATCATTCGAAAAAACCTTTAAATTTTCTATTACAACCTCTACTTCCATGATATCTTTTTTATCTACATTATTAGCTTGAACTAGCGCTTTGATACTAGCTGCTAAAGTAAGTATCAATAGTATCGTTATTGTAATAGACCCTGTTAATCTTTTTGTCATATTTCCTCCTCGTATAATATAAATTGTTCATAATTATTTTAATTGATAATGAACTAATATCAATTTATTTCATATAGATT
>URLJ01000042.1 GCA_900548675.1 uncultured Mollicutes bacterium
TTTAGCCGAAACTAAAACAACTATGCCTCATGGAAAAGACCAAGGTTTAGGTGGTTCTGTAGGAATTGATACAAATAAATGGTATGGACAACAAATCAATATTGTTGATGTTCCTAGAGGTCAAGAGACATTTGTAATTCCATGGAGTATTCAAGGTGATATGCAATGGGAATTTAGTTCTATCGCTGGTATCGCCTATGACTTTGAAGCAAAACACCCAGGATACAAAGTACTTGCAGGTATAAACGCAGACTTTTATGATTGGCATACAACTTTAGATTATCCTAATAGTGGTGTAGGTATTGAAGCTCATGAAGGAGATTTGATTAGATTTGTAAGATATCGTGATGCTGTTGCAATTCAAAATGGCGATTTTACGACTGACCAATTGATTTATTTAAATGCTGGCGAAATGACTCGTACCGCTACTCCTGTTTTAACTGTTTATGATGAAAATAATGAGATAATTGAAAAAATTTCATTAAATAAAGTAAATGCTGAAATAGCAGATGGTGAAGTAGGCGTTTTATTTGGAAAAATCACTAATGTGTACGCTTATGATGAAAAGGGTAACAAGATTCTTAATAGTTATGGAGAGCATAAAATTGAAAGAAGAGATTATACAGCCCCTGAGGTTGTCGATGGAAAATTATATTTTATCGGTAATGCTGGTAAAATAATTACTCAAGCATTTAACGATGGTTCTGGTGAATTTAATTTCTATGCAAAAGGTGAAATTACTGAAGTTGATCCTACTAATGTAAATTTCACAAGAAGAGATTTTGCAATAGTAAGTAAAAATGCTGAAGTTAATGGTTTATTGGATGCAGGTGTAACCATCAGAGTACAATATGATTTCACAGGATCATTTGAAGGCCAAGAAAACGTAATGGGTTGTTACAAATCTATGATTGAAAATGGCGTTTTATCTGAATATCATCCTGATGAATACTACAGAACTCGTGCACCTCGTACTATTATTGCTTCTAAGCCTGATGGAACAGTTGGATTGATTACAATCGATGGACGCCAAGGTAAAGCTAATATGTATGGTGCTAACCAAGAGGAAATGAATACTATTCTTCAAACTTATGGTTATTCTAATGCATTTTTATTAGATGGTGGTGGATCTTCATCATTCATTCTTCGTGGTGACAAAGGATTTAAAATAGTTAATTCGCCTAGTGATGGTAGCATACGTTCAGTATCAAACGGATTATTTGTAGTAGTAAAAGATGAAGACTATAAAGTAGAAAGCATTAGTAATACAACTGATTCTATAACACTTAAATTTAATACAGAAAAAGTTGATTTTAATAAAATAAAAGCTATTAAAGTAGTATTAAATAATGAAACAAAAGAAGTTGTTAATAATGAAGTTACTTTTACGGGACTTACTAAAAACACTGAATATGAATATACTGTTTGCCATGATACAGAAACACAAAAAAATCTTAGTTCAACAATAAAAGGTACTGCACATACAAGTAAAGTTGTGCCAGAAATTAAAGATTTTGAACTAACTTATGATGATAATAACTTATATTTAAAATCTAATCATGTTGATGTGGATAGTGCTATTAGTGCTATTTCAGTTGAGGTAAATGAAAGAAGATATACTTATTATGAAGATAAAGGTGTTACAATTCCTCTTTCTGTATTTAGTGATAATTTAACTTATAAAATTACTTTCCGTTATAACTTAAACGATTATACTAGCAACAATTATATTTCTATGGAAAATGCAATTTATAAAGTAGAATTCGATGATGGTTCAGGTGAAATACTAGAAACACGATACGTTTTAGAAAATGATACTTTAGCTAAACCTGAAGATCCATCGCTTGATGGTAAGAATTTCAAAGGTTGGTATGTTGATGATAAGAAATTCAACTTTAATACACCTATAACGGAATCTTTATACTTAATTGCAAATTATGAAAATCCTAGTTCTAATACTGGATCAAGTTGCTCTATGATGAATGTTTACCATACAATAACTATGATAAGTTTGTTAGGATTAGCGCTAGTAGTCTTAAAGAGAAAACAATAAAAGTTTTTAAATACAAACATTAAAAAAGCTTGATGCGATAATTATTCGCGTCAAGCTTTTAATTTAGTTTAGATTTTTTGTGTAGTTATAATGCTTTGTCAATCGCAAAAGCTATTTTATCAAGAGCGATTAATAATTCATTTAGTTGTGCGTAACTTAATGACTGTTGTCCATCACTTAAGGCAATGTGAGGATTGTTATGTACTTCTATAAGAAGTCCATTTGCTCCTGCAGCAATGCCTGCTAATGCTAAGGCAGGAACTAGTTCGCTATTTCCAGCTGCATGCGAGGGATCAACTATTACAGGTAGTTTGATATTTTGTTTTAAGTAGACAACTGCTCCTAAATCAAGTGAATTTCTTAATGTAGTGTCAAATGACTTTATTCCTCTTTCACAAAGAATAACGTTAGGATTTCCAGCAGCGAGAATATATTCAGCAGCTCCAAGCCATTCATCGATAGTACATCCAAACCCACGTTTTAATATTATAGGCTTAGCAGTTTTTCCAAGTGCTTTTAACAATTCGAAATTTTGCATATTTCTAGCACCTATCTGTATAATATCGATATTTTCTACAAATTTCGGTATTTGTTGAACACTATTAATTTCAGTTACGATTTTTATTCCTGTTTCTTTTTTTATTCTAATTAAAATATCGATACCTTCGTCACCTAAACCTTGAAAATCATATGGTGAAGTTCTTGGCTTGTAAGCTCCAGCTCTTAAAAATGTTATGTTTTTTTTAAGTAAAAAATTTGCCATTTCTAAAGTTGATTCATAACTCTCAACAGCACAAGGACCGGCAATAATTTGAATGTGATCATTAGTAAACCCCATATCATTTAGAAGGGAAGAAGTTGTAGTGTAAATTAGTTTATATTCATTCATGAGTTTCTCCTTTTATTAAAAATAGGATTGCTTTATGATAACTTTCAAAATATTCTCCCATAAATACTTTATCACATTTAAGAGAAGTTACAGAAAGATGTCTAAAGTTTTCGCGTTTTGTTATGTCTGTTAGGTGAACTTCAACTTTTTTCATCGTCATTCCCGCTAATGCATCCATTATAGCATAACTATAATGAGCATAAGCTCCTGGATTGATTATTACACCGTCATATTTTTCAATTTGTGCATTTTGGAGGTAATCTATAAATTTTCCTTCACTATTCGTTTGAAAAATACAATATTTAAAATTGTAATTTTTGCTTAGTGTATCGATATATAAACAAAGGTCATTATAAGTTTGATATCCGTAGATGCTAGGTTCTCTTATTCCTAGCATATTTAGATTTGGACCATTAATTATCATAATATTCATAAATTTTCTCCATTATTTTTAAAGCATTGATATAAATTGGAGTGTCGTGATTTATTGGCACAACAATATCAGCGGCATTTTTATATAGTTGATGTCTTTGCATGTATAGATTTTTTAATTTATCTTTATTATCAGCAAGAGGACGTGAATCATCGATGTGTTTATTTAAAATTTCTAAAGGTGTATCAATAAAAACAACAATACCATTTTGTTTTAAATAATCGATGTTAAATCGATTTTCAATCCATCCACCTCCTGTTGAAATTATAAACCCAGGCATAATGGTTGAAAGATGCTCTGCCAGTCCAGTTTCACTTTTTCTAAATTCTTCAATTCCAAGTTGCTTTATAGAAATATCTTTTTGGCTTAATGATAGGTCGGTATCTATGCAATTTTTATTCATTATTATAGATAATTCTTTAGCAAGGGTTGTTTTTCCGCTATAAGGCATACCTATTAGTATGATATTTGTGTATTTGATAGTTAATTCTCTTACGTAATTATTAGTGAGAGATTCAGAAAAACTCTTATTTTGCCATAATTCTTCACTTAAACGTCCATTTTCAACTAACATATATAAGCCATTATAGCTTTTTATATTGTGTTTCTTCGCTTCAATTAATAACGAAGAGCGGATTGGATTATAATTAACATCTACCACAGCTTCTAAATTTGAAAATTTATCTAAATAAACTATTGGTTTTATTTCGATGTTTGGAAAAACTCCGTAAGAAGTAGTGTTAATGATGATGTTGATCGTATCGGTAATATTTTCTTGATAGATATTTTCAATAAGTATTTCATTATTTCTGATGTTACGGGCCGCAACTATAATGCTTTTAGGATGTAATGAGATAACTGCAGCATAGACTGATTTGGCTGTAGCACCATTTCCTAATATTAAAACATTCTTATCTTTTATATCAATATTGTAGTGAAGAAGTTCATTTAAAAAGGCTTGCTTATCAAGATTGTAGCCTTTAGAACCGGAATCTTTTGTTATACAATTGATAACTTCGGTTTCTTTAGCATTACTATCAATGATGAATTCATTTTCAAGTGCGTATTTGAAACATATGTTTTTATATGGGGTTGTCACACTCAAATTTTTGTATTTTTTTATATATTCTGTTGGATTAGTTGTCTCAATAATATCGTAACTATCATTATGAAAATACTTATGAATGTCTTTAGAATAAGTATAGGGAAGTGAAAGTCCTAAAAGACAAGAATTATTATCTTTTTTTTCCTGTATCAATTTACTCTCTGTAAAGATTGATTTGTAGATGCTTTTAATTGAATTTTCATGCTTATAGTTAGCGCATTTATTTAAAATGTCATTTTCCCTTGTCTTATCTGTAATAAGAATGCTCTTAGCTTTTTTGACATTTTTTATTTTTGTTGAAACTTCCATTCTTTTTTCTAAAAGTGGCATAATTTCATCGTCAATTAGATTGATCTCTTTGCGTAAATCATTTAAATCATTATTATTCATTTTTCATTCTTTCTAATATTAAGTCTGTTATTGCAAAATAAGTTAAAGCATTGACGACATAAAGGCCCCTTAAGGCGATACAAGGATCATGTCTGCCATTGGTTGAGACTATAATATTTTCTTTTGTTAATGTGTTGATAGATGGTATTTCCTTTCTTATACTTGGCGTAGGACGGAAAGTAGTCCGAAAAGTGATTATGTTACCATTGGAAATGCCTCCATTAATTCCGCCTGCATGGTTGGTCAAAAATACTATTTTATCACCATTATATTCTAGTGCGTCATTGGCTTGTGAACCAAGCATCGAGGAGAAGTTTGTTCCTTCCCCAAATTCTACAGCTTTAATACCAGGAATGCTAAAAAGGAGATGTGCGATGATGCTTTCAACACTGTCAAAAAATGGTTCGCCAATTCCTTGAGGTATTCCTGTAACAGCAGTTTCAATAGTGCCACCGAGAGAGTCGCCATTAGCTTTTACGCTCTGTAATATATCTTTAACTTTTATTTCATACGATTCATTTATAAAAGGATTAATTTCAGTATTAAGATTAAGTGATTCAATGGAAGTAGTTTGTTCTAAATTACCGATTTTTTTTATTATAGAACGCACTTTAACTTTATCATATCCCAATTTATTTAATATTTCTTCGCAAATGGGTTTTAAGAGAACAAGAGGAGCAGTTAGTCTTCCACTGCATGTCCCGCCACCGCGATAGTCGTTATTGTGATTGTATTTCAAGTTATATGACAAATCTCCATGACTAGGTCTAATAACACCTCTTTGGTACGATGAACTATCGATATTATTGTTTTTAATTAATATTGTGAGTGGCGCGCCAGTTGTATGATTTTCAAAATAACCTGATATTATTTTAAATTCATTAGTTTCACGTCTTGGTGTTGATACATCTGGGTCGCCCTGGCGTTTAATAAGAATTTCATCAAATCTCGACGTATCAAAATGAATTCCTTCTGGAATACCATCTATTGTAATACCAGTGAATTCACCATGAGATTCGCCAAAAAGACTTATTCTAATATTTTTTCCAAATTGATTCA
>URLJ01000043.1 GCA_900548675.1 uncultured Mollicutes bacterium
CTTTTGTATAAGCGACGGGGCTAAGCTAAGCATGGCATTTTTGTATTCATGAGAAGCTTTAGCTTTGTGCTTAAACATTTGATGTATATGCACAGCCCCAATTCTCCCCTAGTGTACAGAAAAGCCTCTCCTCGCCAAGCACCTGCATGCATTATATCGTGCATTGTTTTATTTGCGAACCCTTTTGCTAATAATTTGCACAATACTTGCGCAAAGCATAAAAAAGCTAAGCATAAGCTTAACACAACGCAAAAAAAGACCCTGCTTCTACAGAGTCTTCTTTTAATGTTATTTACTTTTAGTCTGACACCTTTGTTTAAGCAACGGAGCTAAGCTAGACATGGCATTTTTGTATTCATGAGAAGCTTTGGCTTTGTGCTTAAACATTTGAGTTAAACTATTCTCTTACAAATGGTAATAGGGCCATATGACGAGCACGTTTAATAGCTACTGCTAATTCTCTTTGATATATTGCTTTTGTACCTGTAACACGACGAGGTAAGATTTTTCCACGATCAGAAACATAATGTCTTAATAGATCAACATCTTTCCAATCAATCTTTTCGATTTTGTTATCAGTAAAATAGCAAGTTTTTTTACGTCTTTTGAATTGTGCCATTATATTATTCCTCCTTAGAATGGTAAATCATCATCGGTAATACCGAATTGATTTGGAATATCGTTAAAAGGATCAGATTTAGTTTGTTGAGTTTGTGGCTGTTGACGACGATTTGCGTTATTATCTACATTTGGCATATCATATGGAGAATATTCATAGTAACTAGTTGTTTGATTTTGTTGTGTTTGTTTAGGTTCTAAAAATTGAATACTTTCACAAACAACTTCTGTAACAACTCTACGAACACCATCTTGGCCAGTAAAATTACGTGTTTGTAATCTTCCATCTATACCAACTAAACCACCTTTACGGATATAGCGATTTAAATTTTCTGCTTGTTTGTTGAAAACAATACAGTTGATGAAGTCTGCTTCTCTTTCACCTGTTGCAGATTGAAAAGTTCTATTAACAGCAATTGTAAAAGCAACAAAAGCATTACCTCCACCAGATGTTCTTAACTCAGGATCTCTTGTTAGTCTTCCGACCAATACTACTCTATTCATCGTTTCCTCCTATTCAGCAACAATGATATGACGGATAATAGCTTCTTTAATGTTAGCGATACGGTTGAATTCATTTACTGCTGCAACTGTAGCTTCAACATTTAAAACAACATAATACCCTTTTGTACATTTAGCTACTTCATAAGCCAAATCACGAAGACCCCATTCGTTAACTTTAGTAACAACAGAATCATGATTTGTAAAGATATTATTAACCTCTTCAATCAATGCTTTGCGTTGTTCTTCATCTAACTCTGGACGAATAATGTACATAGCTTCATATTTTTTCATACTTACACCTCCTTATGGTTTATAGCCTTAATTTAAAGGCAAGGAATGAGAATTTTCTCAAGCTGTAATATTATACCACAAAACTATAACTTTGTAAAGTCAAACGTTCTACGTAATCCTAACGTCTTATTTTTTAATAATAAATACTATTCAAAACTTTTTTAGCTGTATCTTCATCCTTTAAATATTTGATGATTTCATAGCTAAAAGGTATAACAGCACCGAGTGCTTTAGCCGTTATAATATTTGATGATGTTACGACTTGTTCATCTAAATGCACACCATCAGTACAGTACTTTTCAAATCCTGGAAAACAAGTATACTTAGTGTCTTTCAACAATCCCATATCACCTAGAACACTAGGTGCAGCACAAATCAAAGCGATTAGTTGATTTTTTAAATAGAAATGCAAAAGTATCCCTTGGGTTATTTCACTTTTGAGGTGAGTCTTCGAAACTGCCATTCCTCCTGGTAAAAACACAAAATCATAATCATCTAACTCAATATCATCAATTGTTTTTGTAGCTTTAATTGTTACACCACTTTGAGTTTTTAACAAAGTACTACCAGTTATACTAACTAAGTCAGTTTTAATGTTCGCTCTATTTAATAAATCTATTGTCATGATCATTTCTGCATCTTCGAAATAATCAGCAAGTATTACAATCCCTTTCATATTCTCTCCTTTTTAAATATTCACCATACAAGAGTTTTACGATGTGGGTGAAAATATCATTTCTTGTTATCATATTTTTTGTAAAATACCCTATGGCTCCATCATGATGTTTAGCATCGATTACGCCAAAATACTTTTCCATCGCATCACTTAATTCCATTTTTTCTTCTAATAAGGCTTTTTTTAAGATGTCGGGAAGTTCAATTCTTGTGCCTCCTGCGATGTAGAGTTGGTCATTTTCATCGATCAATGCTCCCCAATTTGTTAAGAAAAGCTTTTGATTGTGAAGCGTCACACCTGCTTCCAACCCAATACTGATTTCGCCTTTCTTATGAATATTGCGAGCTCTATTAGTCGCTCCTTCAATGGCTTCTTCATCAGTTTTAGGTTGATTGGAAACACCACTATCTGTCTCACAACCTATAATACTATATCCATACTCTTCTAATATATCTTTTACTGCTTTTACTTTTACTTGATTTTTTGATCCTACTCTTACAATCATTTCATCTTATTCCTTAATAGCCTTTAAATAATAAATTGGGTTTCCCTTTTGTAAGAAACGATCTTCATATTCGGTCGTTACAATATCTGTGTATTCAGTATGAAGGTCAAAACTTTGTTCTATTATTGCGTAACCATTTTCTTTAAAACTTTCTACACTATATTCGTATAGAGGAAAATTATCAGTTTTAAAAGCAATAAACCCTGTATCTTTTAGAATTTTTTTATATATATCAAGGAAATATTTGCTTGTTAATCTTCGCTTTGCATGACGAGCTTTTGGCCATGGATCACTAAAATTTAGGTATATTGCATCCAATTCTTTTTCACCAAAATATTCTAATAATTTATTAGCATCCTTGTTTATTAAATGAATATTGGGAAGATCCAATGGTGCTATTTTTTCAGCTGCTTGAACAATTACACTATTATACTTTTCTAAACCAAGATAATTAATGTGAGGATTTCTTTTAGCATTTTCTAAAATAAATTTACCTTTTCCCATCCCAATTTCTAAATGTATTTTCTGATTTAAAGGAAATGCGCTGTCCCAATTTCCTTTTAGTTCTTCGGGATTATTTATCATTAAATCTCCACATTTGTCTAGTCTTTCATCTGCATGTTTTACGTTTCTTCTTCTCATTATTTATTACCTATTTTTGTGATAGCATCTGCATATATCGCTATTGCTGTTAACAAGTCATCTATTACAACATATTCATTTGGTTGATGGGCAACTGATGGAGCATTAGGGGCTTCCATTCCAAACGCAACACCTTTTTTAAGCGCTCTTGCATATGTTCCACCACCAATCGTTTTAGGGTCATTTATCATATCACCACTATACTTCTTGTATGATTCATATAGATCTTGTACTAGCTCATCATTTTTTGATACATAAAGTGGTGTTTTATTTTGAGTAATTTCATATGAACACTCTTTTGGAAGTTTTTCCTTAAGGGTTTTTTCAAAATGTTCTAATGAGAATCCGATTGGATAGCGTATATCTAACGATGCTTTCATTTGGCCATTTTCATAATCAATTATGCCCATATTACATGTTAATTCATGCATTTCAGGATGTGTAACATTTAACCCTAATTTATTTAAATAAAAATCATTATGAATATTTTCGCTAACAAATTTAACTAAAGGATGATTAACAAATCCTGAAAGGAATTTTAATAAATACGTTCCTGCGTTTACCCCTTTCATAGGTTCCATCGCATGTGCGGCTTTACCATAAACCTTGTAGGAAACATTACCATTCTCAAGTAGCGCTGTTTTCCCATCTAAGTCATATTCTTTTAAAAACTGAACAAATTCTTTTTGATGATTCATTTTAGTAATGGCCTCTGCTTCATCGATTACAACATTAAATCTTTCGCCACCTTTAAATGAAACTAAATCGTCATCTTGATAATTAGATTTTAAATAAGCATTTAAGATTCCTTTTTCGCCATATATAAGTGGAAAATCAGCATCAGGTGCGAATCCTATTTCTGGCATCTTATGATTTAAAGCATAATGGTTTATACCACGCCAAGCTGTTTCTTCATCAGTACCAAGAATAATCTCAACCCTCTTTTTAAGAACTATGCCTAAATCTTTTATCATCTTCAAGGCATAATATGCAGCCATTGTTGGTCCTTTGTCATCCATGCTTCCTCTTGCGTATATTTTGCCATCTTCAATAGTTGCAGAAAAAGGCGGGAACTTCCAATTGCCGCCAGTCGGAACAACATCCAAATGACATAATATACCAATGGCATCTTCTTTTTCACCATATGTTAATACTCCTGCATATCCTGCATCACAATATGTTTTAAAGCCATCTCTTTTGGCTATTTTCAAGAAATAATCAAGTGCCTCTTTAATTCCTTTACCAAAAGGTGCACCTTCACTTGATGTTGTTTCATCTAACACACTATTGATTTTTAAGAGGCCGCATAAATCTTCTAACATTTGTTCTTTATACTCTAAGGCTTTCTCTTTAAAATTAACATTATAATTATTATTCATTTTAATTAAATTTCCTTTCTTTAAACAAATTCAAGTATATTATTTCCTTTTTTGTTCATAATAATGTTGAAAGGAAGATAATATATGGATTTAGATATTCGTAAAGCCGTAAAGGCTAATTTTAATGGTGCCACTTATGATGATGTGTGGCAAACTATTACATCTTCGATTGCAAGTGGCGAAGAAAAAACTTTGCCTGGTTTAGGTGTATTACTAGAAGTCTGGTGGCAAGGTGCAACAGATAGTGAAAAAAGTTCTTTCACTGATGCAATTACCAAAAGACTTAATTAATCTTATTGCTTAAAGCCTATTCATAAAGATTGAATAGGCTTTTTTATTATTTTTTAAAATTTTCAAGCGAAGAGGCCATCTCACTTGATGAACATTTGATTACATTACCTGTAATCTGCGTTCCAATTTGAAGAGCCTTTAATTGTTCTAAATCTACTTTAGATCGGTCTATTACTTCTACTAAAATACGATTTAGACTTCTTTCTGTTTTAATGATATTATTAGCGCCACCAAAAAGAGCAGCATATTCTGAAGCATCTTTTTGATTTTTTTTCTTTTTAGCTTTTCTAAGTTTTACTGCTACAGATATAATTTTAATAATTCCAACAATTATTATAGCTCCTATAAAAATTGATATTATTATTAATAAAGCAAGCGTCATAAATGATTGATCAGCTTTACTCATATATGGTATGTTATTTAATAAATTTAATACATTTTTCATATTTTCACCTTACTTCTATTATAACTATTGTTATTATACCATATATTAGCATTTTTTTCAAGTTAAGCCTTTTTTTGTTTATTGATTTCTGTTCGTGTACACTAGATTGTGTACACGAACACTGACGGTTTGTCAATCATCGTATGGGTTTTGAGAAAGGA
>URLJ01000044.1 GCA_900548675.1 uncultured Mollicutes bacterium
ATGGAACAACCTTTAGGTTGTGCTGTAGGCAATAGTTTAGAAGTAATTGAAGCCATTGAAACCTTAAAAGGCAATGGCCCAAAAGATTTCGATGAATTATGTCGCGCTTTGTCAAAAGAAGTTCTATTAGTATCTGGAATGTATCTAGATGAAAAAGAAGCTGAACAAAAAGTTAGTGAAGTTATAACCAATGGTGCTGCCCTTGAAAAATTCCAAATGATGATTAAATATCAAGGTGGGGATGTGGATGTAATAAATAATTACGCACTTATGGGAAAAGCCCAAGAGGAAGTTGAATTGATTTATGAAGCAGATGAGGTATGCTATGTCAATCATATAGATGCTTTAGCTGTAGGTGAAGCTGCGATGATCCTTGGAGCAGGCCGTAAAACTAAAGATGATGTTATAGATCATACAGTAGGAATTGTTCTTAACAAAAAAGTAGGGGACAAGTTAGTAAAAGGTGACTTGATTGCGACGATATATACAAATGGTACTGATACCGATAAGGCTCTTGATATACTTCTTAATGCATATGAAATGACAAATGAAGAAGTTGAAGAAGAGAAAATTATTTTAGCAATAGTACGTTAAATAATAAAAAAAGTTTGATAAGACAAAAAAGTCTTATCAAACGATATTTGTCGAATGGTGCCAGTGGTCGGACTCGAACCGACACGTCCTCATCGGACACTGGATTTTGAGTCCAGCGCGTCTACCATTTCACCACACTGGCAAAATTAAGCATAACTATTATAAATCATTTTTGTCTTTTTAGCAAGTTAATTACCTTTTTATTTACTTAGTCTGACAAAAGTTTAGATAAGATGATATGTAAGAGTTTGTGA
This sequence comes from uncultured Mollicutes bacterium, assembly GCA_900548675.1. Taxonomy (GTDB): domain Bacteria; phylum Bacillota_I; class Bacilli_A; order ML615J-28; family CAG-313; genus UMGS1109. Next base: position 849 of record URLJ01000044.1, read on the forward strand.
TAAAAAACTATTATTAGGAAAGAAAGGAAAATTCTAATACATTAGAATAATTGAATCATGAAGAAAACATTTAAAATTTTATTGGTTATTTTAGCTCTCTTAACAATTGTTGGATGCAATTTTTCATCAAGTGATGATGGCAAAGATATGGTTGTTGTTAGTTTTGATAGTAGAGGCGGTTCTAAAGTTAAGAGTATTAAAGTAGAACGCGGAGAATATATTGACGAACCAGCAGCTCCTACTAAGAAAGATGCTAATTTTGTTTGCTGGTTGCTAAATGATCAAACTTTTAGTTTTAATGTGCCTATTACCGATAACATTACCCTTGTTGCGAAATGGGACAATGACGAAGAAATAATTGATCCTAATACAAAAAAGATAGTTATTTATTCTGTAAATGACTTTCATGGAGCTATAAAAGAAACAAAAGGTAGCTATGGTATTTCAAGAATGGGTGCTTACATTAAAACAGAAACTGCAAATACTAACCAAGTTAGTATAGTTGTATCAGCAGGCGATATGTTCCAAGGCAGTGCTCTATCCAACTATCGATATGGTTTAGATATTATTAAAATAATGAATAATATCAAATTTGATGCAATGACAATTGGAAACCATGAATTTGACTGGACTTTGGATCGCATTTTATCGTATCGTGATGGAAATACTGAAAACGGCGAAGCCAATTTCCCATTCTTAGGATGCAATATTATTCAAAAATCTTTAAATGGTCGCCCTCAAAATGTTGACGATTATGTAGTAGTTGAAAGAGGTGGCGTAAAGGTAGGTATAGTCGGTTATATCGGCTATGGCGAAGAAAAAGATATTGCTACACAGATGATTAAAGATTATTACTTTAAACATCCTTTAGAAGAATGTAAAAGAAATATCTACAAATTACGTACAGAAGAAAAAGTTGATATAGTTATCGTAGTAGGACACGATTCAAGTGAAGATGTTAATTATGCACTTGCCCAACTAGAAGGTGATTATAAAGTCAATGCCTTAATCAATGGTCATACTCACTTAACTTATGTTACAGAATATAACGATATTTATGCTATTCAATCTGGTTCAAGTGGATATTATGTAGGTAAAACTACTCTAATGTATGATAATGTTAAAAAGAAAGTTACTAGCGCAACAGCTACAAACGTATCAATGGAAACTACCCCAAAAGATACTGAAATTGATGAGTATGTTGCAAAAATTGTTGAAGAAACAAATCCATTCTTTGAGAAAGTTATAGGTATTGCCGGCAGCGATTTATATTCACGTTATGATATTTCTGACTGGGCTGTAAATGCGATAAAAGAAAAGACTAATGCTGATATCGCATTCACTAATTATGGTGGATTAAGAGCAGCTGCTTTTCCAATTAATCGTGGTGACCCAATAACAATTTCAAAAATGTACGAAATAATGCCTTTCGATAATGCGATAAAAGTATGTACAATGAAAGGTTCAGATGTTAAGTTGATGATGCAAGTTAATGACTTTGCTTACACAGGACTTACCATAGACAATAATAAAGAATATCGCGTAGCGGCAGTTGACTATATCTTTGATAAGGATAATTATTTATTTAAAAAGGGAACTAATCAAGAAGTAACTGGTTTACTATTCCGTGATATAATGATTGAAGCAATTGAAGAATTAACTAAAAAAGGAGAAAAATGGCTCTAATATGAATAAAGTTGTCATTATAACAGATAGTACTGTTGATTTATCAAAAGATTTAGTAGAAAAATTGAATATAAAAGTAATGCCATTGTACATTATTTTTGATAATGAGACATTTCAAGATGGTGTGAACATTGATAACCCCAAATTATTTGCGAAAGTTGAAGAATATAAAAAGTTACCTAAAACCTCAGGGGCTGCTCCTGGTGATTTTGTAAAATTTTTTACACCATATATCGAAGAAGGTTATGATATTTTTTACATGGGGATTGGCTCAGAATTATCATGCACATATCGTAGTGCAATGATTGCTGCTGGTGAATTTCCTAAAGGTCGTGTTGTCGTTTGCGACAGCATGAACCTATCAGGAGGAATAGGTTTATTAATCATAAAAGCTGCTAAATATCGTGATATGGGACTTAGCGCATTAGAAATTAAAGAAAAAATTGACCAAATAACTCCACATGTTAAATGTCAATTTGTAGTAGAGTCCCTAGACTACCTTCATAAGGGTGGGCGCTGTTCAGGTGTAGCTAAATTTTTTGGAACAATGTTGCGTCTAAAACCACTTATCGTTGTTAGAAATGGCAAACTAAGTGTCGGCAAAAAGATAATTGGTTCTGTAAAAAAAGCCTTAAATGTTATGATTGAACTTTTTATGTCGGATTTAAAAAATGTTGATCCTGATTGCATATTAGTTACAGGTGTTTGTGCTACAGAAAATGAAGATCACATACGACATAGTATTGATAATGAAGAGGTGCATAAGTATGTTAAAAATATTTATTACACTGAAGCTGGTTCAGTAATTGCGAGTCACTGCGGTAAGGGAACAATTGGGATATTGTATATTGTAAATAATCATTTTGATGAAACGGATAATGAAATTTTATCGAAAGAAGAATAAAAAAAGGTCGGCTAGTTTATACTAGCCGACTTTAATATATTAATTATTAGTCATCATCAACATCTAGAGCTTCAAACCCTTTTTTATTAACTACTACATTCTTTTTATTTTCTTTGAAGAAAGAAAAAATTACTAAAGCAATAATCATCGTTATAGCAGCGTATACGTAAAGAAGTTTTAAGCCACTCTTATTAAAAGACATCCATAAACCTACTAAAACTGGGGTAATTGATTGGGCTAACATTGAGAAAGTATAGTAATATCCTGTAAATTTACCTGTATTCTTACCTGTCGCCATTTCAACCATCATAGGATATGAATTAGCGTTGATAAGTGCCCAGCCAAATCCGGCATAAACAATAAAGAAGTAGAACGGCCAAGCTTGAGGTGTCGCATGTTGCTCTTTGAAAACGCCAATGATGAGAAGATAGAATAAAATTGCTAAGAAGCTAAAAATAATAGATACTAAACCTACTATGACGCAGTACTTACGTCCTTTTTTTGCAGGCCAATTTAATGTACCGACAAAAGTGATGATAGAAGAAATCGTTAAAATAATTGTAAAGGTACCAGCGATACCATCACTACCTAAGATACGTGAACAAAATAAACTATTAAAAGTTTCAATTGCATTAAATGACATAAACCAAAATAATACTGCAAATAATAAAATGAAGAAATTCTTTTTATCAGCTTTGCTTAATGGTTTATTTTCTTCAATCTTATTTATAGTTTGGCTTTGCTCTTCGCCCATCGCCATATCTTTTTCAGTTTCCTTTAATATTTTTCTTTCGTTAATCTTTAATACTAGAAGGACAACCGCGATAACCATAAATACACTTGCAGTAATAAAGACTATTAGAGCATTTTCATATTTTATTGTCACGCTGCCATTATCTAACGTTTTTTTAATTGGAAAAACCATTGCGAGTGCACCAGCTAGGATGGCTCCAAGGTATCCTACAAAGTTAATGATACCGTTTGCTTTTGAACGAAGAGGTTTTGGAGTTACATCAGGCATTAAAGCGACAGCAGGGCTACGATACATATGCATAATGATTAGAATAACCAACATCATGATAATAACGCCAATAAGATTTTTGTTAATAAACATAACCGCGATAAATGGGAAAGCTATAGCAGCACTTACCATACCGATTACTATGAAAGGCATTCTTTTTCCCCATTTTGTGTTCGTTTTGTCTGAAATACTTCCAAATAGTGGTAACATAAATATTGCGAAGATATTGTCTGCGGCCATTATTATACCAATTATGTATAACAACCGGTCTTTATCAGCACCATATTTATTCTTAAGTAATTCTTCTAAAAAAATTGGGCAATACTGATTATAGACTTGCCATAGCATTAAGATTGAAAAGAAGGCAAGGCCTATAAAGAGAGTATTTTTAGTATTGAGTTTTAAACCTGTTGAGGGTTTGGAATCTTTTGTTTTCATAATTTTATCCTTTCGTGCATGTCTTTAGTATTATAATATATAATCAAAAAAAATGCAAATAGTATGCGACAAAGTGCTAAGCACATTATTGTTGTGTTACAATTGATGTGAGACTTCTTGAATTGAAAAAAGATCTAAATCCTGATATAATTTTAATAACCCAAA
>URLJ01000045.1 GCA_900548675.1 uncultured Mollicutes bacterium
GTGTGATAACCGCTACACCACGGAACCATTGGTTGCGGGAGAAGGATTTGAACCTACGACCTTTGGGTTATGAGCCCAACGAGCTACCGAGCTGCTCCATCCCGCGATAACATAAACAACTATGGCGGAGGAAAAGGGATTCGAACCCCTGCGCCGCTTTCACGACCTCTCGGTTTTCAAGACCGATCCCTTCAACCGGACTTGGGTATTCCTCCAACATATATGGTGCCTGAGGTCGGACTTGAACCGACACGAGGGTTAAATCTCGCAGGATTTTAAGTCCTGTGCGTCTACCTATTCCGCCACTCAGGCATGATTTGCTGCTGACTAGTTAATTATATAACATTTTTACCAGTTTGACAACCATTTTTTATATTTTTTTTAATATTTTTATCAAATTTATTGAAAAAAACATACTTTTAGTATATAATTTAATATGTCAAGGCAAATAATGCGCCCATAGCTCAACTGGATAGAGCGTTTGGCTACGGACCAAAAGGCTGTGGGTTCGACTCCTACTGGGCGCACCATTTATATAAACCAATCGAATAGAGTAAATTTTCAATAAATTTTACATTTATTGATATGATACCCTTTCACACCACCGTACGTACCGTTCGGTATACGGCGGTTTAATTCGTAATAACATGTACTTTTAGATAGTGGTCTAGTGAGTTTACTAGACCTCTTTTATTTAATCTTTCTTTAGATATTGCAGCTTCTATCACTCTTGTATGTGCTATATGGTAGTAACCTTTCCTTGAATTTGCTGTAACATAAGCATCTCTATGTGATATTCCTAGTTTTCTAAGACAAGTATATCTTCTCCTTATCTTCTTCCATTGTTTCCATATAATTACTCGAAGTTTTCTTCTAACCCATGGGTCTATTTCTCTCAAAAGTAACATTTTCATATCTGCAATTCTAAAGTAGTTAACCCAACCATATATTATTTGTTTAAGTTTAAGAAGTCTTTCGTCTAAGCTAATACTTTTACTTCTTACTAGTATACCGCGCAGTTTAATCTTAAATTTATTTATTGATTTAATATGTGGTTTTGGTCTCCATATATTTTGATTAATTTTCTTGTAAAATCCAAAACCTAAGTATTTAATATTATCAGGTCTTGCTATCTTACTCTTTTCTACATTTACTTTTAACCCTAATTTCTTAGTTATAAATGTAGTTATACTTTCCATAACTCTATTTGCTGCTTTTTCTGACTTAACCATAATAAGGCAATCATCGGCATATCTTACAAAATGTAATCCTCGACTTTCTAATTCTTTATCAAGTTCGTTTAACATGATATTGGATAATAAAGGACTAAGATTTCCACCTTGTGGTGTTCCTTTCTTAGTTTCTTGTACTACTCCTTTTTCCATCACTCCACTTTGTAAGAATTTCCTAATTAAGGATACTAGATTTCCATCTTTAATTGTTCTTCTTATAATCCCTATTAGTTTATCTTGATTTACCTCATCGAAGAATGATTGTAAGTCTATATCTACTATCCAATCATATCCATCATTAAAGCATTCTAATGCTTTTATTATTGCTTGTTCACAACAACGATTTGGTCTGAATCCATAAGAATTATTAGAAAATTGTTCTTCATAGATTGGCGTTAGGACTTGTACTATTGCTTGTTGTATTACCCTATCTATAACACTTGGTATTCCTAACTTTCTCATTTTTCCATTTTCTTTCGGTATATAAACTCTTCTTACTGGTTGTGGTTTGTATTTTCGATTTCTTATTTTCCATAATATTTCTTCTTGATGTTCTCTTATATACGAAAATAATTCTTCTACTGTCACACCGTCTATACCACTCGCTCCTTTGTTCTTGTAAACTTGCTTATAAGCATTATTTAAGTTTTCTTTGGAAAGTACTTTTTCTAAAAGTTCCATATTTGTTTCCACCTCTCTAATTTCGCTCATAGACTAATATCTTTTATAGGATTTATACATTAAATACGTTAACTTATTACCTATGAATTTATTCTGACTATTGTCTATTCCAATTTCAGTAGTAAAAACTACAAATTATTCGGTCCTTCCTAGTTTCCTAGTACTACGACCTCTGCTGACTTCTTGCAATAAACCTTTTTCGACCGATTTTCTTAATAGGGTTCTCCTTAATCGTTTGCAAGACCTCCCGCGGTAAGACATATATCTTTCCTCGATTAGCCACTTACTTTACTACATAAAGTTACGGGTATCTTTTGGACTTTAGTTTGTTTGGCAACCTCATCCGTTTATGCAGCCTTATAGTAAATTTCTGTTCGTTGGCCCTCGATTTTGTTTCGCACTTCCTTTGGCCCTAATGTCACCATTAATGCTTTGTGCTTCCCTAACACTTCGTTGATACCTACGCGTGTATTGGACTTTCACCAACTAGATATATGCCATGCACGGCACACCATAAAAAGAAGCACCTAAACGATGCTTCTTTCCCTATCTACCTCAAATACTAAATATCGTAAAATAAATAAAATAACTTTTTATAAACAATTTTAATTGTAAACTGTAATAAAAATATAAAATGTAATAAATAAATTTAAAGTGTTAAAAATCTCTAAACCAAACATATACAGATATAAAGATTTAAAATAGATAGTAATGGCTTGAAATAGTTATTTCAATTTAACTCCTAAAATAACTTAAGGAGACCACTTATATTACAAAGAAATTTCAAACTCAATAGAGTTTAATTTAGATATTTCAAAGTCAGTTCTTTGTATTTGTTTTTCTAATTCCTTAGATTTTTTTCTTATTTCATCAGAGTCATAATTAACCTCATAACAATCAAAATAAGAATTGTTAACCTCAGTAATTCTCTTTTTAGAATCCTTGTATTTTAACATATTATCATAAGAAGATTTTAATCTTCTCAAATAAGTATTATCAATGATAGCATCTTGAATAGTTCTACCATCAGATAACTTAAATGAATTATTTTTTTCATATAAAGTAGCTTTTAATTTAGATATTTTTTTCAAAATATCTTCCTGCTCCTTCATAGCCTCCTCGAAATCTTTCTTATAGTCTTTAATAACATTGACCCTTCCATCTAATTCAATAATAGTTTCATTGAAAATTCTTTCCTCAATATAAGAAGTTATATTGACAAACTTCTTTTCCTCATCCGCTATTATATTCATTAATTCTGAAATATTTGTTTTCATATATATTACCTCCGTTTTCGTATATAATTATATCACACCAAGATAAAAAAAGGTCTCTTTAAAAGAGACAATGTTATTTTTATAAAATAACACCAGCATAAGTATATAGATATTCATTTATAATATTAATATCATAAATATCATTCTCTATACAATAAGATATAACTAAGTCAAAATTATTATTTTTACTTAAGCTATACCCAGCACTTGAAAGTAAGTTATTAAATCTATTTTTATCTAGTGATAAAGATAGACATAACTTAATAACAGTATTTTTTTTAGGAATATAATTACTATTACATCTTATTTTAGAAAATAATTTTCTATCTATATCTGCTCTTTTATAAACCTCCGCATCCTTATAACCTTCAGCATCTATGTAAGAAAAAAGAAGATTATTGAATGTCAAAGATTTATTTTGATTTAGATATTCTTTAATTTTGTTATTCATTGCTATACCTCCTACAGTACCTTTACTGACATCCAAAAATATAAACAATTCAAAACATCTAAATCACATAGTATTATATAGACTTTTTTTACAAAAGTCAATATAAAAAATCACTAGTAAAAACTAATGATTCCAAATAAAAACAAATCTATCTCTACCACTATAATCTTTTTCCACAGACATGTTGATATCTTTATAGTATTTATTAACTATTTTAGTAATATCTTTTCCTTGTTTATAACCAATTTCAAAAGCCATAACAAACTTATCATTCAAATACTTAC
>URLJ01000046.1 GCA_900548675.1 uncultured Mollicutes bacterium
ATAATCAACTAATTGATATTAAAAATATATAAAAATTTTTAATATTTTACTTGATTATTTATGTTTATTATATCAAAAAATAATCAATTACATATCAATTAAATGTCAACATTCGTTGATAATTGTCAAAAACTTTTACAAATATTGAAAAAAGCTATCTTATAGTATAAATTATTTACACTATAAAATAGCCTATTTTTTAAATGGTGCTGAAAATAGGAATCGAACCTACAACCTATTGATTACGGATCAATTGCTCTGCCTATTGAGCTATTCCAGCATTTGGATGCTCTTAAAAAGAGCATCGCTTAAAATTTTAACAAATCATTTAATTCTTGTCTTCTACTTATTAATTTGATATCATCACCACATACTATACATGCAGGACGTAAAAGATTATTATAATTAAAACTCATACTGTAACAATATGCACCTGTCGCGAAAACAGCTAAGATATCATACTTTTTTGGATTAGAAATCATAACATCTTTTCTAATAATATCACCTGATTCACAACACTTGCCTACTACATCAACAAGTATTTTTTCTTCATCATTAACACAACTAGCATTAAGAACAGTATATTTTGCATCATACAAAGCAGGACGAATATTATCTGTCATCCCTCCATCGATAAATAAATATTTTTTACCACCATATGTAGTTTTTAAATAATCTATTTCGTATAGGGTAATGCCAGCATCGCCTACAATGCTACGTCCTGGTTCTAAATAAACGTTTTTTAAGAATGCATAATTATGTTCTATTTCACAAGCAATTGCTTGTAAAACTTTGGGAAGATTAATCACTTCATCTGTATAAGTAATACCAAATCCACCACCAAGATTTAAATCAGTTAATCCCATATGATACTTTTCATTAATCATTTTGGTAAATTCAGCCATAGTATGAACATTCTTTAAAAAACCTTCTTGATCGGTTATTTGCGATCCTATATGTGAATGAAAGCCTAAAAGTTTAACCATTTTGTGTGTCTTATATTTGTCAATAATTTTCGCTATAGTATCTACATCATAAATGCTTTCACCAAATTTACTTGATAAAAGCGAAGTCTGGATGTAATAGTGGGTATGAGCTTCAATCCCCGGATTCATTCTAAACATTGTTTTCACTTCTTTATGAAACTTATTAGAAATCTCAATAATTGTATCAAGTTCACCTATATTATCAACAACTATAATTCCTATTTCTTTTTGAATCGCAAATTCAAGTTCAGCATAACTTTTATTATTTCCATGAAACACTATTTGTGATGGATGAAAACCAGAATTAATCATAATATATATATCACCAAGGCTAGTTGCATCCATATGCCAATTAGCATTTTTCATTACATTAGCAATGTAAGGCGTTAAAAAAGCTTTAGAAGCATAAACAAATTTAGCATTAAATGAAGGACTTTTAAAGTTATTTTCATATATACTCATTTTATGTTTTAAATGAAATTCATCGTAGACATAAAGTGGAGTTCCAAAGGTTTTGGCTAAATATTCTAATGAATACTTTCCTAAATACAGTTTATTATTTTCTTCTCTCAAACTAATTGGATATAAATAACTATTTTCCATCATTATTTAAATAATACACTTGCAAGTTCAGGATGATCAATAAATGGATTACGATTGCCTTGAATTCCTTCTATTACGTTATTTCTGTTCATTTCCCAACTATCAACAGGATCTGCTTCATTCCAACGCAACAGCATTTCAACAGAAGTTGCTACAGTAGTTAGTTTATAACTATCTGCTTCATTATATCTAATCATCAAATAGAAAAGGATTCTTGCTACATCACCTTTTACCTCATCACGTGGTTCAAATATTCCATTTTTATAACGGGATTTAGTCGTAACATAACCTGTAGCCTTGCCACTCACAACGAAGCTACCATCAGGAACCTCACCATATTTATGACTACTTCTTTTAGAGTTAATTGTTGAATCAGTAGGACGAATGTGATGAGCATCGCTTCCAGCGCCAACTTCGGTTCCAAACCATCCTAAACTTTGAGGCCAGCAATGTTCTTTATTCCATGTCTTCGCTCCATCCCATTTTCTAGCAACTTCTATACCGCTATAAAATAGTACCATTTTGTTACTATTAGTAAGTGAAACATCAGTTTGAGTTAGGTATGTATTTAACGATTTATATGCTGCTCTTTTTTTATGAGTGTCTGTTATTAGTTTACGCAAATCAGCTTTTAATACTGCTTTTACACTATCAAGATTAATTGTATTATAATATGGTCCATCGTAAAGCGAAGGTTTAACACTATTTTTTATAACTTTTACTTGATATTTTTCTGTATCAACAACAGAACTATATGTGAAAGTAGCTGTTAGAGTTACAGTAACGTCACTATCAGTAGGACGTTTTACTGTTGCTTTACTTCCTGATATAGTTATATATGATGTGTTACTAGAACTCCACTTAATTGCCACACCTTCTAAAAGTACTGGTAATGTGAAAGTATCTTTTACTTCTTCTGGAACAACTACTAACTTTTTCGCATTATCGATTATTTCTTTTGGTGTAGGAAGTTGTGCTTCCTCTTTTAAAACCTTTACTTGATACTCTCTTACTTTAGAAACACCTTTAAATGTAGCTGTTACAACTATTGTAACTTCTATATCACTTGCAGTTGCAGAAGGTCTCACAACTAATGCATAACCCTTTTCATCAATGAGAATAACATCTTCATTTTGAGATTTCCAACTTAATGTTACATTATTAGATTCAGTAGGTAATGTAAAATCATCTGTTGCTTCAGTAGGGGCATTAATATTATATAACACCTCTTTTATAACATCTTCTGGTAATGGTTCATGTTCTTTAATGGTAATTTTATGAACGACATTAAAACCCTTATATGATATTACAAGATCATATGTACCAGGCTCCTTCATCTGATTAATCAAATTTGTGTCTACCATACTCATAAGAACCGGAACTTCTTTTGTTGTTCCATCATCATATTCTAATAGTAGTTTCCCATTTTTTACATCAAATTCTTCAGGATACGCTTCACTTGGAAGGCTTCCTTCAACGAACTCAATTCCTATTACATTTTTAACAGTTCCTTGTGTTGCACAACCCACAAGACTTATTAACGCTACAAATGTAAGAAATAAACTTAGAAATTTAATTTTATACTTATTCATTTACTTTCACTCCTATTGTATACATTATACACAAATCTACATTATTTTTCAATTCTTTAGCAATATTAGCAACATACAAATTCTACTAAAACGGAATAAAGGATTACCAATAAGGTAATCCTTTAATGACTAGTTAACTATTTAACATACTCAATAGTAATTGACTTAATATACATTGCTTTTGCTGAAGTAGTTAATTCAATTATAATTTCACCGCTTAAGTTATTTATTTTAAATTCATAATCTTTAGCAGTCGTTTCTAATGTTTGAGTTGTTTCATGTTTAGTTCCACCTACTGATACATTTAATTTAGCACTTCCATCCTTTGCCATTGAAGCATTAATTTTAATTGATTTTATAGTGCCAACTATACCACTTGTTGTTAGTGTAAAACTATTAGTAGGGTTATTTTTACTTCCTATTTGCACTCCTTTTGTGCCATCATATCCTACGTATGTGGCTGATGATGAAGTCCATGAAACACTACCAAGTGTTACTTCACCACCTGCTGTTGTGAGAACACCTTTTTCAAGAGTATATGTATAAGTTTCAGTATTTTCTTCACCAGATGATGAACCATCACGTAACACAGTAACTGTGAATTCTTTTGAATCTGTTACTTCACCGAATGTTGCTGTTGCAACAAGAACGATCTCAGTATCTGCGCTTTGGCGAGTTACTTTAACAGTGTT
>URLJ01000047.1 GCA_900548675.1 uncultured Mollicutes bacterium
CTATGTAAAAAGAAATCATATACACTCTTGTCAACAACAAAAGGTTCATTATGATAATCAAGTGCATCTCTTAATAGCTTCGCATTTTCCTCACCAATAGGTGCACCATGAACAGCATTTGTACCCTCATTTGGAGCACCAAAGCCAATCTTAGTCTTTATTTCAATAATAACTGGGCCTTCGGTTTTATTTGCGAGTTCAATAGCGCTAGCAATCTCTTCTACATCATTTCCATCAGCTACAAAGAAATATTTCCAGCCCATAGCCTCAGTCTTTTGCTTAACATTTTCTGTATTGTCAAGGGCAACAGGACCATCAAGCTGAATATCATTAGAATCATATAAAAGAACTAAATTATCAAGCTTAAGATGACCAGCAAGAGACATTGCCTCCTGGGCAATACCCTCCTGAAGGTCTCCATCACCACAAAGAACATATGTTTTATGATTACAAATAGGATAGCTTGTTTTATCAAAACGCTCAGACATAAAGTTTTGAGCAAATGCCATACCACATGCTGTTGCAATACCTTGACCAAGAGGCCCAGTTGTCATTTCCACACCAGGAGTATGACGATACTCAGGATGTCCAGGAGTTAGGCTTCCAAGCTGACGGAAGCTTTTTAAATCATCCATTGAAATTGCATATCCGCATAAATGGTATAATGCATAAAGCAATGCACTACCATGTCCTGCAGATAGGATAAAGCGATCACGATTCCACCATTCCGGATTTTCAGGGTCGATATTAATAAATCTTGTAAAAAGTGTATACAAAATTGGTGCTGCACCAAGGACAATACCAGGGTGACCACTTTTCGCCTTGTTTATCATATCAACACCTAAAACTCTTAAAGCATTAATATTTTTCGTATCTATCTTATTTGTTGCCATATTTAACCTACCTAATTTTTTTACTATTCCAAACTTTATAATTTTCTATATTTTAATTTTTATTCATTTTTAGAAGTTTCATTAGATGCTTCTTCAGTCGTTTCTACTACTTCTTTTTCTTTCACTTCAGTTTCTTCATTATTATTTGATTCTTCTTTTTCAGCTTCTGTTGTTTCTTCAGTTTCTTTTAATTCATTTACATTTTCTTCATTTGCTGAAGCTTCAGCTTCTTCCTTAGCACTTAAAGTGTCATAATAAGCATCAATATAATTTCTTTGACGTTCAAGTAAGTCATTAAAATGAGCTTCTCCTAGATTTTTCTTTATAACTGCAAGAGCATTTTGATTAGCAATATTAATCTTATTAGTAGTTAATTTTCTTAAAATTAAAATAACTAGCACATAAAAAATTGCAAGGCCAAGAGTTAAATAAGTACCAAGTTTACCTGGCATCTTATTTGAAAGTGCCATAAGCACAACAAAGATTACAATAATTACGGCAGTTGCAGGAAGAACAATTTTCTTTGAGAATGTTGAAGAAATCTTTTCACATTCATCCCAAAACTTTAGCCAAGTATCATTTACTTTGTCACTATAAAGCTCACGTAATTCATCATAATAACCCTTTTCAATCGCAAGCTTATAATTTGTGCCATCTACACAAGACCATACCGCAAACTTTCCTTTGTTTACAAATTCGTTTAAAACATCAGGATAGTCATCTAAAATATAAATTTTTACCTCATGACCATCTAAATTTTGAACCTCAACTGGTTCTCCGTTTAAAACTTCAAAAACGCGTTCATTTAATTTCATGTAATATACCTATTATTCCTTTCTTTAGTATTTACAATTACAATTATATCATTTTTAATAAATATGTAAAAAACTTTTTTAAAATATTTTAGTAGATTTAAAAAAGAGCTAAATTAATAGCTCCTAATTTAAAAGAATATTCTAAAGAAATTACCAATAAGATTATTTTGATACAAAAACTTAGTTAGCCTCCATTTATCTGATTGAAGCTGAAAATCATTAATAATCCACTGCTGGACCCCATTCAAGCCACTTGATTGCATTATGAATGTTAATACAAACAATAAAAGACATACACCCAAATAGGTTAAAATTAAATAAAATAGTACACCTAAAATTCCATCTAAAAAGCGAATAATCTTTGATTGTCGACACGCTGCTACAAGTAATTTCAATAAAAAGCATAAAACACTTACGCCAATAAAAAGAATAAAGAATGAAATTACAACACAAACAAACGTTGCACATGCCTTACCAAGTGAATAATAGGCATTATTAACATCAAGATTAATATCAATATTGTTAGTAATAAATGATGGTAACCCTATTTTATCTAAAAGATCCTTCGTTGAGGTAACATCCGGATTCTTAGCCATAATATTAGCCTTAAACTTTTCCGTTAGTGTATCTCCCCATATTTTGTAGGTAAATCCCTCTGATAATCTTTTACAAAATAGTAATGAAAACACAAAACCACATAATGAATTAGCAAGACTAATAAATTTAGTTAAAAATCCTTTTGTATATCCGCCACGAATCCTTTACAGTGTTGAAATGAGAAGTCTCATTCTTATTAAGATACACGGTCTCTATGGTGTGCTCGATTATCGGCACATGCGTTTTGGTGCATGTCAGGAGCTGATTAATCTCGTATTCATAGCGTTCGCCGCC
>URLJ01000048.1 GCA_900548675.1 uncultured Mollicutes bacterium
AATAATTTTTCCACCAAAACCACTTCCTAGATAAATTATAGCATAAGAAAAGTGTTTATTCAACAACATAAACACTTACTTTTTTCTTATCTTTTCCTAATCTTTCATATTTAACTATTCCATCAACTAATGCAAATAATGTATGATCCTTACCCATTCCGCAGTTAGTACCTGGATATATTCTAGTTCCTCTTTGTCTATAAATAATAGAACCAGCAGTAGCCTTTTGACCATCAGCTAATTTAGCACCAAGTCTTCTACCAGCAGAGTCACGTCCATTTTTAGTTGAACCAACACCTTTATGGGATGCGAATAGTTGTAAATCTAATTTTAAAAATTTCACTATTTATTCCTCCTTAATTGTAATGTTTTTCTTGTAGTCACTTTCTATATCTTTAAGAGTTCTAACTAAGTTTTCTAGTAATTTATTAGTTATTTCACTTTCATTTATATTAGTTAATATAAATGGGTCACTCTCGTTATAAGTAATGCTTTTCTTATCAAAAGATAAACAAGCATTGATAGTTACAGTAAGCGACGTGCTAACTCCTGCACACACAATGTCTTTGCCGTATTCGTCATACTTTGCGTGTCCTGTTAGTTTTATTTCTTTTATTATATTATCTTTTCGTTTAATATTAACTTTAATCATATTAACCAACTATTTTCTTAATTTCTATTTTAGTGTATGGTTGTCTATGTCCTTTAGTTACTCTTGAAGATTTAGTTTTGTTTTTGTATTTAAATACTCTAATCTTCTTTTGTTTACCATGTTTTAAAACTGTTGCAGTAACACTTGCACCTTTAACTGTAGGTGTTCCAACTTTACCGTCAACATAAAGTACTTCATCAAAAGTAACATCTGTGTTAACTTCATTATCAAGTTTTTCAACATATAAAACTGACCCTTCTGTAACTAAATATTGTTTTCCACCAGTAACGATAATTGCTTTCACTTTTCATACCTCCTTTAAATCATAAGACGCGCCATTGAGGTAAGGTTTAACCTTTTACAACCTATTCTGAGCGGTTTTTCAAGTGAATACGCCTTGAGAAACAAGTAAATTTTACCATAAAATACCCAGAAATGCAAGTATGAATACGAAAATCTTTTGGGAAGTGATGGTATTTATATATTTATTCATATTTATTTTAAAAATTTCAAAATAAAAGAATGTAATTTTAATTACACTCAATTAATGGCTAATAACTCACTTTTAGACATATGAACAATTCTAGCCTTGTCTAAAATGTTGTTTTGTTGATATTCTGTGTAGTTTTCTAATAAATCAGCTAGTTTTTCTTTTGACAGACAGTCTGTTGTCTTACGATATTTAATTAATTCTGGAAAATTATCTACAGTCAATTTTGTGTTTAACTGAGCGTAACTGTCTTCATATATAACTGTTTCATATGGGTTTTGAGAATTAATATAATGATTGTATGGACGATATAATTGATGAATTTTTCCCGATGTTTTATCAATTGCTATTATTTCAATATGCTTTTCTTCAATTTTAGCAATTAGCATCGGATGCTTTGTTTCTGATACCTTGTCTAATTGATATCTTACTTTAAGCCACAATATTTGCCCCACTTTCAAATCATTTATCATATATTTAAAGCTTCAATTAGTCCTTTGTATCTTTTCTTATATTCATCAATGTGTTTTTCCAAATCCATAACAGGAGCATTATATGTTAATTCTTTAAGACATAACCATTCTGGATCTTCATGAGTTATATCAATTAATTCTTCATAAGTTGCATTTTCTAAAGATTCATAGATTTTATCAAGAAAAATCTTATCTTTATCACTTATGCTACTAAAATTTTCCTCGTTCTTTAATACTGGAAATGTCTTCATAATATCTAATATAACGGGTCCATTATCATATGCACGAAAATCATCATTAAATAATCGCTTATTATATTTAGCCAAATATACAACTTGTGATAAAAATAAATATTTATTCAAACGTGCATTTCCCTCGTAAAAATTTCTATTATTATAAGTGACAACATTCATATTGAATAACTTACGTTCATTATCTTTTGATAGAAAATATTTAGCAACCAATTCTGCATTAATCATACTTATCCCTCCTTCTTAAAAATAATTATAACATGATAATAATTCAAAGTAAATATGTTTGTTTGGTATTTTGAAATATTTGTTTATTCAAATAAAAAATGATCTAGCTGTGCTAGATCACTATACGAATCACAGAGATTAAAAGTAACCAATACTTTTAATCAAAAACGAACACCGTATCAACTAATGAAACGGTGTTCTTCAGAACACAATATGGACTGAGGAACGCCTAACATCGCAAAGCTAGGTATTGCTCTTTTTGTTTGTCCATTAATATTATATGTCGTTTAAGACAATTTAATTATAACAAATTTTACTAATTAAATCAAGTACTTTATTTTACACTATATCTTGAATTCATCAAAGAAGTCACTCATTGTTAAAGTTTCATAAACTTGTTCTTCTTGTTTTTTATCTTCTTTAGGTTCTTC
>URLJ01000049.1 GCA_900548675.1 uncultured Mollicutes bacterium
TAAAAAAATCAAAAATTCACTCATATTTAATAATACCCTCCATTTGCATTTAATTATTAGTATTATTAACTTAAAAATATTCATCTATTCTTAGATTAAAATAATAAAAATATAAAAAAGTGGCTTTCGCCACGCTCCCTTCGGGAATTTAATTTTAAGTATTCTAAAAGGCATAGAACTAACATCGGTTCTATGCTATATTTTTCCTATTAATTAATACTTTATTCCGTATACCCCAGTATATTCTTTAGGCCTCATTATTCCTCCGCACTTTTCGCATGAAAAGCATGGCGGTTCATTAATATTGCTTTGATCCATCTCATCAAAGTATTCAACCACTTCTTTAGGTATATTCTCTTTAATCCCACAACTAGTACAAATATATAGTATTTCTTCTGTATTCACTTTATCTCCTCCAACTACGTTGTTTTCGGAATTATTTTACCACCTAATATACGTTTAGTGATAGCGTAATTTTCTAGAATTTCTTCTAATTTATCTTCATTTTCTGATATAATCTTTATTCTTAACCGTTCTCTCATTGATCCATACTTAGGATATACAATGTCATGAAATCTCATCTTATTCTTGCAATTAGGACATTTACACGGATCTACACCTGCTATAGCTAATATTCTATTCTCCCAATTTGCTATAGACTTTCTTATACTTAATATCCTTTTATCTATCATTTTTATAAAATTAACTTTTCCTTTACTTCTTCTAGAATATATTCCAAAATATCTTATCATCTTAAAGTTTTTCTCTGGAATATGCCTGATTATCCTTTTTATAAACTCATATACATGCACAGTCTCAACTATAACCTTATTATCTTCATGTCTAGTATATTTATAAGTTACATTTTTACCATCATATTTAAGTATTCTTGATTCCGCTATCGCAGGACGTCCAACATATCTCCCCACATATTTTGCTGCTATTTTAGCTGATTTTATCTCCGTCTTAGCATGAACATAAAATCCTTTAACCTTTTCTTTATACAATTTATTTTTTATCAATTTTACTTCCTTTGTATTCCCACTTATATTGGTTATTTCATCTAACAAAATTTTTTGCCATCTTTTTCTTAATGATTCATAAGATATGTGTCGTATATGTCTCCATTCAGTTATGTTTCCTTTTCCACCTTCCGTAACCATCATATGTACATGTGGGTTCCATTTTAAATCTCTTCCAAATGTATGTATTACAGTTACTATTCCCGGTGTAAATTCTTCTTTTTTATTTAAACTATGCATCCAACTCGTAACAGCTCTAGCTGCGCATTTCGGTAATATCTTAAGCCTTTGCCTATCTATTCCAAAGAACTTTCTTAACTCTTCTGGTATAGTAAAAACTATATGTCTATGCTTGACATTTATTAGATTTCCTAACATATTATCAATCCAATTATCTGTATAAATCTTTCCACAAGAAGTACAAAATCTACTTTTACATGTAAAGCCAATCTTCTTTTTAGTGTTGCATTTATCACATTTTAATTCAATAAAGCCATATTTTGTATCTTTACATTTTAAAACTTTTTCAACTTCTTTTTTAACATTAGACCTAATTTTATTTTCATATATTTTTAAGAACCCATGCCAGTGATCTTCTAGTATTATTTTTATTTTACCTTTTTTCATATGTAAAAACCTCTAATTTATAATTAATAAATTTAACATATTTAAAGGCTGAATGCTAGATAACATCTAACTTTCAGCCATCGAAAATTTTATACTTTCCTGTACTTTAAAAAAAGATATTACAAAATAAATAATTATTTTGTAATATCCTTGAAAAATTAAGCTGTTTCAACACCTTTTTTCTTTTTTGCTTTTTTAACTTTTATAGCTGGTCTTGTTTCATTCTCTGCTAATCTAAGTAATTCTGGTTGCTTTTTTTCTTTGATTGCTTCTTCAGTAATGATAACCTTATATACATTTTCATCTGAAGGAACTTCAAACATTACATCAACCAATATATCTTCTAGAATAGCTCTTAATCCCCTAGCGCCAGTCTTTCTCTTAATAGCTTCATCAGCAACAGCCTTTAAAGCTTCTTCAAAGCTGTACTCATGTTCCCATATGGTGATGGAACCGGAAATATCCTCGTTTACATCTGTCTCAGCTGCAAATACCGGTACTGCACCAAGAACCATAGCTGCTGCGCATGATAACGCTATCACTTTCTTCATCTTCATTCCATTTTCCTCCTTATACTTTTTTCTTCGCTCCTGTTCAGATTAACCAGCCTGTTTTTCTGAACTGTTATTTGATATTGCTATTTTAACGAAAATATGCATCTGAAACAAGACAATAACTTCTGTTATTTTCGCACAATTATAAGGAAATTCCGCAGAAAATTCAAAATATTCTCATTTTGTTCAAAATCTTATTCTAGAGCGTGTTTGGAAAATGCTTTCTGCAAGATGTGCGTCACAGTTTGTGAGAAATTTTTCTCGGATGAGGGCGTCGTAGCGGGCTACGACAACCGAATTCGAGACAAATTTTCCGCAA
>URLJ01000050.1 GCA_900548675.1 uncultured Mollicutes bacterium
AGAGTCCTTTCTCAAAACCCATACGATGATTGACAAACCGTCAGTGTTCGTGTACACAATCTAGTGTACACGAACATTAAATATCAAAAACAAATTAAGTTTAATTGCTTGAAATATCTTTTTATGGTATAATAAGAAAGTAAAAGGTTAAAACAATGGCATAAAATACCATTTTACCAAAAAAAGGAGAACAAAATATGAAGATTACTTTCAAAAAATCTTTAAAATTATTTTTTACAATGATACTTTGTTTAGTATTCTTTTTAGTTGCAGGATGTAGTTTCAATCATACTCCTGTTGATGTTAAAGAATACACTGTTACTTTTAAGGATGAGGCAACAGGAGAAGTGATTACAACGATTACTAGAAAAACAACTTCAATCATCCAAGAAAGAGATATTTTATTAGGAAACTATGAAATACCAGAAGGGTATCAATATAGTTGGTATGTTAAGGTTAAAGATGAAAAAGGAAATATCGTCGATAAACCTGTCAACTTTAAAGATATTAATACCGACACAGTGGTTTATATCTTTTTAACTGCTAAAGAATATACGTTAAAACTTTATATTGATAATGTTTTAGTGAAACAAACTGCATATAATTTTGCAGAAGAAATAAAAGATTTTACAGACATTAGTCGGGAAGGTTACTATTTTGATGGATGGTATCTAAATGCAAACTATACAGATAAGCAAGAGATGCCAAAAGTTATGCCTGCTCATAATGTTGAACTATATGGAAGATGGGTAGCTGATAAAGTTTACAAAGAAGTAAAGTTTATGAATGGCAATGTTCAAGTAGCTATCAAAAGCGTTGCTGTTAATGAAAAGATAACAGAACCAGCTGCGCCAGCAAAAGTAGGTTATACATTTGTAGGATGGTATAAAGAAGCCGAA
This sequence comes from uncultured Mollicutes bacterium, assembly GCA_900548675.1. Classification (GTDB taxonomy): domain Bacteria; phylum Bacillota_I; class Bacilli_A; order ML615J-28; family CAG-313; genus UMGS1109. The sequence goes on from URLJ01000050.1 coordinate 900, forward strand.
TTAATTGAGAAGTTTGATTTTGAAAATGAAGTTATGGGTGATAAAAACTTAACTTTGTATGCAAAATGGGAAATTAATAGTTATACTATTTTACTCGTATCAAACTTAGAAGGTTTAAATTTAAGTAATAAAGTTCGTGAATACAATGCAAGAATAGGAAATCTATTCTCATCTAGTGAGGAAAATGAGTTACTATCATACCCAGGTTATACATTTGTAGGGTGGTACGTCGATGAAGAATTAACAAAACCATTTGAAAAAATCAGTATGCCAGCTGAAGATATAACGCTTTATGCAAAATGGCATTTTGACGGAATAAAATTAGTCATCAACGGTGAAATATTCAAAACTATAAGTGGTAAACAAGGTGATGCAGTGGATGCCTCACTAATTACAGTACCTAATATTGAAGGTTACACATTTAGAGGATGGTTCTTAAGTGAAAACCCACTACCAAGTGATTCTAAATACGAATTTAATGTACTTCCTAAAGAACAAGTAGTTGTGTATGGCGTTTATGATTTAGTAGAATATACCATCACTTATTACACTGATAATGGTGAACTTTCTTTGGAAAAAGATACATATACAATTTTAGATGATACTTATCAAATACCAAAACCTAATAAAAAAGGTTATAGTTTTGAAGGTTGGTTTACTGATCAAACCTTTACCAATGAAATTATTTCTATTAAAAAGGGCACGACTGGTAATATAGAGTTATATGCAAAATATGAAATAATTACTTATTCAATTACTATTCATGCTAATGGTGGAATGATTGAAAGCATTTTAACGGAATACACAGTTGAAAGCGATGATATAGTATTACCAACAACAGGTGCTAAAGTTGGTTATAGTTTCCAAGGATTCTATTCTAATGCATCCTTTGATGGTCTTCCTATAACAGTAATTTCCAAAGGTTCAATAGGCGATCTTGAACTATACGTAAAATGGCTTGCAGATGGTAGTGTTCCTTACATTGTAGAATACTATTTCGAAAAACTTAACAATGATGAACCGCTAAAAGAAAATGGAAAATTCAATAATGAAGCTTTCCTAGAAACACCAATTAAGAAAATATTCAGTGCTGAAACTGGAATGGAAGTTCGAGCAGAAATAATTTCCTATCCTGGATTTACTTCATGTCATACAGCAAGCGTTAAAGGTGTTGTAAGTGGTGATGGTTCAACTGTATTAAAAGTATATTATATTAGAAATCAATATACATACACATTTATGAGTGACGATAATATCTTAAAACAAATAACAGTTGATTATGAAGATGAAATTACAGCGCCAACTAATCCAACAAAAGAAGGGTACACATTCATAGGTTGGGATAAAGAAATCCCAACAACAATGCCAGCAGAAGATTTAACAATAACTGCGTTATGGCAAGTAAATGAATATACAATCACATTTGATACAGATGG